>NZ_JBEXKB010000107.1:0-20550 GCF_040609455.1 Kitasatospora sp. NPDC004669
GGCCAATCCCGGGTCGGCCGACACCGAGGGGGCAACGGGTGCGTCGGTCCGTGTTGTTCCCGTGCGCCCGCCCCGATCGGGGCGGGCGCACGGGCCTGCGGGGACTCGACGACGGGCACCGGACGATTCGGGTACGGATTGTCGGATTGCGACAGTTCCTCCGGTGCGGCGCTGTGGGAGCCCGATGCGCCTGCTCCGCCGACCGCCCGATAGCGTCACACTGCGTACGCATTCCGACGTGCGTGCTCACACACGGAGAGAGGTGGATCGTTGAGCCGCTCGGTTCTCGTCACCGGAGGAAACCGGGGCATCGGCCTCGCGATCGCCCAGGCCTTCGCCGAAGCGGGCGACAAGGTGGCCATCACCAGCCGCTCGGGTGAGGTGCCCGAGGCCCTGGCGAAGTACGACGTCCTCGCGGTGCGCTGCGACATCACGGACGCCGCGCAGGTCGACGCGGCCTTCACCGAGATCGAGCAGAAGCACGGCGCGGTCGAGGTGCTGGTCGCCAACGCGGGCATCACCAACGACACCCTGCTGCTGCGGATGTCCGAGGAGGACTTCACGTCCGTCCTGGACACCAACCTGACCGGCACCTTCCGGGTGGTCAAGCGCGCGTCGAAGCTGATGATGCGCGCCAAGAAGGGCCGCGTGGTGCTGATCTCCTCCGTGGTGGGCCTGTCCGGCTCGCCGGGCCAGGCCAACTACGCCGCCTCCAAGGCCGGCCTGGTCGGTTTCGCCCGGTCGCTGGCGCGCGAGCTCGGCCCGCGCAACATCACCGTCAACGTGGTGGCCCCCGGCTTCGTGGACACCGACATGACCGCGGTGCTCAGCGACGAGCGCCGTAAGGAGATCGTCTCCGGCGTGCCGCTGGGCCGCTACGCGGCGCCCGCCGAGGTCGCCTCCACCGTGCGGTTCCTCGGGTCGGACGAGGCCGCGTACATCACCGGAGCCGTCATTCCCGTCGACGGCGGATTGGGCATGGGTCACTGAACATGAGTGGAATCCTCGAAGGCAAGCGGATCCTGATCACCGGCGTGCTGACGGAGGCGTCCATCGCCTTCCACACCGCCAAGCTCGCGCAGGAACAGGGCGCGGAGATCATCCTCACCGCCTTCCCGCGCCCGAGCCTGACCGAGCGGGTCGCCAAGAAGCTGCCGCACCCGGTCAAGGTGCTGTCGCTGGACGTCTCCAGCCCGGAGGACCTGGCGGGCATCGCCGACCAGGTCCGCGAGACCCTGCCGACCCTGGACGGCATCGTCCACTCGATCGGCTTCGCGCCGCAGGACGCGCTGGGCGGCAACTTCCTGGACACCCCGTGGGAGTCCGTGGCCACCGCGATGCACGTCTCGGCGTACTCGCTGAAGTCGCTGACCATGGCGCTGCTGCCGCTGATGCAGGACGGCGGCTCGGTGGTCGGCCTGACCTTCGACGCCCAGTTCGCCTGGCCGCAGTACGACTGGATGGGCCCGGCCAAGGCCGCCCTGGAGGCGACCAGCCGTTACATGGCGCGCTACCTGGGCGAGCGGGACATCCGCTGCAACCTGGTCTCGGCCGGTCCGCTCGGCTCGATGGCCGCCAAGTCCATCCCGGGCTTCACCGAGCTGGCCGACACCTGGAACCACCGCTCCCCGCTGAAGTGGGACCTGAGCGACCCGGAGCCGGCCGGCCGCGCCATCGTCGCGCTGCTGTCGGACTGGTTCCCGAAGACCACCGGCGAGATCATCCACGTCGACGGCGGTCTGCACGCCATCGGCGCCTGATCCGCTGAAACCGCCGCTGCCCGGCACCCCCTCGGAGGGGTGCCGGGCAGCGGTGTTTCCCTTACGGGCGAGTCACGCCTCCGCGGTGGCGCAGGCGCCGATGGCGCGGCCGGCCTCGACCGAGGCACGCGGGGCGTCGCCGGCCCGGATGGCGTCCAGGATGGTGCCGTGGCCGATGTAGCGCTCGGCGATCAGCTCGGGGCCGACGTCGTTGCGCAGGTGTGCGCGGGTGACCTCGCCGAGGTCGGCGTAGACGGCGAGCAGCACGTCGTTGTGGGCGGCGGCGACCACGGCCTGGTGGAAGGCGGCGTCGGCCTGGACGAAGTCCTCGGCGTCGCCGGAGTGCCAGGCGGCCTCACGGCGGCCGAGCGCGGCGTCCAGCAGCTCCAGGTCGCGCGCGGTGCGGCGCAGCGCGGCCAGGCCCGCCGCGGAGGTCTCCAGCGCCGCCCGCAGCTCGGCGACCTGGGCCTGGTCGGCGTCGGCGAAGCGGCGGTGCATCACCCCGGCCAGCTCGCTGGTGGCGAGCACGTAGGTGCCGGAGCCCTGTCGGATGTCGAGCAGCCCGTTGTGGGCGAGGGCGCGGACGGCCTCGCGGACGGTGTTGCGGGCCACCCCCAGCTGTTCGACCAGCGCGGCCTCGGTGGGGATGCGCGAGCCGACGGGCCACTCCCCGGAGGTGATCTGGGCGCGCAGCTGCGCGATCACCTGGTCGGACAGCGGCGTGCGCCTCGGCGATGACAGCGCCACGGGGACTCCTTGCGGCTACGGGGTGGGTGGGCCCTGGGGGAAGTGGCCGGTTGATGAACGGTCGGCACATCATGCCAATTCCAAGGTGCATCAATTCATCCCATCATTCTATGATGGCGCCTATGCCTCCCGCAGCAGACACCACCGTCGCCTCCCCACGGACCGGGGCCCGGCCGCAGACCGAGCGGCCCTCCGGCTCCGCCAAGTACCTCGGCTTGCTGTTCGCCGTCGCGATCGCCGCCGCCGCCTTCAACCTGCGCCCCGTGGTCACCAGCCTCGGGCCGCTGCTCGACCAGGTCCGCGGCGACCTCGGGATGAACCCGACGCTCGCCGGACTGCTCACCGCCGTCCCCTCGCTGTGCTTCGCGCTGTTCGGCTTCGCCGCGCCCGCGGCGGCCCGCCGGATCGGCCCGATCGCGGTGGTCACGGCCGGGCTGGGCGCGATCACCGCGGGCGTGCTGGCCCGCTCCTTCGCCGGCGGCACCGCGGTGTTCCTGCTGCTGACCGCGCTCGCCCTGGCCGGTGTGGCGGTCTCCAACGTGCTGCTGCCGGTGGTGATCAAGCGGTACTTCCCGGAGAAGGTTGGTCCGATGATCGGCCTGTACTCCATGGCGCTGTCCGCCGGCACCGCGCTGGCCGCCGCCGTCACCGTGCCGCTGACCAGCGCGCTCGGCGGCGACTGGCGCTATGGCCTGGGCGTCTGGGCCGCGCTGGGCGCGCTCGCCCTGGTGCTCTGGCTGCCGGTGCTGATCGCCAAGCGCGAGCGCGGCGAGCGCGCCGACGGCGCCGCGGCCCCCGCCAAGCTGCCGATCACCCGCAGCCGTACGGCCTGGGCGATGGCCTGCTTCTTCGGGCTCCAGGCCACCGGCGCGTACGTGGTGATGGGCTGGCTGCCGAAGATCTTCCAGGACTCCGGCGTGGACAAGGGCACCTCCGGGGTGCTGCTCGCGGTCACCATGGTGATCGGCGTGCCGGTCTCCTTCGTGCTGCCCAACCTGGCCGCCCGGCGCGGCGACCAGCGGCTGTTCGTGGTGGTGCTGGCCTCCTGCGGCATCGCCGGGTACGCCGGTCTGGCGCTCGCCCCGGCCGGGGCGCCGTGGGTCTGGTCCGTCCTGGTGGGCCTGTCCAACTGCGCCTTCCCGCTGGTGCTGACCATGATCGGGCTGCGCGCCCGGACCGCGGGCGGGGTGGCCCAGCTGTCCGCCTTCGCCCAGGGCGTCGGCTACCTGATCTCCATCCCGGGACCGATCCTGATCGGCCGGATCTACCAGGCCACCGGCGAGTGGTACTGGCCGCTGGGCTTCCTGGCGCTGCTGCTGGTGCCGCAGATGCTGTTCGGCCTGCGCGCCGCGCGGGCCCGGCACATCGAGGACGAGGCGGTCCACCCGGCCGAGAAGGTCAAGGCCTGACGGGGAAGGTCAAGGCTCGCCCAAGGCGGGAGGGCCGGGGCTCGACGGGCGTGTTCGGGGTGGGAGAATTCCGGACATGCCCGTTCTCGACCCGAACCCCACCGACGGCCGCAAGCAGCTCGGCCGTATCGCCCTCGCCTTCGGTGCCATCGTGGTGCTGGTGGCGATCATCGCCACCGTCGCCGCCCAGATCGGCTGACCACCGCCCGTGCCGCCGCCGTTACCCCCGGCGTCGGTACCCGCCACCCCGGGGAGTGGCGGCGAGCGGGAGCGCCGCGCCCCCGGGCGGCTTTTCTGCCAAGCTTGCTGGGTATGAGCGCCGACACGCCCCGCAGGATCATCGTTCTCCGCCACGCCAAGGCCGACTGGCCGAACGCCGTGGACGACCACGAGCGGCCGCTGGCCGACCGGGGCCGCCACCAGGCCCCGGACGCCGGCCGCTGGATGGCCGACTCCGGGATCAACCCCGACTTCGTGCTCTGCTCCACCGCCCTGCGCGCCCGCGAGACGTGGAAGCTGGCGGCACACGAACTGCCCAAGCGGGCGCGCAAGACCGTGTACGAGGAGCGGATCTACGAGGCCAGCCCGGGCGAGATCATCGCCGTCCTCCATGAGACCCCGGAGGAGTACGTGGACGTGGTGCTGGTCGGCCACAACCCCGGGGTGCTGGGCCTGACCCAGGTGCTGGCCGGGGACGCGGGCGACCGGGACGCGCTGGAGCGGCTGCGGGTGGGCGGCTTCCCGACGGCGGCGGTCGCGGTGCTCAGCTTCTCCGGCTCCTGGAAGGGCGTCGAGCCGGGTATGGCCGAGCTGGTCTCGTACCACACGCCGCAGGACTAGGGCCTGTCTCTCGGGTCCTTGCCGGGGCCGCCAAAACCCGACAGGCAGGCCCTGGGCCGGAACGTCAGCGAGGGGCGCGCGGATCGGATCCGCGCGCCCCTCGCTGACGTCCGCATGCCTTACTCGGTCGGGGTGCCGTCGTGCACGCCGGCGGCCTCGACCTCCTCACGGGTGATGCCCAGCAGGTAGAGCACGGTGTCCAGGAACGGCACGTTCACCGCGGTGTCGGCGGCCTCGCGCACCACCGGCTTGGCGTTGAAGGCCACCCCGAGCCCGGCCGCGTTCAGCATGTCCAGATCGTTGGCGCCGTCGCCGATCGCCACCGTCTGCTCCAGCGGCACCTTCGCCTGCTCGGCGAAGCGGGCCAGCCAGCGGGCCTTGCCGGCCCGGTCCACGATCTCGCCGACCACCCGGCCGGTGAACTTCCCGTCCACCACCTCCAGGGTGTTGGCGGCCGCGAAGTCCAGCCCCAGCAGCTCCACCAGGTGGTCGGTGACCTGCGTGAAACCGCCGGAGACCACCGCGACCTGGAAGCCCAGCCGCTGCAGGGTGCGGATCAGGGTGCGCGCGCCCGGGGTGAGCCGGACCTCCGCGCGGACCTTGTCGGTCACCGAGGCGTCCAGCCCCGCCAGCAGTGCCACCCGGGCGCGCAGCGACTCGGCGAAGTCCAGCTCGCCGCGCATCGCCGCCGCCGTCACCTCGGCGACCTGCTCCTCACAGCCCGCGTGGGCGGCGAACAGCTCGATCACCTCGTCCTGGATGAGCGTGGAGTCCACGTCCATCACCACCAGGCGCTTGGCGCGGCGCTCCAGCCCGGCCGCCACCACCGCGACGTCCACCCGCTGGGTGGCCGCCTCCTGGGCCAGCTCGGCCCGCAGCTCCTCGGTGGCCACACCGGAGACGGCCAGTTCGACCGCGGTCACCGGATACTTGGCGAGTCGGAAGACACGGTCGATGTTGCCGCCGGCCGCGGTGATCCGGGAGGTCAGCGCGGAGACGGCGGAGGCGGTCAGCGGGTTGCCGAGCACCGTCACGTGCGAACGGCCCTCGCGGCGCGGCCGGTTGTCGCCGATTCCGGAGAGGATCTCGGCCTGGAGCTTCTGCTCGTCCGCCCAGCGGTGCACGGTGGCCCGCAGGCCGCCCTCGGCGCCGGGCGCGTGGGGCGGGGTCACCAGGGCACACAGCGTGATGCGGCCACGGGTGACGACCTGCTCGATGTCGATCACGTCGACGCCGAAGCCGGCCAGGGTGGCGAAGAGGCCGGCGGTGATGCCGGGGCGGTCCTTGCCGAACACCTTGACGAGCAGGGTGCGCTCGTCCGCGGTCCGGGGCTGGGCGGCGGGGAGGGGCTCAGCGGCCAAGGGCGATGCGTTCATGGTGACTCCCACGCTACCGTCGGCCCTCGGGGGGCGGGTACCCGTCCCACCTCGCGGGACGCGGGCGCGCCCCGGCTCCGGTAGCAGCCTCGTCACAGTCACCCGGGGTGACTTTTATCGGCGGTCGGCGGGCTGGAATGATTCCCCCCGTCAGTCAGAGGAACAGAGCACCCCCGGCCGGGGGCCACAATTCGGGGGAACCGAGAGAGCGGGGCAGGCGCGCAGTGCCGCAACTCGTCATTGAGATCAACGGACAGCAGCGGACTCTGGAGCCCGGGCGGTCCTACACCATCGGGCGCAACCCGCAGTCGGACTTCACGTTCGACGACGCCAGGGTCTCCTGGCAGCACGGGACCATGAGCTTCAACGGCAGTGGTTGGCTGCTGGACGACCACGGCAGCACCAACGGAACGTACGTGGCCGGAGCCCGCACCATGCAGGCCCAGCTGTTCCCCGGTGCCGTGGTCAACCTGGGCAACCCGGAGAACGGCCCCCGCCTCGCCTTCTCGGCGCCCGTGGTCGCGGCCGCCCCGCAGCCGTCCCCAGTGCATGACGCCGCCACCGCCCGCGGCCCCGTTCCGACGCCCCACCAGCCCGGGCCGCAGCAGGCCTGGCCGGGGCAGGACCCGTACCAGCAGCAGGCCTGGCCGGGCCAGCAGCAGCCGCAGCAGCCGTTCGTGCCGCAGCAGCAGCAGTACACGCCGCAGCCCCAGCCGCCGCAGCACGACGGCTTCCCGCAGCAGCAGGGCTTCCATGCCCCGCCGCAGCACGGCGGTGGCGCCCCGCAGCCCACGATGATCCGCAACCTGACGGCCGCCATGCGCACCGTCAGGATCGGCCGTGCGCTGGACAATGACATCGTGGTGTCCGACCTCCAGGTCTCCCGTCACCACGCCGAGCTGCGCCAGCTGCCGGACGGTCGCTACGAGATCGTCGACCTCGGCAGCCACAACGGCATCTTCCTCAACGGCCAGCGGGTGCAGCGTCAGCTGATGGGCCCGCAGGACCGGCTGACCGTCGGCCACTCCGGCTTCGTCCTGGTCGGCGACCAGCTGCAGGAGTTCGTCGACACCGGCGCGGTCTCCTTCTCCGCCCGCCACCTGACCGTCGAGGTCGAGCACAAGGGCGGCAAGAAGATCCTGCTCAACGACGTCAGCTTCGGCCTCCCGGAGAAGTCCCTGGTCGCGGTCATCGGCCCGTCCGGCTCCGGCAAGTCGACCCTGCTGCGCGCCCTCACCGGCTACCGCCCGGCCGACCGCGGCGAGGTGCTGTACGACGGTCGCAACCTTTACAAGCAGTTCGCCGAACTGCGCTCCCGCATCGGCCTGGTGCCGCAGTCGGAGATCCTCCACCGCGAGCTCACCGTCCGAAAGGGCCTCAAGTACGCGGCCCGGCTGCGCTTCCCCGGTGACACCGAGGCGAAGGAGCGCGACGCCCGGATCGACGAGGTGCTGTACGAGCTGCGCCTGGACAAGCGCGCCGACAACAAGATCACCGCGCTCTCCGGTGGTCAGCAGAAGCGCGTCTCGGTCGCCCTGGAGCTGCTCACCAAGCCCTCGCTGATCTTCCTGGACGAGCCCACCTCCGGCCTCGACCCGGGCATGGACCGCGAGGTCATGCAGATGCTGCGCGGCCTGGCCGACGACGGCCGCACGATCCTGGTCGTCACCCACTCGGTGGCCGAACTGGCGCTCTGCGACCGGCTGCTGGTGATGGCTCCGGGCGGTTCGGTGGCCTACTTCGGCCCGCCGGACGAGGCGCTGCACTTCTTCGGGTACGAGACCTGGGCGGACGTCTTCCAGGCCTTCGAGAACTACCCGGACCACGACTGGGCCGGCCGCTACCGCGGTTCGGTGCACTACCAGCAGTACTCCGCGCCGACCGTCGACGCGGGCGAGGTGCAGCACGTCCAGGTCGCCCAGGAGGCCGTCCGCCCGCCCAAGCCGCAGAGCTGGGGCTCGCAGCTGTGGACCCTGATGCGCCGCTACATGTCGGTGCTCGCCTCGGACCGCGGCTTCCTGGCACTGTCGGTGCTGCTGCCCGCGGTCATCGGCGTGGTCAGCGTGCTGATGCCGAACGAGCCCGGGCTGGCACCGAACCCGAAGAGTCAGGCGGGGCTCAACTCCGGAGCCGGGCCGATCATCATGATCATGGCGATCGGCGCCTGCTTCTCCGGTGCGGCCAACTCCGTCCGCGAATTGATCAAGGAACGGGCGATCTACGAGCGGGAACGGGCCACCGGCCTCTCCCGCTCGGCGTACATGATGTCCAAGGTCATCGTGCTGGGCTTCTTCAGCGTGATCCAGGGCGCGATCATCTCCGCCGTCGGCTACCTGCCGCGTAAGCTGCCCGAGCACGGCCTGCTGGTGAAGAACCTGCCGATCATCGAGATGACCGGCGGCATGATCCTGCTCAGCTTCGCCGCGATGATGTTCGGCCTGATGATCTCCGCGCTGGTCAAGACCGCCGAGAAGACCATGCCGCTGCTGGTCATGTTCGCGATCGTCCAGGTCGTCTTCACCGGCTGCCTCTTCCAGATCTTCGGCAAGCCCGGCCTGGAGCAGGTCGGCTGGCTGATGCCCGCCCGCTGGGGTACCGGCATGGTGGCCACCACGCTCGACCTGTCGCACCTCCTGGGCCCCTGGAACAAGGACTTCCAGCACCCGAACTACGACCCGCTGTGGAAGCACAGCGTCGCCCAGTGGTGGATCGATGCGGGCGTGCTGATCGTGATGTCGATCATCATCGGCGTCATCGTGACGAGGCTCCAGCGTCGGCACGAGCCGGAGGTCATGCAGAAGGGCTGACAGCCCGTCGCCGAAAAGGGCGCTCTCCCCGGTCGGGGGGAGCGCCCTTCGCTGTTATTCGCCCGCTCGCCTCCGGGGCGCTGGGACCCGGTGCCGACGGTCGGCGCTCCGATGCCCTCGTTCCTCGGGCCTCCTCGCTTCTCCCTTTCGGTACCGGCGCGCCCCTTCGGCTCGGGGCGGGGGCCCAGTGGCCTAGGTCCCCGGACCTGCGTCCGGCGCGGCCGGGGACGGACGCGACGGCGTCCGCGACGGCGGTAGTTTGGCGGTATGCCCAGCACGACCGGTGACCACCGGACTTCCGACGGCCCGCTGCCCGCCTGCGACCCGCTGGCCGGCATCGAGGCCGTCAGCCAGGCGCTGCTGGCGATGAGCCGGCACCTGGAGGTCCGCGAGGTGCTGCGCCGCATCACCGCCTCCGCCCGGGAGCTGCTCGGCGCCGAGTACGCGGCCCTGGGCGTGCCGGACGACCACGGCGGCTTCGCCCAGTTCGTGGTCGACGGCATCACCGACGAGCAGTGGCGGGCGATCGGCCCGCTGCCCCGCCAGCACGGCGTGCTCGCCGAACTGCTGCACGAGACCGGCCCCACCCGCCTCGCCGACGTCCGCAAGGCCCCCGCCTTCGAGGGCTGGCCGGCCGCCCACCCCGAGATGGACGCCTTCCTCGGCATGCCCGTCCTGGACAGCGAGGCCGCCGAGGACGAGCCCCGGGTGATGGGCGTCATCTTCCTCGCCAACAAGCGCGGCGGCGGCCTGTTCACCGACCACGACGAGGAACTGCTGCGGATCCTCGCCGCCCACGCCGCCCTCGCGCTCTCCAACGCCCGCCTGTACGAACGCAGCCGCGAACTCACCCTGGCCGGTGAGCGCGCCCGGATCGCCCACGACCTGCACGACGCCGTCTCGCAGAAGCTCTTCTCGCTGCGCCTGACCGCCAAGGCCGCCGCCAGGCTCGTCGACCGCGACCCGGCCCGTGCCCGGGCCGAACTCGCCGAGGTCGCCCGGCTCGCCGCCGAGGCCGCCGACGAACTGCGCGCCGTCGTGGTCGAACTGCGCCCCGCCGCCCTGGAGGAGGACGGGCTGAGCGCCACCCTCGCCTCCCAGGTGCAGGTCCTCGACCGCGCCCACACCGCCGACGTGGCCTTCGCCGCCGACGGCGTGCGCGCCCTGCCGCCCGCGCAGGAGGCCGCGCTGCTGCGGGTCGCCCAGGAGGCGCTGCACAACGCGCTGCGCCACTCCGACGCCCGCCGGGTCACCGTCACCCTGGCCGGGACGCCCGTGCGCGGCGCCCTGCTGCGGGTGCGCGACGACGGGCGCGGCTTCGACCCCGAGTCCGTCCGACGGGCCGGCCGCCACCTCGGCCTGGCCTCGATGCGCGACCGCGCGGCCGCCGTCGGCGGCACGCTCACCCTGGAGTCCGCCCCCGGCAAGGGGACGCTCGTCGAGATGGAGGTCCCCGGTGCCTGAGAGCACGCCGTCGATCCGCGTCCTGCTGGTCGACGACCACCAGGTGGTCCGCCGCGGGCTGCGCACGTTCCTGGAGGTCCAGGACGACATCGAGGTGGTCGGGGAGGCCGCCGACGGGGCCGAGGGCATCGACCGCGCCCGCGAACTCGACCCGGACGTCGTCCTGATGGACCTCAAGATGCCCGGTGTCGACGGCATCGAGGCGCTGCGCACGCTCAAGGACGAGGGCAGCCGCGCCCGGATCCTGATCGTCACCAGCTTCACCGAGCACCGCACGATGGTCCCCGCGCTGCGGGCCGGCGCCGCCGGGTACGTCTACAAGGACGTGGACCCGGAGGCACTGGCCGGCGCGATCCGTTCCGTACACGCCGGCCACGTGCTGCTCCAGCCCGAACTGGCCGAGGCGCTGCTCTCCGACGAGGGCCCGCGCGCCCCGCAGGGCCGCGGCGGCACCCTCACCGAACGCGAGCGCGAGGTGCTCGGCCACATCGCCGACGGCCGCTCCAACCGGGAGATCGCCCGCAGCCTGCACCTGTCGGAGAAGACGGTGAAGACCCACGTCTCCAACATCCTGATGAAGCTGGACCTCGCCGACCGGACCCAGGCCGCGCTCTGGGCCGTCCGGAACGGCGAGACGCGCGCCTAACGGTCCCCGCGCTCGTCCACCAGGGCGTTGTAGGCGGCCACCTGGGCCCGACGGGCGGTGCGCCGCAGCGGCGCCAGGACGGACTGGCGGGCCCCCATCTCGGAGGCGCTGACGGCCGCGCCGTGGCCGCCCGAGGCGATCGACAGCAGCGCGGACACCTGCCGGGCCGACTCCAGGACCCGTACCGCCCGCGGCGGGTAGCCGGGGGCGAGCAACTCGGTGTGGCCGCGGCGGCGGTAGGCCTCCAGGGCGCGCAGCGCCTGCGGTCCGGCGCCGGCCACGTCGAGCCGGGTGAGCAGGACGGTCGCCTCGCGCAGCCCGTCCGCCAGCTCGCGCTCGGCCTCGTGCAGTGAGGGCACGTCGGCCGGCCCGGCGTCGTTGACCTCGGCGCAACGCCACAGCACGGTGGCCGAGCGGTCCCCCTCCGGGCCGTACACCGTGATCTCCGGCACCAGGCCGAGCGGCACCCCCACCGCGAGCACCGCCTCGCCGGCCGCCATGGCCCGTTCGTTGAAGGCCGCCGGGCCGGTCAGCCCCAGCGGGTGCCCGGCCGAGGGCAGCGCCAGGCGCAGGCCCTTCACCCCGAGTACCCGCAGCCGTCCCAGTGCCCAGGTCAGCCCGTGCTGCTCGCCCGGCTCGTCCCCGGGCAGTCCGGTCACCCGGTGGCTCTCGTCGGCGCCGAGCACGGCCGCGGCGGCGTCGTCGGGCGGCACCAGGCCGCTGAGCAGGGCGTTGCCCCAGGCGGTCAGGCGCCCCGAACGGGGTTCTTCGTACGGATTGTCGGCTGGAGTCGCGAGCATCCGGCCAGCCTACGGAATCGGCGGTCATCCGCGTGGCGTAGGTTTGCCCCTGCGTGTGCGGCGCACCCACCCCGTGCCCACCGGCTGCCGGAGTAGGCTCGCCGCCCGCACCGACGGCCGAGATTTTTTGTATTGGGGAAGGCGTAGGCATGAGCGACGTGCTGGAGCTGGTGGACGTATCCGTGGTCCGGGAGGGGCGCGCGCTGGTCGACCAGGTCTCGTGGTCCATCTCCGAGGGTGAGCGCTGGGTCATCCTGGGCCCGAACGGCGCCGGCAAGACCACCCTGCTGCAGATCGCCTCCTCGTACCTCTTCCCGACCTCGGGCAAGGTCTCGGTGCTGGGCGAGAAGCTGGGCGAGATCGACGTCTTCGAGCTGCGCTCCCGGATCGGCCTGGCGGGCGCCGCGATGTTCGACAAGCTGCCGGCCGAGCAGACCGTCCTGCAGACCGTGCTCACCGCCGCCTACGGCATGACGGTCAGCTGGCAGGAGACCTACGAGCAGTCCGACGAGGGCCGCGCCCTCGCCCTGCTCGACCGCATGGGCATGGCCAACCTCACCGGCCGCAAGTTCGGCACCCTCTCCGAGGGCGAGCGCAAGCGCACCCTGATCGCCCGCGCCCTGATGACCGACCCCGAGCTGCTGCTGCTCGACGAGCCCGCGGCCGGCCTGGACCTCGGCGGCCGCGAGGACCTGGTCCGCCGGCTCGGTGCGCTCGCCCAGGACGAGTTCGCCCCGGCCATGGCGATGGTCACCCACCACGTCGAGGAGATCGCCCCCGGCTTCACCCACGTCCTGATGATCCGCCAGGGCAAGGTGCTCACCGCCGGTCCGATCGACACCGAGCTGACCGCCCGTAACCTCTCCAAGTGCTTCGGGCTGCCGCTCACCCTGGAGCGCCACGGCGACCGCTGGTCGGCCCAGGGCCT
Source organism: Kitasatospora sp. NPDC004669 (assembly GCF_040609455.1). Classification (NCBI taxonomy): domain Bacteria; kingdom Bacillati; phylum Actinomycetota; class Actinomycetes; order Kitasatosporales; family Streptomycetaceae; genus Kitasatospora; species Kitasatospora sp. NPDC004669. The sequence continues at coordinate 12,778 of NZ_JBEXKB010000107.1, forward strand.
GCCGCTGGGCTGAGGCCCCGTCCGACCCCGCAGCGAATCCCTCGCCGCCCCCTCGCCCGTCCATCACTCGGAAGGCCGTCGGAACCGGTCGCACTTGCGACCGGTTTCCGCCCCTCGACCTGCGGGAACTGTCCGCATCGAAGGCCCTTCGCTCCCTAGGATGGACGTGTGGACAGCTGGATCTGGTGGCTCCTGGCCGCCGCAGCCCTCGGCATACCGCTGGTGCTCACCGCGATGCCGGAGTTCGCCATGTTCGCGGTCGGTGCGCTGGCGGCGGCGGGGGTGGCCGGCCTGGGCGGGGGAGTGGTCCTCGAGGCCGTGACCTTCCTGGTGGTCTCGGTCGCGCTGGTGGTCTTCGTCCGCCCGATCGCCTACCGGCAGCTGCAGAAGGGCCCGCAGATCAAGATGGGCATCGAGGCGCTCCAGGGTGCCACCGCGGTCGTCGCGGAAACCGTTGACGGGGAGGGCGGTCGGATCAAGCTCAACGGCGAGATCTGGTCGGCTCGCGCGCTCAATCCGGACAGTGTGTACCAGCCGGGTCAGAAGGTCGACGTCGTCGAAATCCAGGGCGCGACCGCCCTGGTCGTCTAGGGGAGAGTCCGTGGAACCCGTCCTTATCGTTTTGGTCGTCCTGGTCGTGGTGGCCTTCATCGCGCTGATCAAGACGATCCAGGTCATCCCGCAGGCCAGCGCCGCGATCGTGGAGCGCTTCGGTCGCTACACCCGGACGCTCAACGCAGGGCTGAACATCGTCGTCCCGTTCATCGACCGCGTCCGCAACCGGATCGACCTGCGCGAGCAGGTCGTGCCGTTCCCGCCGCAGCCGGTGATCACCCAGGACAACCTGGTCGTCAACATCGACACCGTCATCTACTACCAGGTGACCGACCCCCGGGCCGCCACGTACGAGGTCGCCAGCTACATCCAGGCGATCGAGCAGCTGACCGTCACCACGCTGCGCAACATCATCGGTTCGATGGACCTGGAGTCCACGCTGACCTCCCGCGAGGTCATCAACGCCGGTCTGCGCGGCGTCCTGGACGAGGCCACCGGCAAGTGGGGCATCCGGGTCAACCGCGTCGAGCTGAAGGCGATCGAGCCGCCGACTTCCATCCAGGACTCGATGGAGAAGCAGATGCGCGCCGACCGTGACAAGCGCGCCGCGATCCTCACCGCCGAGGGTCAGCGCCAGGCGCAGATCCTCAAGGCCGAGGGTGAGAAGCAGGCCGACGTGCTCAAGGCCGAGGGCGAGGCCCAGGCCGCGGTGCTGCGCGCCGACGGTGAGGCAGCCGCGATCCGGACGGTCTTCGAGGCCATCCACGACGGCGACGCCGACCAGAAGCTGCTCGCCTACCAGTACCTGCAGACCCTGCCCGAGCTGGCCAAGGGTGACTCCAACAAGCTCTGGATCATCCCCAGCGAGGTCGGCGACGCGCTCAAGGGCCTGGGCGGCGCCTTCAACGGCCTGACCGGCAACGGCGGCGCCAACGGTGGTGCGGTCGCGGCGCCGAGCGTCCCGCAGGCGGCCCCGGCGGCCCCGGCGGCCACCCAGGTGCCGCTCGACCCGGCGGCCGGGCCGCGGCCGGTGGACGTCGAGAAGGGCGCCGCCCGTCCCCGGGTGGACCCGGCCCGCGAGTACCGCAAGATCGACCCGGAGTGATCTGACCGTGTTCGGTGGAGGGCCCGCTGCCTCGTGGTGGCGGGCCCTCGGGCTTTCCCGGCGCCTTCACACCGCGGCACTGTCCCGTACGTCCCGAATGCGCTGTGGCGTACGTCCCGAATGGTGGGCGGGCCTGGTCCGGCCGGCGCGGGGTCCGGCATGATCACCTCGGACAGGACCGAGAGGAGAGGTGACCCGTGACGCTCTGGGAGGCGATCGCCGTCCTGGTGGCCGGCGTCGGTGCCGGGATGATCAATGTGATCGTCGGCTCCGGCACTCTGATCACCTTCCCGGTGCTGCTCGCCGTCGGCATCCCGCCGGTCACCGCCAACGTCTCCAACTCCTTCGGCCTGGTGCCCGGTTCGCTCAGCGGCGTGATCGGCTACCGCCGCGAACTGGTCGGCCAGAGCCGTCGTCTGCTGCGCCTGGGCACCGCCTCGCTGCTCGGCGGGCTGGTCGGCGCGCTGCTGCTGATCAAGCTGCCGAGCGGGGCCTTCGACGCGATCGTCCCGGCGCTGATCCTGCTCGCCCTCGTCCTGGTGGTGATCCAGCCCCGGGTGGCCAAGGCCGTCGCCGCCCGCCGCCGCCCCGACGGCGACCCGGACGGCAGCCCGGTGCTGCTGACCGGGGTGTTCCTCACCGGCATCTACGGCGGCTACTTCGGCGCCGCACAGGGCGTCCTGCTGATGGCGCTGATGGGCATGCTGCTCCAGGAGGACCTGCAGCGGATCAACGGGGTGAAGAACGCCCTGGCCATGATCGTCAACGGGGTCGCCGCACTGTTCTTCCTGTTCACCTCGACCGTCAACTGGACGGCCGCCGGGCTGATCGCGGCGGGCTCGCTGGTCGGCGGCCTGCTCGGCGCCAAGGTCGGCCGCCGGCTTCCGCCGACCGCGCTGCGAGGGGTGATCGTGGTGGTCGGGCTCGTGGCCGTCACCAAGCTACTGCTGAGCTGAACGAACGTCAGACCGTACTCAAGTCGGAGGAATACGCCATGGCCCTGGAGATGCGCGAGACCTGTGAGCGCTGCGCGGTGTCGCTGACCGCCGACGGCCCCGCCTCGATATGTTCCTACGAGTGCACCTTCTGCCCGGACTGCACCGAGGCCATGGCCGCCGGCTGCCCCAACTGCGGTGGCGAACTGGTGGCCCGTCCGCGCCGGAAGGCCGCCTGACCGGCACCCGACCGACGACACCCGGAGCGCACCGATGAGCAGCAGGGCACGGCTGAGCGAGGACGAGATCACGGCGGCCCTGGCGGCCCTGCCGCAGTGGGCGCGGGAGGGCGACAGCATCGCCCGCGGCGCGGACGCCCCGGACTTCCCGGCGGCGATCCGGGTGGTGGTCGCCGTCGCCGAGCAGGCCGAGGCGCTCGACCACCACCCCGACATCGACATCCGCTGGCGCACCCTGCGTTTCGTCCTGTCCACCCACAGCGTCGGCGGGCTCACCGGCCTGGACTTCACCCTCGCCGCCCGCATCGACGAGGCCCTGCGCGCCGAGTCGGCGGCCTGAGGCCGCCCCGCTGCGCTGCGTCGAGGGCCCGGGTGGGGCACCTGGACGGGCGTGAGATGCTGACTGCCGCAATCGGCAGGCAGGCGGGGCTGGGAGGGACGTAACGATGGCGCAGGAGCCCTTCGGAGACGCCCACGCCCAGCAGCAGTGGTACCCCCAAGGCGGGTACTACGACCCGCAGCAGCCGCAGGGGCAGTGGCAGCAGCCGGCGCCGTCGGCGGGCTACGACGGCGCGGGCGGGTACGGGCAGCAGGCGCCGCAGTACGACCAGCCGCAGTACGACCAGCAGGGCGGGTACGGCCAGACCGGGTACGTGGAGGGCGGGTACGTCCAGGGCGACTACGGCCAGGGGCAGTACGGCGGCCAGGACCAGTACCAGCCGTACCAGCAGCAGCACCCGGACTACGGGCAGCAGTCGTACGCGCCGTACGCCGCCGTGGAGCAGCCGGCTGAGGAGGCGCTGCACGCACCGGCGGGCGCCGGGTACTCGGCCGACGACCATGTGCACATCGAGGAGCCTGCGGAGGCGCCTGAGCCCGCTGCCGAGGAAGAGCCGACGGAGCCCGCTGGGCCCGCCGCCGCGTCTGCCGCGTCCTCCCGGGCGGCTCGGCGGGGCCGTGGTGGCACCGGTTCCGGCTCCGGCTCCGGCCCTGGCACCGATTCCGGCTCCTCGCTCGCGGCCAAGGCCCGGGCGGCCGCCGACGCCGTGCTGACCGGGGAGCACGTGCCCAGCCGACGGGCCCTGATGGTGCGGGCCGGCGCCGGGGTGGCCGCGCTCGGGGTGCTGATCACGGCCGCACTGACGGTCGGTGCCGAGGGCGGCGGCAGCGCGTCCGCGACCAGCAGCGGCGAGCCCGGTTTCGCGGTGGCGCACGCCAAGGCCTGGTCCGCGCAGCCTGCGGCCGCCACCCAGGGCGGGGGCGACGACACACTGATCGGCAGCTGGTTGCTGGCCGACGCGGTGGTCCGCGCCGACGGCTCCGGCGTGCACGCGTACGACCGGACGGCGGGCAAGCCGACCTGGTCGGTCGAGCCCCCGGCGGCCGGTGCCGTCCCGTGCGGGCTGTCGGCGGGCGTGAACCCGGCCGGGCTGGGCGCGGCGCTGTTCCGGCCGCAGGCCGATCCGAAGAGCCCCTGCACGCTGGTCGCCGCCGTGGACACCAGGACCGGCAAGACCGCCTGGACCAAGAACATCTCGGACGCGAAGGGCGCCTACACCGCGCGGATCGGCGTCACCGAGGACAAGGTGATCGCGGTCGGCGACGACCGTGCGGTCGCCTGGGACTCCGCCGACGGCAAGGACGTCTGGCAGTACACCGGACAGGGCAAGTTCTGCACCCTGTCCGGCGGCGTCAGCGACAAGACCGTGCTGGTCGCCTCCTCCTGCGCCGACTCGACGCCGGCCGACCAGGCCGTGGCGCTGAACACGGTGGACGGCAAGGTCGCCTGGTGGCGGGGCCTGAACAACCAGCCGAAGACGGTCACGGTGCTCTCCGCCGAGCCGGCCGTGGTGCTGACCACCGGCGGCAAGCCCGAGGACGACCGGGTGTTCGCCTGGGGCACCGGCGGCGACCCGGCCGCCGAGATCCCGGTGGTCACCGACGGCGGCCGGCTGGACGTCGCTCACGGTACGTTTTCGGCCATCCCGAACGTCTTCTTCGAGGGCCGCACCATGGTCGCCACCCTGGCCCCGGCGAACGGCAGCGGGCCGGTGTCCGCGGTCGGCTACGACCTGGACACCGGTAAGCAGCGCTGGAAGGCGCAGACCACCGCCAAGGGCACCGTCCGGGCGGTCGGCATCGACGGCGGCTCGCTGGTGCTGGCCGCCGACGAGCGCCGCGACCAGCCCGCCCGCCTCGGCCGCTTCCCGCTGGCGGGCGGCCAGGAGGCGGTCGGCGGCAACTTCCCGCCCGGCACCGGCTCGCTGCTGGTCTCCGGGCGGGTCGTGATCGGCGGCGGACAGGTGGTCGTCATACCCGAGCACTCGGCCAACTTCGGCACGGCGGCGGGCTACCGGGCGAAGGGCTGAGGTCCCTTCGCGGTCAGGCCTTTGCGGGGCCCTTGCACACGACCGTGTGGTCAGGCCGCCGGGACCGGCCGGCCCGGTATGTCCGGCAGCCAGTCGGCCAGCTCCCTGGCCTCCGAGCCGCGCAGGCCGAGCGCCAGCATCAGGGTGGCCTGCGGCGTCGGCACGAACGGCCGCCGCAGCAGTCTCATCCCGGCCTGCTCGGGCGTCCGGTCGGCCTTTCTCTGGTTGTCCTCGGCGCACGCTGCCACGGTGTTCATCCAGCTGTCCTCGCCACCGCGCGACTTGGGGTGCAGGTGGTCCACCGTGGTGGCCCGGCGCCCGCAGTACGCGCACAGGTGCTGGTCCCGGGCCAGGACACCCCGCCTCGACCACGGGGCCTGTTGTCGGAACGGCACCCGTACGTACCGTTGCAGTCTGATCACCCGTGGCACCGGGACGGCCACGCCCGTCCCCCGGATCGAGCGCAGCGGATGCGCCTGCTCCACCACCGCCTTGTCCTGGAGCACCAGGACGACGGCGCGCTGGAGCGACACCGTTGTCAGGGGCTCGTAGCTCGCGTTCAGAACCAGCGTGTTGCGCACTCGGCACACCCTTCCCACGGGCGTGCCACGGCGGCACGACCGTCTCCACACACGTCACTGCCGCCGCACGGCGGTGGAACCACTCTGAATGGGCCCACAGCCGACGAACAACGGAATTTCCGGTATCGGAGAGGCACCCGGGGGAGGGCGGCGGGTGCCCGGCACGGTGCCTCGGCGAAAACTCGCTGGCCGGGACCGCGTAGGCTCTATCAGGCTGGAGTCGTATCGACCCGGGGCCCGACCGAACCGGGCCGGCACCGGGCAGACGCCCGATCGAAGGAGAAGCGTGACCGTGACGGACATCGTCGACGAGCTGCGGTGGCGTGGGCTGATCGCCCTGTCCACCGACGAGGACGCACTGCGCAAGGCGTTCGCGGACGGCCCGGTCACGTTCTATTGCGGCTTCGACCCGACGGCCCCCAGCCTGCACCTCGGCAACCTGGTGCAGATCCTCACCATGCGCCGCATCCAGCAGGCGGGGAACCTCCCGCTCGGCCTGGTCGGCGGCGCCACGGGCCTGATCGGCGACCCGAAGCCCACTGCCGAGCGTGTGCTCAACGACCCCGAGACGGTGGCCGGCTGGGTCGAGCGCCTGCGTGGTCAGATCGCGCGCTTCCTCGACTTCGAGGGCCCGTACGCGGCGCGCATGGTCAACAACCTGGACTGGACCTCCGGGATGTCGGCCATCAGCCTGCTGCGTGACGTGGGCAAGTACTTCCGCGTCAACAACATGATCGCCAAGGAGGCCGTCGCCCGACGGCTCAACTCCGACGCGGGTATCAGCTACACCGAGTTCAGCTACCAGATCCTCCAGGGCATGGACTACCTGGAGCTGAACCGCCGCTACGGCTGCACCCTGCAGACCGGCGGCAGCGACCAGTGGGGCAACCTCACCGCCGGCACGGACCTGATCCGCAAGGCCGACGGCAAGTCCGTGCACGCGCTGGCCACGCCGCTGATCGTCAAGGCCGACGGCACCAAGTTCGGCAAGACCGAGTCCGGCACGGTCTGGCTCGACCCCGAGCTGACCACCCCGTACGCCTTCTACCAGTTCTGGCTGAACGCGGACGACCGGGACGTCTCCAACTTCCTGCGGATCTTCAGCTTCCGCTCGAAGGAGGAGATCGAGGAGCTGGAGCGCGAGACCGCCGAGCGCCCCGCCGCCCGCCTCGCCCAGCGTGCGCTGGCAGAGGAGCTCACCACGCTGGTGCACGGCGCCGAGCAGTACGAGCGCGCGGTCGCCGCGTCCAAGGCGCTGTTCGGTCAGGGCGACCTGGCCGACCTGGAGGCCCCGACCCTGGCCGCAGCCCTGGCCGAGGTCCCGAAGGCCGAGGTGTCCGAACTCCAGCCGGTGGTCGACCTGATGGTCGCCGTCGGCCTGGCGCCGAGCCGCTCGGCCGCCCGCCGGACGATCAAGGAGGGCGGTGCCTACCTCAACAACGTCAAGGTGACGGATGAGGAGGCTGTGCCGACCGAGGCGGACCTGCTGCACGGGCGCTGGCTCGTGCTGCGGCGCGGCAAGCGAAACCTGGCGGCGGCGGAGCTGGTCTCGGCCGGCTGACCGGTTCCCTGACCTGCCGGTTGATCGACTGGCTGAAAGCGCACCCGCTCTGAGCTGCGGTTCTGAGCCCCGAGGGCCGGATCTGGACAGATCCGGCCCTCGACGTTTGACGATGACCTCCAGGTGGCCTAGTGTTGAACGAGTCGCTGGAGCGGCCACCCCACTCAGCAAGACCCACTCTCACCTCGATGCCCATTCAGTTGGGTTCGTTGGCGTTTTCGTCGACCGGGCGTGAGTATGAATTTCGAGTAACACTCGGAATAAGCTAAAGTGGTGGTCGTCGCAGAAAGCGGCCCCGGCCAGTTCGGGAAATTGGATGAATGAAACTCCGGAAAACGGAGCGGAAAACATCTGATAAGCTGGAAACACGAAAGAACGAAGCGCCCGGAGGGCCCGCTGGAAGGCGGTCCGAAGGAAGTGTCCGTTCC
>NZ_JBEXKB010000108.1:0-20286 GCF_040609455.1 Kitasatospora sp. NPDC004669
GCCCCCGGGCCGCCCCCCCCCTGCCCGCCCCGGGCTTGCCCAACCCGTCAACGCGCCCATAGTAAACCGCCTTTTTGGGGGGTTCCCCCCCCGGCACTCCCCACAACACGGCGGGCGCGTGAATCTGCGCCGTCGACCAACACGCGCGAGCAAGTGTCGGCGGGGTGGACGGCTTGACCAGCGGGTCAGATGTATGGGGTCGGCGCGGCGGTGAGTTTGCTCAGCTTCCGGGCGGTATCGCAGGTGTGCTCGATCAGCTCGCTCATATCGGCCGGCATGTCGGCCTTCGGCTTCGCCAGCAGGACCGAGCCCATGGCCATGTCGCCCCACATGACGGGTGCCGCGACGGCGTCCCAGCCGGGCACGACTTCCTCCCGGGCTATGGCGTACCCGCTCTGCCGGATCTCGGCGAGGGTCGCCGCGAGTGTGTCGTTGTCGCGGATGACACCAGGTGCGGCGTCGGCAGGCAGCTCCTCCGCGAACACCAGCTCCTGCAGCGGCGCGGGGAGATGGGCGAGGATCACTCGCCCGGAAGCGCCGGTGCGCAGTGACCGCGAGTGCGTGACCAAGGGATGGGCGAAGACGCCGAGCTCGCCCGGGTTGAGATCGCCCCAGGCGTAGTCGGTGCAGAGCCGCCGGAGGCCCCCGAACGGGGCGAGGACGAAGAGCAGCGCGGCGCCGCCGGTCGCGTCATGGAGGTCTGTCAGCAGTCGCTGCGTCGTGGCCGCACTGGGCACATGGGCCATGGCGTGCATGGCGATCTTGATGATGGTGGGGCCAGGGCGGTACTTCCCGCGGCAGATCTGGTCGAAGGCCCCGCCGGGCATGCCGGACTTGAGGATGCGGTGGACGGTTGAGTCCGGCATGCCGGTCGCGGTCGCGAGGTCGAGCACGCTCTGGTCACCACCGTGGAGCTGCGTGAAGGCGTTCTGGAGGGCGAAGACCCGGGCGTGACTTGAGGTCGTGCTGGCCGCACTGGCCGCTGCGGCGGCCTGTGCAGGGGATATGCCTGGCGATATCGGATCGTGTGCGATACTCCGGTATCGAGATTCATGTCGGAGCGGTCTGTCGGCAGCCAGCGGTGCCACACTCACCTGCGCCTCCAAGGGGCGACACCGGACCTGTCGCTACAACTGAACGGCAGATCCGGCGAGACAAGGCCGGGCTGGAGGGCCCAGCGGAGGGTGTCGGGAAGAGAACGCGACGCCCACGAGGGGGCGCCCGGCGTCTCGATATCGATCATCATACAACAGGCCCAGTGACATCGAGCGTCCGCTAGGCTGTACCCCAGAGTTCATGCCCACAACGCGCCGCAGGAGTTACCCCGGATGCCCGCTCGCAAGTTCGACGGTCAGGTTCTCCGTCGTACCCGCAGAGCCCGTGACCTCTCCCAGGAGGCACTGGGACGGGCCGAGGGCGTAGATGTCGACCAGTCCACCGTCGCGAAGTGGGAGAGCGGGTCCTTCCCTGAGCCCGAGAGGCTGCCCGCCATCGCGCGGGCGCTCCGCGAGCCGCTGGACGACCTCTTTCCGCGCGACGGCTTTCCGGACCTGGCCGACCTGCGGTGTGACGCCGGTTTTGCGCAGCGGCGGACTGCGGTGCTGATCGGCACCAAGAGCTACATTCCCGTCAGCAACGCCGAGCGCGGGGTGCGGCGGCTCAACCCGGCCTACGTCACGCGCCTCGCCGAGGCGTACGGGGTGACGGAGGAGCAGCTCCTGGCGGCGCAGGACCGCAGTTTCGGCGTCAGTCCCGCGCCTGCGGTCAGCGCACCGCCGGTTCCTCGGACGCTCGCGGAGAAGCTCCAGTACCTGCTGGAGACGACCTTCCCGGGTGGTCTGCCGACGGATGCCCAGATCGCGGCGGCCGTCAATGCCCACGCCGGCGTCGAGGTCATCACCCCCGACGCCGTGGAGGCCCTGCGCACGGGTACACCGCCGCCAGCCGAGGTGCTCGCCGGGCTCGCGGCCGGCGTCGTCTTGGAGGGCCTGGCCTCGTTCTTCGGGGTCACCCCGCTTTACTTCCAGAGCGACGAGGAGCTGGAGCGCCAGGTCGTGGACGCCATCAGCCTGCTGGCCTTGCGCGGCACCAGCAAGGACTTCGCCCTGGCGGCCCGTGGTGGCCAGGGTGGACTCGACCCGGCGATGCTCGCCAAGATCAGCGCGCTCGTGGCGGAGGTACAGCAGAAAGCGGACCCCCGCAGCTGAGGCAGGGGTCCGCTTCGTTCTGTGTCAGAAGAGCCAGGCGGTGGCGGTCGCGGCGCCGAGCGCGGCACCCGCCACGGTCTGCGCAACGGTGTGGTACCGCAGGGCCACCCTCGACCAGCACACGGCGACGGCCAGCGGGTACGCGGCGAGCCACCAGGGCGAGTGGACCACCGCGAGCAGCGTGACCACCGAGCTGGCGACCGCGCTGTCCACGCTGATCTTCCATGCCTCGTTGACGGTGAGCAGGCCCACCGTCATCACCCACAGAGCGATCATGGCGACCAGGACGTCGCGCGGAGCGTGGCCGAGGACCATCACGAGGGAGCCGACGCCGATCGAGCCGAGGATGACGAGGAAGATCGGCAGGCGCTGGGTGCGATCGACCACGTGCCGGTCGCCCCAAGTGCCCTTCTTGCGCTCCCACTCGATGTAGGCCCACGGGACGATGCCGGCGCACACCGCCGCAAGCAGTCCCCAGCCGATCCCGGTCCAGCTGCCGGCGGCAGCTATACCCACGCCGGTCAGTCCGGCCAACAGCACGTTGCGCGGCTGCAGGACATCGGTCACGGCGCGGGCGACAACCTTGGGCCCGGTGCGGGCAACGGTCATGGTGCTCACAGCGCCATCTCCTCCATCTCCATGGCGAGTTCCTCCGCCTCGGCGCTCGCGAGCACTTCCCGGAGCTGGAGGTCGGTCGCGGCGGCGTACGCCTTCTCGACCCGGAGCAGCCAGATCACCTCCGCGTTCGTGTCCGCGATCGGCTTGCTGGGCAGCGCGGGGGCCGGCACATCGTAGCGGCGCCGAGTCTGGGCGTTGGCCAGCGCGGCCTTGATCCACAAGGCCTCGCTTGCCGCCTGCGGGTCGGCGCTCCCCTCCACGGCCTCCTCGATCACGGGGAGCAGCACGGGTGAAACGTGGTGGCGCAGCTGCTCAACCACGTCCGCGATGTCCTGGGTCCACCGGTCCAGCCGCACGTCCATCGGCGGGTCGGTCCGCAGGACCTCGCGCCAGCGGCTCGCCGGCCGCTGGAACGGCACGTCGGGGAAGGCGGCGACCAGGTCGTGCCACAGCGGGTAGAGGTTCCACAGGGCGCGCCAGGACCGCCACCGCGTCGCGGCGGCGTTCGTGGTCGGGATGCTCACCCCGGCGGCGAAGATCAGGAAGAGCAGGATCTGCATGTACTCGGTGTAGACGCCCAGCATGTGGTTGAACCCGGGGTCAAGCGGCGTGACCAGGGTGACCCACATGAAGGTCGTGCGGATCGCGACGTAGGCCACGCCGATCGCCATGGCGATGGCCATCAGCCCCAGGCCGGCGCGCAGGAGGCGGGTGTCGGCACGGCGCCTCGCACTGGACCACTGGTAGCAGGTGACCCCACTGGACGCGCCCAAGTAGACGTAGAAGATGCTTTCGTAAAGGATCGCGCCCCACTGCCCGGCATGGTCCGGGACGAAGTCCACACTGGGGTGCGGCCGGTTCACCACGGTGAAGAAGAGGACGGTCATCAGCCCGAGCATCGCGACCGCGGCCTTCCAGGCGACGCGCTCGATCCAGCGCGCGACGCGGACGTGGCGCGGGATCACCGTCTCGTCGGTCTTGCCGTAGGAGGCGACCACGTAGGTGAGGATCGCCAGGATCGCCAACGTCGAGACGTAGTGCTTGAGCAGGACAGACAGATCGGTGATCGGCTGATGGTTCATCAGGCTGATCACAGCTGGGCTCTTGAGCCACAGGGCCAACGCGAAGCCCATGTAACAGCCCCAGAGCGAGCGCCTGTGCGCGTCCCCATAGAGAACCGCCGGCAGCCGCCAGACCGCTACCGCAGTCATCGTGGTTGCGGCGGTGTACGCAGCAAGAGCGAGCACAGTACTTCCTTCTTATCTCTGGCCGCGCCGAGGGGCGGCGACCGGGTGGGACAGGGTGGACTCCAGCAGGCTGACCATGTCGCCCCCGGCGGGCATCTGGCGCTGGACGATGCGCTTGATCAACGAGGCGCTCAACTCCGCCTCCTGCTCTTCATGGCTGTCGTAGCGTGCGCGGGCCTGGACGACGGCGCCGTTGCTCATCCGCTCGAGAAGGCCCTGGCGCAGATGCTCGGGCAGGAGCACCCCCAGCTCGTCCGCACCGAGGCTGGTGCCGTGGTCGAACCACTCGTGCACCAGCTCGTGCAACTTCACGTGATCGGTCTGGTGCTGCGTCGGCCTCGGCCGATAGAAGATCAGGGACAACGAGTCCGTCCGCACGCGCAGGCCACAAGCCGTACGCAGGTCTCCTCCGCGGTCGTCGAGCGGGACCAGCTGGATGGTGCGACCGCTCGCCGCCTCCATGGCAGCCACCAGAGCCTCGACCGTGAAGGGCTCCGGGAGCGGCAGATCGGCCAGCTTCCGCTCGCACTGTTTGCGAAGGCGGCGCATCGTCAGCACCGTCCGCCTCCGAGCACTTCCATCAGGCGGCCACGCTCCTTCGAGCGCGGTCGGCTGCGGCCGGTGATCTCTCCGAAAGCTCCGGCCGTACGTGTGCGGCCGGGGGATTGGGTCCGCGCTCGGCGCGCGTCGGAGTGGTCGCTGTCGCTGGTACCAGGGGCGGGCAGGCGCGACGCTGTGCTGTCCGGCACCTTCAGCACCGGGGTCTCGTGGGTAGACACCATGTCCTCGTGGGGGTTGGGGGGCAGGGGTCTCGATGGGTTCTGGGCGTGCTCAGGGCACGCCCGGCGCCGGCCCGCCACTAACGGGCGGGGCGCGGGGGTCGCGGTAGAGCCGGGTACGCGGCGCTCCCGCAGCGGTACTCACCGCTGCGGCACGTATAGGCGGCAGGTCCCTGGACCGTGGGCTGCTGGGTCGAGCCCGGTCGGCGTGCTGGAGGTCAGTGCCCCATGCCAGCGCCGCCATCGACGGGGATCACTGCGCCCGTCAGGTACCCGGCCGCCTCACTCGTGACGAAGGCAACCGCAGCCGCGATCTCTTCCGGCCGGGCCATGCGGCCCAGCGGCACGCGCTGGAGGAGAGCTTCGCGCTGCTCCGGGGAGAGGGCTGCGGTCATGTCCGTCTCGGTCAGCCCCGGGGAGATCACATTGCTGGTGATGCCCCGCGGGCCGAGTTCGCGCGCCAGCGAGCGGGAGAATCCGATCAGGCCGGCCTTCGACGCCGCGTAGTTCGCCTGCCCGGCCTCACCGGTCATCGCCACGGCGCTCGAGATGAAGACCAACCGTCCGTAGCGGGCGCGAAGCATGCCGCGCGCGGCCCGCTTCGCCGCCCGGTACGCACCGGCGAGGTTCGTTGCGATGGTCGCGTCGAAGTCCTCTTCAGCCATCCGCAGCAGCAGGACGTCCCTGGTGATCCCAGCATTGACGACCAGGATCTCCACCGGCCCCTGCTGAGCCTCGACCGCCGCGAAGGCTCGGTCCACCGACTCCGGCGAGGTCACGTCGCACGGCACCGTCGCAAAGCCCTCGACCGGGTCTCCGCTGCGGGAGGTGACCGCGACACGGTGCCCCTCCGCGGCGAGCTGCTGGGCAACGGCCAGGCCGATACCGCGGCTCCCACCGATGATCAGGGCTGAGCGGGACATGGGGGTGGCTCCTTGCTGTAGGCCGCCGCACAGCCCGTCCGCTGCCCGGCCCCCTCACCATGCCAGTCCCCAGTGGGAACTATCACTTCCGGAACTGGGAGTTCTGGAAGTGACAGTTCCGGAACTCCCAGTTCCCAGCTACGCGCGTTGACAACTTAGAGTAACTTTACCGACATATAGTGCAACATTTGGGGAAACCGCCACGGCGGCCCCCCTCGTGAATATTTGACAGCCCGTCACTCGCATCGCCGAAGGTCCATGATCAACTGAGTGATCGTCATTCCGGGAACCTTGATCGGCTGCTAACAAATGATCTTACCGATCTGACGCCCCTGTGGCTTTCGCCACATCTCGACCGGCAATGATCACCATATCGGCGTTGCGTAGAATCCCAGGCCATGAGCACCGACTACGAGCGCCTTGCCGCGCGCGAGCAGACGCTCGCCGGCATGGTCCAGCACTGGCGGCAGCGGACCGACCCGAACGCCATCCCGGGCCTCGTGACCAGCTCAACCCGCCGCACACGAGAGCTGAGCAAGAGCGAGGTCGCGCGCCTCACCGGCGTGAGCGTCAAGTGGTACTCGAAGCTGGAAAATGGCGAGACCGCCCAGTATTCCGACGGGTTCCTCGATCGCATCGCCTTCACCTTCCGGCTCACCGATGCCGAGCGGCTGGCCCTGTACCACCACGCCACGGGGCGGGCACCCGCCCCGAGGGCCCCGGAGCCCGATGCCATGGCAGCCATGGACGCGGATATGCAGCGGCTTCTCGACAAAATGCTGCCACACCCCGCTTATATCTCCGACGTCGCCTGGAACGTCGTGGCGCACAACAACCCCTCCCGGGAAATGTATCCCTGGGTTTATCAGCCCAACATCATGAGGTGGGCCTTCCTTTATCCGGGAGCACGCGAGCAGCTGGTCAACTGGAAGGAATCCTGGGCTGTGCCCTTCCTGGCCCAGATCCGCACCGCCGCGGCTCAGTACCCGGACAACGAGCAACTCAAGCAGCTCGTCCAGGACATCAAGCAGGATTGCCCCGAGGTGCCCGAGCTGTGGGAACGGCACGATTTCTACGAGCACCCCGATGGCGACATTCGCCACATGCGCATCCCCCACGGCGGTCCCGACCCCGTTCCCGTCCGGATCATGGCTCTCACCCCGATGCGCGACAAGCAGCTGCGGTTCATCGTGGCGTTCCACGGCGTCTGAGCATCCTCGGCCGGCGCCCCCTCGCTCGGGCGGCCGACCGCCTGCGGCCCGACGCAAGTAGCCGTGCCCTCGGCCGCTCCTTCCAAAACTGAGTAGGGAAGGCCGCCCCGACGCCGGACGCGCGCTCGGAGCGGCTTCCCGACCGTGCTGACCTACCCGAGATGGCCGCCGCGCAAGCGGTGCCGTCCGGGCAGGCCAGCGCTCCGCCGGGCGGGGCCGCTTGTGCCACACAGGAGACGGCACCAACGGCCCCGCCCACGCAACAAGGCCAGCCGTAGAGCCTGGTCGGGGCCGAGCGCGTCGGCGCCATCACGCCGCCGCGGCTCCCTCATTCCGGCTGCCGGCCGAGCGCATCGCGGCCCTGACCAGCGCGGCACCGCGGGCGGTTGCCGCCTCACCCATACCGACCCGCAACGTCGGCGCTCCCAGGCCCGCACACGGGCGGCAGATGCCCGGCTGCGGCACCGGGTCATGGCACTTCGCACACTCGAAGCGGCTCTTGCGGGGCTGCACCGGGGCGGGCGGCGGCGGCATCTTGCGGGTCAAGCGGTCACGCAGGAGGCCCGCAGCCGAGACCAACCGGTCCGGCAGCCCCGTCACCAGGGCGTTCGCCAGGTCGGCCTGGGTGCTCCCCCGCTCGAGCCACTCCGCGACCAGCGGCGCCAGCTCCAGCGCCTCGACCGCACCCAGGTGGAGACGCGGCTCAGGCCGGATCGCCCGGAACAGCAGCGCGACCGCCGCCTTGACCTGCGGGTCCGTCTCGTCGGCTGCTGGAAGCATGCGCTTCTTCCCGCCCTCCCACCCATGGTCGGCAGGCTCGGTGCCGCGCGGCGGCACCGGCTCCGTCGAGGGGGTAGGGGGGAGGGGTTCTTTCCCAAGGTCCTTTGGAAGGGCGTCACGCCCGCCGGTCGTCGCCTCACCGGAGCCCGGACGGGGGACACCCGGTATCACCACCTGCGAGGTGTCGAAGACGTGCGCCTCGGAACGCACCGTGCCGTCGGGCATGCGGATGATCTCGACGCGGTAGTACCCGGCCTCCGTCAGCTCCTTAAGGGCCTTGCGGATCGCGCCACGGCCCTGGGGGCTGGTATCGGCCATGTGCCGGCCGTCCTCACGCCAGCCATCCGGACGGGAGAGCAGGTCGGCCAGCAGGCCGCGGGCGGTGTAGCTCAGGCGGCGGTCCTGCAGGACGGTGTTGGGCAGGACGGTGAAATGGCAGGGGTGTTCGGTACGATGAACACGCAAGGGGAGTTGACGCTCCTCAAGCCGGACCCCGGGGTGTTGGTAGCACCGCCGGGGTCACTCATGATCGATTTCGGACGGCAGAAACTAGTGCCAAGCCGTGCGGGAATCAAGGCCGTTCGGTCAGAGACCTTGATCACATGCCGTTCGTCTCGAGAACGGCTGATGGGGCCCGCGGAGCAATGATTTCGTCTACCTCCGTTTCTCAAGGCCCAACTCGCTTGATCAAGCTGGAAGGGCGCTCTGTGGCTGCCCGCTGCGCCGACTTCGCCACCATCGCTCGGGACGGTCGGCGTCTTTGGCCAGGTCTACCGAGAGTCCGCCACGTTCATCCAGGACCGGATGCCGAGGCTCAGGCCGCTCGGCTGATAGATAGTCGTGTTCGCCTTCGGCAGACACAAATCGCTACGACACAGCCGGATTCCAAGCCAACATGGACGCCTTCCCCCAAACGCCCTGATCAGGGAGGCACGTTGCCGCCGTCTGCCCCGCCCCGATAGCCGTCCCGACTCTGGTCAGCCGGACCCGTCGCTGCCGCCTTCGGATTTTTCGTTGAACGGCCGTCCCCCGGTCTAAGGTCCTTTCGCCCTGGCCGCCGGCCCCCTTGCGGGCTGCGGCGCGACCCGCCGACCAGCACCGGAGCAATACCTCCACATGGCCCCACGTCCCCGGCTTGACCACCTCGCCAGTTCCGCAGTCCAGGTTCCCACCGTCAAGCCCCGTACCGGCATGGCTCTGCAGCGCCAGCCCTCGGCCGAGAGCCCCGACGGTGTGCCGATCGGAGCGGGCGCCGCCCCGAACCACGCCAGGCCGAGCGAACGCGAAGTCGACCTGCTCCACAGCGGCTGGTACAGCACCGAAGAACTCGCCGCCTTGCTGGGCTTGGACCCCTCGACACTGCGCCGGTGGCGCACCGCCACCCCGCCGCAGGGCCCACCATTCGTGCGGCTGGCCAACCGATCCATCCTCTATTCCATTCCTGACACCCAGACATGGCTCATGTCACAGCGAATCAACCCCATGGCACAGGAGGCTTTGTAACTTGGCGGACACCCCGGTGATCATCCCCATGGCCATCGATGTCACGTCGGACATCGAACACCGTCCGGAGCGGCGGCCGGACTACCGCTACCGTGCGCGGGTCCGCTGGTGGGACCCCAGCAGCGGCGGCCGCAAGTCGCTGTCCTCCTCTGTCGGCTCAGAGGAGGCGGCCGAGGAGTGGATCGCTCGCATCCGCAAGGCCGCCGAGCGGGGTGTGGTGCCGAGCAAGTCCAACGTCAGCCTGGCCGAGTACGGGGAAGAGAACTGGGATCTGGCCATGCGCGGCCTGGAGCCGAAGACCCTCGACCCGTACAAGGCCGGCTGGAAGCTGCGCGTCGTGCCCGCCATCGGCCACATCGCGGTGGTGTCGATGACCCACGGCATCACCGACCGGGCGTTGCACGCCTGGATCGCCGACGCGGTCGGCAAGTCCTCAGTGAAGAACACCCTCGCGCCCCTGGTGCGGGTCATGGAGCAGGCTTGGCGCGACGGCATCGTGGACAGCAACCCGTGCCGGATGAGCGGCTGGCAGGCCCTGTACCAGCAGGCCGAGGATGAGCTCGACGACCCGCGCTCGCTGGCGCTCAAGGACTGGGACACGCTCGACGAGCTCGCCAACGCCCTCGTCGAGCGCTCGCACGGCCACTACCGCATCTGGGGCGATGTGGTGCGCTTCGCCGCGTGCACCGCCGCCCGCATCGGCGAGGTCTCCGGCGTGCGGGTGAAGGACATCAACCGCTTCGACTGGACCTGGGACCTGTGCCGCCAGACCACCCCCAGCCCCGGCGGTCTGGTCGACAAGGGCACCAAGGGAAACCGGCGCCGTACCGTTCCGATCATCGAAGAGATCCGGGAGTTGGTGAAGTGGCGCCTCACCGTGGTCGGCGACAACCCGATGGCCCGCCTGTTCACCGGCCCTCGCGGCGGGCGTATCACCACAGCCGTGCTGCGCGATGCGACCCACTGGGATGAGGTCGTCGTCGGGCTCGGCTATGAGTACCTGCGCCGCCACGACCTGCGTCACACCGGCTTGACCTGGTTCGCCGACGCCGGCACGCCTCTGCACGTGCTGCAGAAAATCGCTGGCCACGGCCAGATCACCACAACCCAGCGCTATCTCCACCCCGACCGGCGTGCCATCGAACTCGCCGGCGAGGCCCTGAGCGCCCACCTCACCGCCGGACGCACCAGCCCCGAAACCCCCACTGATCCCGAGCCGGCGGCACCCGTCCGCCACCTGCGCCTCGTCCGTTAATACCTGAGTGGGGGCGGCGCGCTCGGCAAGCGCTGCAGCGCGCCGCCCCACTTCTTGGATCTCCTGATGGCGCAGGCCGACATGGAGAACAGGCAACCTCATTGGGAACGACATGGCCGGGCTGGGGCCCGGGGTCGGGGTCGTCGTGTTCCGTCCGCAGGCACTGCCGCGGAGCAACGGCACGACGGGTTCGGGAGGCGGCCCGGGGAAACGGGCTGGTCGCAAGGCCAGCGCCGCGCCCCGGGCCGACCTTACGAGCACTGGATCCACCTGCGGACCACCAACCCCATCGAGTCGACCTTCTCCACGGTCAAGCTCCGAACCAAGGTCACACGAGGCGCTGGCAGCCCGGCGGCCGCGCTCGCGATGGTGTTCAAGCTAGTCGAGTCCGCCCAGGCCCGATGGCGCGCGATCACCGGCGCCCACCTGGTGCCTCTCGTCCGCGCCGGCGCACGCTTCGAGAATGGCGTCCGGGTCGAGCGGTCCGAGGTGGCGGCGTGAACGACATGGTCACGGCGCTTGAAGCGCCGACCGGCCTCGATCCGAACCGTCGGGATGTCGCCGCCGACACCCTCGGGGACCTCCTACGCGGCGCCGCACTCGACGCGGACTCCGCCATCCTGGTCGTCGGACGTCTGGTCAACGTGGCCGTCAGCGAACCGGTGACCAAGGCGCGAGCCCGCCCTGAACTCGATCAGCGAGGCCTTCAACCACCACCGCCTGCCCCTGGACCTCGTCGAACCGTTGGCGACCGCCATGCCGACGATGGAGCGCGCGCTCCTCGAACACACCCTCTACATCCTCGGCGCCACCTACGACCCGCGGGCCAGATCGCTGATCGAACCGTTCTTCCACCACCCCGACCCGCAGGTGCGCGAAGACGCCCGGCTCGCAGCAGCCGAGATCACCGCATCGGAAGGCCTCACCCTCGGGTCGACCGACTGCCCCTGCACCGACTCCAGCGCGATCCAGCCCGCCGACCCGGCGGCGCCCGTCAGCTTCGCCTTCCCGGACGGCTCGGTCGACCCTGAAGGCCAGATCTGCCGCGAGGTCATCTGGGAAGGCGACAGCGTCGACGACGGCAGCTACGACGACATGGCCGGGTAGCGGCGGCGGGCTGTTACAGCTGGCTGAGGATCGTCGGGTCCGTGATGCTCGTGTCGTCGGCCAGGAGCATGGCCTTGCTGAGGATCACGGCCAGCATCCGGTCGCCTTCGAAGGGGAGGTACCCGGCCTGCGGGGCGGCCTGGGCGGTCGAGGCGGCCTTCGGGACGATGCACAGGTACTGGTCGTTCGGGGTCCGCAGGATGTTGGTCGAGCCGAGGTGGATCTTGTACGTGTGGCGTTCGCCCCTGACGTGCAGGAAGCGGCCTTCGATGGTGCAGCGGTCGGCGATCGCCAGCCTGGGGATCAGCCGTTCCAGCAGCACGCGGCGCGTCTCGGCGCTCTGGTTGAGCTCCCCGAAGTTGTGGGACGTCCAGTACTCCCGGTAGCGGCCCTCGGGTCCGCCGTCCTGCCAGGTCGGGTCGTTCCCGACACTGGCCACGCCGACGAACAGGTCGACGTCGCGTAGGACTTCGGAGAGCACCAGGGGCGGGATGTCGGCGATCGGGAGGGGCTCCACCGGCTCGGCGCCGTTGGGCAGCACCATGTGGTAGTCAAGGCGGTAGGCGAGCGTCTCGTTCTGCGGGGCGTCGATCGGGTAGAAGCGGACCTGGTCGGTGGTCAGGCGCAGGTAGGTGCCGGAGTCGTTGATGTCGCCCTCGCCCTCGTTGCCGTCACCGCGGATCCAGTACTCGGCGCGCAGTCCCCACTGCGGCAGCTCACGGATGGCCGGCGGCGCCTCGTATTGCTGGATCAGGCGCAGGTTGTTGCGCCAGCCCCTGGTGGTGGCCAGTGAGTGGAACTGGTGCTGGCGCAGGACGTGGGCGGCGAACCGGTTGGAGTAGGTGCCGGTAGCGCGTTCGGCGTCGGTCAGCAGGTAGACCTCGCGGTGGGCCTGCTTGAACGGCTGGGTGATCGCGTGCCGCTCCAGCCAGTCGCGCCAGGCCACGATCTCGGCGGGCTCGTGGTCCACCGGATGCCACAGCCGCACCTCGGCCCCGTCGCGCAGTGGGTCGTCGGTGAGGGTGCGCAGCTCGCCGTCGGCGAATCCGACGGTGGTGCCGTCGACCGTCCACAGCAGGCGGCGCGCCAGGGTGCCGACGAGGGGGTGGTCGAGATACCGTTCGCGCCAGGCGGGGTAGGCCCAGGTGCGGCGGGTGAGAAACTGCCGCTCCAGGCGCTCACTGTGTGCGGAGAGCATCTTGTCGATGTCCTTGACCGCCGCCTTCAGCTCCTTGAGCTCCTCGGCGTGGTCGCGCCTGACCGCGGCTGGCACGCTCTTGACCGCCTTGCCCGCGGCGTTGCGCCAGCCCAGGACGGCCTTGGTGCACTGGACCTCCAGCACCGCCGTGAACCCGCCGAGCTGCCGCTCGGCACGGCCGACCTCGGTCAATCCGTAGGCAGGGACGGCGAGTTCCTCGATCTCCTCGCGGGACAGGCACAGCGCCTCGGCCCGGGTCTGCAGCGTGGTGTCGATCAGCTTGAGCGTGCCCTTGAAGGTCACCCGGGTGGCCAGCCGGGCGAGTTCGCCGAGTGCGGGCTCACCGTCGATACGGGAGAGCACGTTGACACCGGCGTTGGCGACCTTCGGGCTGCGCGGGCCGAGCCCATAGACCTTCCTGAGCGAGGTCTCGACCAGCGCGCCCAGGGCGCGAACGGCATCCGGGTGGGCGGGCAGCAGGCCGAGCACCCATACCAGTCCGCGCAGGGCATTGGCGTTGTAGGGGTCGTAAACAATGTTGACGTCGCGCCCCGGCCCCGTCCCCCACCCCCAAGGCTCCAGTTCGAAGGTGCGACGACCCACGAGGGCGAGCCAGGGCACCACGCTCTCCCGCACCCGGTCCGCGCCGAGCGAGTCGATCAGCATCCGGGCCCGCTGCTCCCACCTGGGGGTGGGCTTGGCGGACGTGGCGGTCGTCGCGTGCAGGAGGAGGGCTTGCCAGTCGGGGTTGTCCCGGGTATCTCGCAGGGCTTGTTCAGCCCACTCCTCGCCGACGTTGAGGGCGGGCTCGGTGAGCTTGCGACCGGTCGCGGGGGATTCCGAGAGGGCCCAGCGCCGGAACACGGCCACAAACTCGGGCGCCAGAGGGCGGCCGGCCCTGAGTTCGGCCTGGGCGAGGTGCCTGTCACGCTCGGGCCACCCCAAGGTGTGCCGGCAGCTGAGTTCGGCCAGCGTCTTTTGGCGCTCCGCCAAGAGCCAGTCGCCGGGCAGGTCGCACGTAATCAAACCGACCAGGTTCAAGGCGGTGTTACGGGTCCTCCTGTCTGCCTCGTCGGCGCGGTACAGGATCACGCAGGCGTCGGCGAGGGCGGTGCGGTCTTCCGGTGTCAGCCGGCACAACTCGGCCCGCATCTCGTGCCACTCCTTGAGGTGACGTGCGCTTCGGGACATCAGCTCCCAAAGCAGAGCGCCGAGTTCATCCGCCCTCGCTGCGGCGGCGTGCTGTCGGAGCAAATCCTTCATCCGCTGGACCCCGCGGGCTCGTGCGGCCGCGTCCCCCGCCTCCCTGACGTAGCGGGCGTGGTTGTTGCGGGCGATGCGGGTCTCACGGTCGCTGGCGCCCAGCACCCGTGTGAGGTCGGCGATCAGCGCGGGGTAGAGCCGGACGGCCTCGGCCGCGTCCCCCGCTTTCCCGACGTTGTAGGCGTGGTTGTTGCGGGCGATGAGGGTGTCACGGTCGTCGGGGCCCATTACCCGTGTGAGGTCGGCGATCAGTGCGGGGTACAGCCGGACGGCCTCGGCCGCGTCCCCCGCCCTCCCGACGTTGTCGGCGTGGTTAGTGCGGGTGAAGAGGGTGTCGCAGTGGTCGGGGCCCAGCACCCGTGTGAGGTCGGCGATCAGTGCGGGGTACAGCCGGACGGCCCCCGCCGCATCCCCCGCCTCAGCGACGTAGTAGGCGTGGTTTGCGCGGGCGACGAGGGTGTTGCGGTGGTCGGGGCCCATTACCCGTGTGAGGTCGGCGATCAGTGCGGGGTACAGCCGGACGGCCCCCGCCGCATCCCCCGCCTCAGTGACGTAGTAGGCGTGGTTTGCGCGGGCGACGAGGGTCTCACGGTCGTCGGGGCCCAGCACCCGTGTGAGGTCGGCGATCAGTGCGGGGTACAGCCGGACGGCCCCGGCCGCGTCCCCCGCCCTCCTGACGTTGCGGGCGTGGATAGCGCGGGCGATGAGGGTGTCGCGGTGGTCGGGGCCCATTACCCGTGTGAGGTCGGCGATCAGTGCGGGGTACAGCCGGACCGCCTCCGCCGCATCCCCCGCCTCAGTGACGTAGCGGGCGTGGTTAGCGCGGGCGAAGAGGGTGTCGCGGGCGTCGGGGCCCAGCACCCGCGTGAGGTCAGCGATCAGCGCGGGGTACAGCCGGACGGCCTCGGCCGCGTCCCCCGCCTCCCCGAGGTACCGGGCTTGGTTGCTGCGGGCGATGAGGGTCCCGCGGTGGTCGGCGCCCAGCACCCGCGTACGGTCGGCGATCAGCGCGGTGTACAGCCGGACGGCCTCGGCCGCGTCCCCTGCCTTCCCGATGTTGTAGGCGTGGTTGGCGCGGGCGGTGAGGGTCTCATGGTGGTCGGGGCCCAGTGCCCGCGTGAGGTCGGCGATGAGCTCGGTGTACAGCCGGACGGCTTCGGCTGCGTCCCCCGCCTCCCCGACGTAGCGGGCGTGGTTGGTGCGGGCGAGGAGGGTCTCACTGTCGTCGGGGCCCAGCACCCGCGTGCAGTCGGCGATGAGCGCGGGGTACAGCCGGACGGCTTCGGCTGCGTCCCCCGCCTCCCTGACGTAGCGGGCGTGGTTGTTGCGGGCGAAGAGGGTGTCGCGGTCGTCGGCGCCCATTACCCGCGTGAGGTCGGCGATCAGCGCGGGGTACAGCCTGACCGCCTCGGCCGCGTCCCCCGCCTCCCCGATGTTGTAGGCGTGATGGGTGCGGGCCATGAGGGTGAGGCGGGAGTCAGGGCCCAGCAGCAAGGCCTGGTCGTGGGCGAGGGCGGCGTACAGCCTGACCGCCTCCTGCCAGTCGCCGGCGTCAGCGGCGTCGTGGGCCTGCGCCCACATCCGGACCAGGTCGTCTTCTGTGACGTTGCCGGCGGGGAGGTTGTCCTGGTTGTCCTGGTTGTCCGGGGCAACCGGAAGCTGTCCGGAGGCGCCGGCTTTCCCGTCGTCGGGCCCGGCATGGCCGTGCTGATCCTCTTGGAGGCCGTCGGTGATGCGCTGCAGGGTCTGGTTGTCGGCGTCGGTGTCGTTGACGGCCGCGGTTCGGGCGAGGGCCTGTTCGATGTCATCGCCGACCGGGTCCGCGGACTCCTGCCCGTCGGGCCCCATGCCGGGAGCGTCCGCGGGTTCGTCGTCGGAGCCGGGTTCGCCGGCTCGCGGCCGGTCGAGTTCGTCGGTCAGTTCCCGCGCCTCTCCTGCGGCGGCGTGCTGCGGGAGCAGCTTCTTCATCCCGTTGACGTCTACCATCGTCAGCCTCCCACCAGCGGCACGAGCTTCAAGAAGGTGACCTCGGTTCCGAGCACGAGCTCGACCTCCTCATCCGGGTCAGTAACCTGACGGCCACCCACCAGGACCAGGAACCCGTTGCCCGAAAAGGCCCGCAGCGCCAGCTCGGCCTGCGCCTCGGGGTCGATCCGGCGGGGCGTGCGCAGCGCGAACCCGTTCAGCACGCGCTCGGCGTCCGTCGGCTGCACCAGCCCCTGGAACACCTGCGGTGTGCGCGCGTTGTACTCGGCGACCTCCTGGAACACCCGGCGCCGGATCAGCTCACGCACGGTGAGCCTCTCCTCGGCGATCTCCAGGCCCCACCCATCGCTCCGGTTCCCCGAAGTCGTCTCATCGACGAACATCACTATTGCCATACCGCCGGACCCTACGGGTGGTCAGTGACAAGGAAGCACGCGGGCGCCCTGCCGATCAGGGGTTCCGAAATACTCGGCTGGCCGCACATCCTTGGGCCGGTGGGCCGTTCGCCTATCAGTCAGAAGGGAGGTTCGAGATCGCCGCGGCCATCGCTGTGTGGACCGCAGTCCCAGGGCTCCTCCTGGAAAGGTTCAATGTCGGTGACGTCGTGGCCCCATGCTTCGAGGGCCTTCCAGGCAACGCGCCGGTTAGGGTCGTCGCTGCTGGTGTCTAGGATGCGGCGCGCGTGCACGGCGAGGTGATCGCGGCGCTGGGCAAGCGCGGGGTGTTCGGCGAGGATGAGCGCGGCGATGCCGGCGGCTTCGCGCACGTCCTCGTGACTGTCCTGCAGGAAGGGCGCGACGGCTCGATAAAGCATCGGGCGCAGGTCCCGGAAGGCTGCCACCGTGGTGCCGTGGGTGAGGAAGCCAGGGAAGTATTGCTCGGTGCGGTCGACAATCTCGTCGGAGGCGTCGTAGGCCGTGGAAGCCAACCAGTTCAACAATGTCGCGCGGATGGGGACGTTGCGATACGGCCGGAGGGTCATGGCCGCCGGGTGGGCGAGGATGCCGGCGACATACATGGCGACGGGGGCGGTGGCTTCGTAGATGCTGTTCTGGTGGCCGACCAGCTCCCTCAGTTCCGACAAAGCGGTGACCTGCACCTTGGGATCAGGCTCCAGCAACCGTGCCAGGACTTTGGGAAGGCACTCACCGTTCCCGAAAGCCGTCTGGAGCGAACCCCAATCAGTCTCCGCTAGGACTACCTGGTAGGGCGGCAAGTCAGGTTCGCGGGGCGCCCCGGCCTTGGAGCTGCTGTGGTTCACAGGCCAAACCTAGACCAGACTTCTGACACGGTTCCCGTCCGGGCCAGTTAGAAGCCGCTGTCCTTCCGAGAGTGACGGGTGCGTTTGCGCTGGTCAGGCATAGGGTCGGTGTTTCGGCGGCAGAGACGAGGTGTTGTGTCGTCTCTGCGGTGGAGGTGCCGGGATGCCGTCGGTAGGGCCTCCTGGTGTGCTCAAGGTCTCGACAACCCCGAGCTGCACCAGAGGCCCTGTCTTCATGCACGGACAGACCGAAGATCGCCCGACCGAGCCGCCGCATTCGAACCCATGCTCACCAAGATCGGTACGACAAGGGCTTCTTAGCTCGACACACAGTGAAGCGACTGGCGGACGCTTCGAGAGAATGCCCAGCGCAGCGAAGCGAGAGTCCGCATCGGTCACGCAGGTCTTGAGCGTAATCGCTACGCTCGACCGCGCTCGCAGGCCGGCTCAGTCGTGCCGGAAGCCGCGTTCTGGGTCGCGGCCCTCGCCGAACGGCTCGAACCACTTGCCGGGACTGAGGTTGACCGTGCCCAGCTTCTCGGCGAGTTCGCCTTCTTCGAACCCGTCGAGGCCGCGGTCGAAGAGCATGAGTACGTCATGGTCCTCGAAGAGCAGTTCCAGGCATGCATCCCAGTCGAAATCGCCTTCGCTGCGAGGAAGTTCCTCGATGGCAGTCGCTACCCGGTTGGGGCGGTCACGCAGCAGCGTGCGAGCCTGGCGGATGGCCAGGTGAAGGGCCATCTCCTCGCCTGTGCACGTCGGAAGCGGCGTCCTGCCGGCGGCGAGATCACCGGCGAGGTCGTCGAAGGCGCGGGCCATCTGCCTGCGCCAGGATCGCGACTGGCGGAAGGTAAGCGGTGGCAGCCGGGCGAACAGGCCAGCGGCGCTCGGTGCCAGTGGCTCATCGGCGAGGGCCGTGACCTCCTCCCACGCCTGCTGCGACAGCTCCTCCAGGGCCAGACGTAGCACTGCGGCAGTGCGCGCGCTCATCTCCCAGTCGTCCTCGTACTCCTCCTCATCGTCATCAAGGTCTTCGAGGCGGTGCCGTGCGAGCTGCTCGCGGATGCGCTGGGCGGCGTTCTCGTAGACAGCGAGCGCGGTGTCGATCAGGCGCAGCCGCTCACTGAACTCGAGGGCCCCCAGGAGTACGCCGGCTTCTTCGAGGAGCGGGCCAGTCCATCGAGGAATCACGATCGCTCCGCAGTCTCCGCCGAGCCGGTCGGTCACGCTGGCCAGCACGGCTGCTGCGACCTGTGGGTCGTCGTAGGGCCCGGCCAGGTCCAGGCCCTCGATAACCAGGAAGTCCCCCACAGCCCTTTCGACTCTGTCTTCGAACCGCTGGTTCGGTTGGCCGTCCGGCGTGAGGAGGGCTGCGGCGATCTCGCCCAGCAGCGGGCTCTCGTCAGCCAGACGATGGGCGAAGTTGGCTACGTCCCAGGGCCGGCAGCGGCTGGTCTCCAACTGCCCGATCTGCTTGCCGTTTCTGGCGGTGACGCTAACGCTCCAGTGCTGCACGTCTTGAGCGGCGCCGTCCAGCAGTGCATGGCTGTGCTGGTACGACAGCACCAGACTGCCCGGATCGCCGCTTGTTGAGGTTCCGTCATGCTGCGTGGTCACTTCGCCGCTCCGCTCCCTCGTGTGACTGGGCGGCTGGTCGCGCCCCACGATGGTCTTACGTCGCGACTGCCGTGTTCACTCACCCAGCAACCCGAACTGATGAACACGTCCGACAGCGCTTGACGAGATGTTACGGCCGTTCTGGCACACACTTCGCGTTTGGGGAGGGGCCAGCGGTGTGGAAGAACCCTACAACCGTCGGGGCGCCAGGGCCGGACTGTCCACCCCCGCGGAATTGGAATCCGCGCCCCTCGCTGGCAGGCATATCCGCATCCATGGAAGGCAATTTGACCTCTGCGCCGCCAGGTGACCAGGCTCGCCCGCATAGATCACTCGGCCTTCCCCGCAGGGAGACGAGCGGCGCAGCGCCCGGCGCCTGCCGCGACCTCGACCAGGGCTCCCCGCGACGGAGCCAAGAATTCCCCGCGAATTCCTGCCGGGACCTGGAAAGACCATCGGAGACGGGTATTGTGACCGGCAAGGAGAGACAGGGCGGCTGGCACCTGCCGGTCCCCTGGGGGTGCGGGTCCGGAGGCTCACAGAGTCCGCTGGTCCCCATCTGGTCCCCAGCAAGATCGTTTAGAGGTGCTCGCAGGTGGCCCGCTTCACTGACGGGGCGTCACGCAAAAGCCCTCTGACCTGGGCTTTCGCCCAGCCCAGAGGGCTTCCGACTACTGTCGGGACGACAGGATTTGAACCTGCGACCCCTTGACCCCCAGTCAAGGGGTTCAACTATTGTCGGCAGCCGAGACCTCAAGGTCTCGGCTTCTTTGATGCTCAACTGTCCTGAGGTGAAAGTGAGTTGGAGGATCTCGGCGGAAGTGGTACCACGGGCTGCTGACGGTGGCCCAGTGTTTACTTTGCGCACAAGCGTCCGTTTTCGCCCATCAGCGTTCGTGAGCGCTCATCCCGTGTGGTCCCAAAATGGTCCCCAGGCTGGCCACCCCGCCGCAGCTACTGCCGGTGACCGAGAACTGTCGACTCTTCAGCAAGCACCACCGTGCGATCCCAACAGCCGCTGTGTCGACGGCGCTGGCCGGCTCGCGGCTCCGACGCCTGCGGACGGATCACGGTCGCTTACCCACCAACTGCGGATCATGATCTTCCGGGCGGTGTGTCGTCTTGAGCGTGTCTTCGCCGTCTGGTTCTGAGTGCTTCGCGCACCGCCCCGCACGCTCTGCCGCCACACCCGACACGGCAGCCACTCTTGCCCCAGAGTCACCACCCAGTCCAAGAGTGAGCTGCCCCGACTTTGGTGGAGTCCGCGATCGTGTGATCAAGCGGCTTGCGGGGCTCGCTCCAGTTGCGCCCAGTAATCCTGCTCGTATTCG
>NZ_JBEXKB010000109.1:0-19852 GCF_040609455.1 Kitasatospora sp. NPDC004669
CGGGGGCGGCCGGCGGGCGCCCGCGCGGGCCCCCCCCCCGGGGGGCGCCGGGGAGAGCCCGCCGCGGGCCGCCGCGCTGGCCGCCCGCCCGCCGGGGAGCACGGTGCGGGTGCTCGCCCGCGAGGCGCGCTTGGGCGGGGGCGGCGTGGTGCTCGGACCGCTGGACCGGCTCGAACCCGAACGGCCCGAGCGGGCCGCCCTGTTGCGCGAGCTGTGCGCGGAACTCGCCGGCCTCCCGTTGATCGTGCACGGCCCCCAGGTGTGGGACCCGGCCTGGGCACGGGAGAGCCCGATGGTGGTCACCGTGCCGCCGCCGGACGCGCGCGGCCGTGCCGAGCGGTGGGCCCACGCCCTGGCCGCCGGCGGGACGCCCCTGAGTGCGGAGCTGACCGACGGGTTGGCCGAGGCGGTGGCCGCCTACCGGGTGGACCGGGAGAAGCTGGAGCGGGCCGCCGCGGTGGCGGCCAGGACGGCCGCCGCCGAGCGGCGTCCGGTGCGCGCCGAGGACCTGCGGGCCGCGGTACGGGCGCAGAACGCCGCCGGCCTGGCCCGCCTGGCCCGGCGGATCGAGCCCGCGGTCGGCTGGGCCGACCTGGTGCTCCCCGGCCCCACCGCCGGCCGGCTGCGCGAACTCGTCCTGCGGGCCCGGCACCGCGACCAGGTGCTCGGGCAGTGGCGGATGCGGCCGGGCGGCGGCCGGGGCAACGGGGTGATCGCGCTGTTCGCGGGGGAGTCGGGCACCGGCAAGACGATGTCGGCCGAGGTGGTCGCCGCCGAACTCGGCATGGAGCTGTACGTCGTGGACCTGTCCACGGTGGTGGACAAGTACATCGGTGAGACCGAGAAGAACCTGGAACGCATCTTCACCGAGGCCGCGCAGGTGAACGGCGTCCTGCTGTTCGACGAGGCGGACGCGCTGTTCGGCAAGCGCGCGCAGGTCAAGGACGCCCACGACCGGCACGCCAACGTGGAGACGGCCTACCTGCTCCAGCGGATGGAGTCCTTCGAGGGGATCGCGGTGCTGACGACCAATCTGCGCGCCAACCTCGACGAGGCGTTCACCCGGCGCCTGGACGTCATCGCGGATTTCCCGCTGCCGGACGAGGCGCAGCGCCGCCTGCTGTGGGACCGCTGCCTGGGGCCGCGGCTGCCCCGCGGCGACGACCTCGACCTGGACTTCTGCGCCCGGCAGTTCGAGCTCACCGGCGGCTCCATCCGGGCCTGCGCGGTCTCCGCCGCCTACCTGGCCGCCGGAACGGGCGCCCCGCTGGGCATGGCGCAGCTGGTCGCCGCGGTGGTCGGTGAGTACCGCAAGCTCGGCCGGCTGGTGCTGGAGAGCGAGTTCGGGCCGTGGCTGGGCGCCGTCGGGGCCACCGGGCAGACCTGACCCGCGGGGCCTCCGGGGCGGAGGGGCCGTCTGCGCCGCCTGTGAGTACCCGTCACGCTGCCCGCCGGGGGCAGTCGTTCCTGCCCCCGGTCCGGGACCCGGGGACATGTCCCCGGACGGCGTCCGGGCAGCAGACTCGGGGGCGAATGACCGGCCACCCGAAGGAGCGCGAATGCCGTCGTACCTCACCCCGGGCGTGTACGTGGAGGAGGTCCAGTCCGGTGCCCGCCCGATCGAGGGGGTCGGCACGGCCGTCGCCGCTTTCGTCGGCTTCGCCGAGACCGGCCCCTTCCACGAGCCCACACTGGTGACGAACTGGGACCAGTACGTCCAGCGCTTCGGCGGGTTCACCGAGGGCACCTACCTGGCGCACTCGGTGTACGGCTTCTTCGCCAACGGCGGCGGCTCCGCCTACGTGGTGCGGGTCGGCGACCCGGCCCGGCAGGCCTCCGCCGAGGGCGCCCCCACCCCCGCCGCGGCCCCGCCCGTCGCGGTCGCGGGCTTCCTCTTCTCGGCCCTGCCCGGCGCGGGCGGCGAGGTGTCCGTCGAGATCGCCGACCTGGAGGGGGAGAACGTCCCCGAGGACCGGTTCCGCCTGCTGGTCCGCCGGGGCGCCGAGGTCGTCGAGACCTACGACGTGTCGACCCGCAGGAACACCAAGGGCTACGTCGTCACCCAGCTGCGCGAGTCGAAGCTGGTCGCGGTCACCGAACAGCCCGGCACCGCGCCGAGCCGCCCCGAGCGCCGGACCCACGCCCTCGCCGCCGCCCCCGCACCCGCGCCGGCCGTCGCACCCGTCGGCCGGCTCGACCCCGCCGAGTACGTCGGCGACGTCGCGGCCCGGACCGGCTTCTCCGGCCTGGAGGCGATCGACGAGATCACCATGGTCGCGGTGCCCGACCTGATGAGCGCCTACCAGCGCGGCGACCTCGACGACGAGGGCCTGCGGACCGTCCAGCTGGCCGTGATGTCGCACTGCGAGCAGATGGGCGACCGGATCGCCGTGCTCGACCCGCCGCCCGGCCTCAACGCCCAGCGGATGCGCACCTGGCGCAACGAGGAGGCGGGCTTCGACTCCCGCTACGCCGCCCTCTACTACCCGTGGATCAAGGTCTTCGACCCGGCCAGCGGCCGCAACGTGCTGGTCCCGCCGAGCGGCCACGTCGCCGGGGTCTGGGCGCGCAGCGACGCCGAGCGCGGCGTGCACAAGGCGCCGGCCAACGAGGTCATCCGCGGCGCGGTGGACCTGGAGATCCGCCTCAGCAAGGGCGAACAGGACCTGCTGAACCCGATCGGCGTCAACTGCGTGCGGGCGTTCCCCGGACGCGGCATCAGGATCTGGGGCGCGCGCACCCTCTCCTCCGACCCGGCCTGGCGCTACCTGAACGTGCGCCGGCTCTTCAACTACCTGGAGGAGTCCATCCTCCTGGGGACCCAGTGGGTGGTCTTCGAACCCAACGACGACCGGCTGTGGTCCAGCATCCGCCGGAACATCACCGCGTTCCTCACCGAGGAGTGGCGGCGCGGTGCGCTGTTCGGCCAGACCGCGGCCGAGGCCTTCTACGTCAAGTGCGACCGTGACAACAACCCGCCGGAGTCCATCGACCTCGGGCAGGTGGTCTGCGAGATCGGCGTCGCCCCGGTGAAGCCGGCGGAGTTCGTGGTGTTCCGGCTGTCCCAGTTCTCCGACAGCACGAGCCTCGTCAACGAGTGACCCGGCCCCCAACGCATCGCATCGGAAGGTGACAACAAGCCATGGCTGAAGGCGATCCGCTCTCCACACACATATTCGGCGTCCAACTCGGCGGCTACAACGTCGAGTCCGTCAAGGAGATCAGCAACCTGACGGTCGAACAGGACGTCGTCGAGTACAAGCAGGTGACCCAAGAGGGCAAGCTGATCGTCCGCAAGCAGCCCGGCGCCCGGCTGCCCGGCGAGGTGACCATCACCCGCGGCCTGGACAAGAGCGGGGCGTTCACGGACTGGATCAAGGAGACGCTCAACAACGGGGCGATCAACACCGCGCGGCAGAACCTCACCATCGAGGTCAAGGACACCACCGGAGCCACCCTGCGGCGCATCCAGCTGACCAATGCCTGGGCCAGCCGCTGGGAGGGCCCGACGCTCAGCGCCGGCGAGTCCAGCGCCGCGACGGAGACCGTGACCATCGTGTTCGAGGAGATCAGCGTCGAGTGAGGCGGAAGATCGGCCTTGAGGAGCTGCTGGAACGCGCTCCGGCCCCACAGAACACCGCGCCGCAGCAGCAGTCCCCGGGGCAGGCCCAGGGACAGGCAGGGTCGGCCGGGCCCCGGGGGCGGGCGCCGCACACCGAGTTCGAGTTCGAGCTGCCGCTCGGCTACGTCGACGACGAGGGCACCGTGCACCGGCACGGCGCCATGCGCCTGGCCACCGCCCGCGACGAGCTGATGCCGCAGATCGACCTGCGGGTCAAGGAGAACCCGGCCTACCTGAGCGTGGTGCTGCTCAGCCACGTGATCACCAGGCTGGGCGACATCACCGATGTGCACGCCGGGGTCGTGGAGCGGATGTACGCCACCGACGTCGCGTTCCTCCAGGACCTCTACCAGCGGATCAACAGCGAGGGCCACACGCGCGCCGCGGTGACCTGCCCGCACTGCGACGGCGCCTTCGAGGTCGACCTCGCCGGTGGGCGCCTGGGGGAATCGTGACGTACGCGCCTGCTCGGCTGTACGAGGAGATCGCGTACATCGCCTACCACTTCCACTGGCAGCGGGAGGACATCCTCGACCTGACCCACCGCGAACGCGGGCAGTGGGTGCGCGAGATCGCGCGGCTCAACACCCGTATCAGCGAAGGCGGGTGAGTCGGATGGGGCTGCGGGACTGGATCGCCCGGCGGCGGGGCGGCGGGGCGGCGGGTCATGGTGCCGCCGGTACCGGTGGCGCCGGTGGTGCCGGTGATGGTGAGGCCGGGGCCGGTGGTGCGGCTCGGCGGCGCCCGGCGGGGGACGGGGGATGGCGCGCGGTGCCGCCGATGGCCCCCACCCTGGGCGGGGCGGCGCACGGCGTCAGCGACGGCCTGAAGTTCCGCTCGCGGCTGGCCTCCTGGCAGGACCCCTCGCTGTGCGGCCCGCTCGGGCACGCGGTCCTGCCGTCCGCCCCGGTGGGCATCCTGCGGGCGATGGCGGTGCCGGGTTCCCCGTCCACCGTCGTCGCGGGCGGGGACGAGCTCGTCCTGCCGGCTGCCACAGGAGCGGCCGGGGCGGAGGAACCGGGGGAACCCGGGGAGGCCCGGCCTGCTCAACGATCGGTTCAGCGGTCCGTCCGGGTACGGCGGCTTCCCGTACGGTCGGTGCAGCGGACCGCGCGCGCGGGTGCGGCCGACCGACGGGCCGTGCCGGACGGTGCTCGCGCGAGCGTGCCGACGGCTGATGCGCCGACGCCCGCTGCGCCAAGTCCTGCTGCCCCGAAGACCGTTGCCGACATACCCGGCGCGGAGACGCCCGACGCGGCCGCCGAGCCCCCGCGCCGGAGCGACGCGGTGGGCCCGGCCCACCGTCCGGTGCGGCCGCGTACCGTCGGTGAGCCACTGACCGTGGCGCGGCGCCCCCGGTCGCTGTCCGCGCGCCCGGTTGCGGTGGTTCCGGGGCCGCGCAGGACGCCGGTTGTCGTGGACCAGCCGCCGGGTCGGGGCGCGGACGCGCCGCAGCCCGTAGCGGTGGCGGAGGAGCCGGTCAGCGGCATGCGCCCGCCGGTGAGCGGCGAGGCCGCCGTACGGACGGAGTCGGGCCCGGGTGGCGCCGCCACGCCCGGGCGAAGCGGGCGCAACGGGCGGACCGAGGGCGTGGTCCAGCGTGCCGCTGTGCCGGGTGTTGCCGCACCTGCCCGCCCGGTCCTCGGCGCGCCCTTGACCGCGTTGCCCGCCAGCGCCGCGCCCCTTGCGACCACCGGCCCCCAGACGGCCGATGAGGTCACCGGCGCGCCGGTCATGCCCGTCGTCCCCGGCGACACGGGGTCCACCGGCCCCGAGGCGGGCGGGGTCGACGGCGCCCGGCCGTCCGGGAACGGGGGCCACGACGTCACCCCCGACAGCCGCACCCGTCCGGCTGCCCAGGCGGGCGGCCCGGCAGTGTCCCGTTCTGAGCGTGGGCCCGCCGGTGGCGTACCCGTCCAGCGCACACCGTCCGAGGCCGGTACCGCCTCGCCCACGCCGTCGTCGCCGAGCCCCGAGCGCACCGGACGGGTACCGTCCGGCCCTGCCCCGGTTCAGGCCCGCACGCGTACGGGTCTGGGCGCGCCCCTCGACGCGCTGCCACCGACGGCGGCGGCGCCGGGCGGTACTGCTCCGCTCCTCGGCGGGCGTCGACCGGTCCGGCGGATCACAGGCCCGACGCCGGGCGACAGCGCAGGCCCAAGCGTCGGGAGCGCGGCGGAGCGGGCTGTGCCCGCCGGCGCCGCGCCTGTGGTCGGCGAGGGGCCGCGCGTGCAGCGCGCGACCCGGCGTCCTGGTGGCGACTCGCCTGACTCACCATCCGTACTGAGTACGGATGGTGATGCAGCGTCAGCCCGGCGCGAGGGCCCTGCCGGTGGTGGTCAAGGTGTGCACGCCGGTGCGGAGCGCGGCCGGAGCGGACCGACGACCGGGCGCGCGGTGGCCTCCGACACGGCCCCCCACAGCGCCCGGACGGGGACGCAGGGTGGTTCCGCCGCGCCGACGTCCGGCAGTGGCCCGGAGCGGCGGCCGGGAACCACGCCGCAGCCGGTCGTCCCCGCAGCCCGGACCCGGCCTGCCGGGGCACCGGATCGGGACGGTGCCCCGCGCGGCGGCGGCCAGACGGTCCCTGTGACCGTGCCCGTGACAATCCCCGTGACGGGGGCCGTGCGTCCGGCCGTCGGTGGCCTGGGTGTCCAGCGAGCCGTCGAACTCACCGGCCCGAGGCGCGGGTTGCTGGGCGAGCGCCGGATGGCGGTCGCCCTCGCCGCCCCATCGTCGTCGTCCGCGACCAGTACCAACGCTCCCACCCGCACCGGTACCGGCACCGGCGCAGCGCCTGCTCCGCCGGTGGTTCCGGCCGTCTGGCCCCGTGCGCTCGCGCCCCACACGGGCGGCGAACCGGCTGCGGCCGTCGCGCAGCGCTCGGGGGCACGTTCACGTTCGCGGCGCTCACCGGGTGCGGGGGACGGCCGTACCGCCACCGGGCAGTCGGCGACGCAGGCGAGTCCGGTGCGGCTTCGTGCCCCGGGAGCCGTGCCGACGCCGGGCCGCTCGGCCGGATCGGATGCGGCGCGCGGGGTCGTGGCTGCCGTGCAACGCTCGCGTGCCCGACGTTCGCCGGAAGGCGGGGGCGGCCGGGCGGCGGCTGATCACCCGTCGGCGCGGGGGAGTTCGCTACCATCCGGTGCCATCCCGACCGCCATCCCGCCCGCGACCGCCATCCCGCCCGCGACCGCGGACCTGCCGCGCGCCGCCCTGCCCGGGGCGGTGCCGAACGTGAGCGCCGCGGTGCCACCGGGGGCGCGGCAGCCGCAGGGTGG
The DNA here is from genome assembly GCF_040609455.1 of Kitasatospora sp. NPDC004669. Classification (NCBI taxonomy): domain Bacteria; kingdom Bacillati; phylum Actinomycetota; class Actinomycetes; order Kitasatosporales; family Streptomycetaceae; genus Kitasatospora; species Kitasatospora sp. NPDC004669. Next base: position 6,904 of record NZ_JBEXKB010000109.1, read on the forward strand.
TGCCACGAGCGTGGGCCGCCCGGCCCCGCAAGGTGCTACCGCGCTGACGCCCGAGGGGCGCCCGGGGCAGGGCGGCTCCGGTTCGCCGTCCGCCGTGGTGACCGGCCCGCGCCCGCCGGTGGTTCGGCTCGCGCCCCTGGCGGCCCCGTCGGTCCAGCGTCTTCCGGCCCCGGCCCGGCCCCCGTATCCCTCTCCGACGCAACTGCCCACGGGCGCGGCTCCGTCGGGAATGGGCCGGGCACCGGACCCGCAGCCCGCCGCGGCGCCCGCGCCCGTCGTGATGCGGGCCGCACCGGCCGGGTACCCCGCGAGCGTCCCGTCCGTCCCGGCTGCACCGGCTGCACCGGCTGCACCGCCCGCTCCGCCCTCGCCCGGCACGGCGCGGTTGCTGCAGCGGGTGGCCGAGCAGGCGGGCCTGGCCGGGGTGCCGTTGACCGCCGTACCGGCGCGCGCGCCGGTCACGGCGCAGGCCGCCCCGCCGTCCCGGACCGGTTCGCCACCCGCAAAGGCCGTCGGCGAATCACCCGCCGAGGCCGCCGGTGGCGCCGGGCCCGCCGACCTCGACGAACTGGCCCGGCGCCTGGTCGAACCCGTCGGGCGGCTGCTGCGCACCGAACTGCGCAGGGGCAGGGAGCGCAGTGGGAAGCCGTACGACATGCGCCGCTGAGCGCGGGCCCGGCGGAGGGCGGCCCGCCGGGCCACCGCAGCGACGTGACCGGACGCAGGGAACAGGGAACGGGACCGATGACCGACAACATCTTCGCGAGCAGCGTCTTCTTCAGCCTGACCATCGGCGGCAATGACCTGGGTGAGTTCACCACCTGCTCGGGACTCGGCGCCCAGGTCGAGATCGAGCAGTACGCGGAGGGCGGCAACAACGGCTTCGCCTGGCAGCTGCCGGGCCGCATCACCTGGTCGAACATCACGCTGACCCGCGCGGTCACCGCGGACACCGTCAAGATCGCGCGCTGGCTGGGCGAGATCGTCCGGAAGGTCGAGCCGAAGGACGGCGAGATCGTGGCGCTGCGGCCCGACCTGAGCCGGATCGTCGGCTGGCAGGTGCTCGGGATCGTCCCGGTGCGGTGGGAGGGCCCGTCCTTCGACCCGTCCAACTCCCAGGCCGCGGTGGAGACCCTGGAGATCGCCCACGCCGGCCTGCGCCCGTTCTGACACCACCCGGCCCGTTCTGACACCACCCGGCCCGTACGGGCCTGCACCCACCCGGCCCCGCACCGACCCGGTTCCACCAGCCGCCCCACCCACCTAAGGAGCACCAAGGATGTCCCCGGCGGTCCCCGCGAGCGTCACCCGGGCCCAACTGACCATCATGGAGCCCCCGTCCACGGTCGGCGCCCAGCCCGGCGGCGCGATCGCGCGGCTCCCGCTGCAGTTCAACCCGGCGACCCTGGTGCTGCGCAAGACCACCGAGTGGCGGCGCACGCCGTCCCGGATGGCGGGTCAGTCGGCGCTGCCCGAGTTCGTCGGCAGTGGCCCGCGCTCGCTCGCGCTCGACGTGTTCCTGGACTCGACCGCGACCCACGACAACTCGGTGGAGCGAGCGGTCGAGCAGCTGATGACGGCGTGCGTGCCCACCCCGACCAGCCTGGCGCGCAAGACGCCGGCCAGTCCGTGGATCCGGCTGGACTGGGGCACCCTGAAGACGACCTCGTTCAACGGGGTGCTGACCGGCCTGTCGGTCACCTACACGCTCTTCGACGTGGACGGCAATCCGCTGCGCGCGGTCTGCTCGCTGTCCATCGACGAGGCCAGCGTCGACCCGGCCGGCCAGAACCCGACCTCCGGCTCGCCGGAGGCCCGCAGCACCCACCGGGTGATCGCGGGCGACAGCCTGCCGCTGCTCGCCTGGCGGGCGTACGGGGACGCGACGGCCTGGCGCACCATCGCGGAGGCCAATGACATCGACGATCCGCTGGCGCTGGTCCCCGGCGCGGAGCTGATCGTGCCGGGGATCGACGAACTCACCCGTGGGGGGCGGTCGTGACCACGCCCGAGGCCCGGGGCGGTCGCCCGTTCGCCGCGGATCCCGTCGTCGAGGCGCCGGGCCCGCTGCCGCCGGTGTGGGCGACCCAGCTGGTCTCCTGCGACATCGAGGAGAGCGTCGGCCTGCCGGACACCGCCGTGCTGACCTTCCGGGACGCCGACCACACCTTCCTCAGCGCGACCGGGATCAGCATCGGGACCAGGCTGCGGGTGTCCGTGGTCACCGTACAGGGGCACACCCAGGTGCGGCTGTTCACCGGCGAGGTGACGGCGCTGGAGCTGGAGGTGGACACCACCGGCTCGTACACCGTGGTGCGGGCGTCGGCGGTCACCCACCGGCTGATGCGCGGGCGCCGGGTGAAGGCCTTCCGGAACATGACGACCGCCGACATCGTCCGGGAGGTCGCCGCGGGCGCGGGCCTGACCTGCGGACGGATCGACTCCTTCCCGGTCGTCCACCAGCAGCTCTCCCAGGCGAACGTCCCGGACTGGGAGTTCCTCCAGTTCCTGGCGCAGGAGAGCGGCGCCCAGGTGCGGGCCGACGACGACGGGAGGTTGGAGTTCGTCCGGCCCGAGCCCGCGTCCGGCGCACCGGCCCCCTCCACCCCCGCGCCGCAGAACCCGATGGTGCTGGAGTACGGCCGCAACCTACTGGAGCTGCGCGGGGTGCTGACCGGCGTGGCCGGCGCGGACACGGTCGAGGCGCGCGGATGGAACGTCACCACCAAGAGCGCCCTGGTCGCCACCGAGGCGTCGGTGACCTCGCTGACCGTCCAGCCGGGGATGAGCCCCGCGGAGGTGGTCTCCGCCTTCCCCGGTCCGGCCCGGCTGACCGTCGCCGACACCCCGTACCGCACCCAGGCCGAGACGACCGCCGCGGCCCGGTCGCTGGCCGCCTCGGTGGCCGCAGGCTTCGGCGAGCTGGAGGCGGTCGTCGAGGGCAACCCGCGGCTGCGGGCGGGCACCGCCGTCGCCCTGGGGAACGTCGGCGCCGCCTTCTCCGGCCGCTACAGCGTCACCGGGGCACGCCATCTCCTCGAACCGTTCCGCGGCTACCGGACCACCGTGGTGGTCAGCGCGGCACCCGACCGCTCCCTGGCCGGGCTGGTCACCGGCGGCAACGCGCCGCCGCGCGGGCCGCGGATGCCCGGCCTGGCGGTCGCCGTGGTCACCGACGTCCGGGAGCAGGGCGACGGGCAGCGCGGCTGGGTGCGACTGAAGTTCCCCTGGCTGGACGACAGTTACGTCTCCGACTGGGTGCGCACCGTGCAGTGGGGCGGCCAAGGGGGCGGCGGCGTGGTCAGCCCCGAGGTCAACGACGAGGTGCTGGTCGGGTTCGAGCAGGGCGACCTGGACAGCCCGTACGTGCTGGGCGGCCTCTACAACGGCGTGGACCGGCCCTCACCGCACGACGTACCGCTGGTCGACGCGGCCACCGGCAAGGTCAACCGCCGCTCCGTGGTGTCCCGTTCGGGCCACCGCCTGGAGCTGCTGGACGTACCGGGCGGCAAGTCCGGTGTCCGGCTGGCCAGCGGGGACGGGCGGCTGGAGGTCCGGTTGGACCAGCAGAGCGGGGAGATCGTGCTGACCGTCCACGGCCTGGGCGGCGCGGCGGGGAGCACCGTGCGCCTCTCCTCCTCCGGCATCACCCTCGACGCGGGCACCGGTGAGGTGAACGTGCGCGGCGGCTCGGTGACCGTTCGGGGGACGACCGCGGTCACCGTGGACGGCGGGGCCGAGGCTGTGATCAAGGGAGCATTTGTACGCATCAATTGACGGATCATCAAGTCAACAGGCAGCAGAACCGTGCCCACCATCCGGAAGGGCACCATCGGAAATGGAGACCGTACATGCCCCCCGCAGCCCGGACCGGCGACCTCACCGATCACGGCGGCGCCCTCACCACACCGCCGCCGGGCGCCCTCGCCGTGGCGACCGTGCTGATCGGCGGCCGGCCCGCCGCGGTGGTCGGCAGCATCCACGCCTGCGTCCCGCACGTGGAGATGGGCCCCGCCAACCTCGTCGAGCCCTCCTTGGGCACGGCGACCAGGGGAATGGTCCTGATCGGCGGCCTCCCCGCGGCCCGCATGGGGGACAAGACGACCTGCGGCGCCACCATCACCACCGGTGCGTTCAACGTGCTGATCGGAGGCGCCGCATGAGCGGGCGCAGCGAGCGAATCATCAAGAGGTGCGTGTGGGCGAATGCCCCTGCCGAGCGGAGCGAGGTGGGCGCATGAGTAGCAGCTTCATCGGCCGCGGCTGGGCGTTCCCGCTGCGGGTGAACGCCACCGGCGGCATCGGCATGGTGGACCGGGACCGGGAGATCGCGGAGGCCGTCCGGCTGATCCTCGGCACCGCCCCCGGCGAGCGGCCGATGCGCCCGGAGTTCGGCTGCGGCATCCACGAGTACGTCTTCGCCCCGGGCGACAGCACCACCGCCGGGCGGATCGCCCGCGAGGTGCGCATCGCGCTGGAACGCTGGGAGCCGCGGATCGAGGTCGACGACGTGGTGATCGCCTTCGACAGCGTCGACGAGGGCACGCTCTACATCGACGTCCACTACACCGTGCGCGCCACCAACGACCGCCGCAACCTGGTCTTCCCCTTCTACACCATCCCGGAGTCCCCGACCGCGGCGGACGGGGGCGACCGCTGATGGCACTGCCCTCCCCGAACCTGGACGACCGCCGCTTCCAGCAACTCGTCGACGAGGCCAAGCGGTACGTCCAGCAGCGCGCGCCGGAGTGGACCGACCACAACGTCTCCGACCCGGGCGTCACCCTCATCGAGACCTTCGCCTACCTGGTGGACCAGCTGCTCTACCGGCTGAACCGCGTCCCGGAGAAGAACTACGCAGCCTTCCTCGACCTGCTGGGCATCCGGCTCTTCCCGCCCGCCGCCGCCCGGGCCGAGGTCGACTTCTGGCTCTCGGCCCCGCAGCCCGAGACGGTCCTGCTGCGGGCGGGCACCGAGGTCTCCACGCTGCGCACCGAGACCGACGACGCGGTGGTCTTCTCCACCACCGAGGACCTGCCGATCGTCCCCAGCTCGCTGGAGCGACTGGTCACCGTCTCCGCCTCCGGGGAGCAGTCCGACGCCACGGCCCGGCTCGCCGACGGGGCGGACGTGCCGTGCTTCCAGCCGCATCCGGAGGTCGGGGACGCCATGCTCTTCGCCCTGCCGACCGTGGTGCCGCGCTGCATCCTGGTCGTCCGGCTGGACAGCCGGGTGGAGGGCGTCGGCGTCGACCCGCGCCAGCCGCCGCTGGTCTGGGAGGTGTGGGACGGCGGGCGCTGGATCGCCTGCGAGACCGGCGGCGACACCACCGGCGGCCTCAACCGGCCCGGCGAGGTGGTGGTGTTCGTGCCCGCCGGGCACACCGCGTCGGTGGTCGCCGGGCGGCGGGCCGGCTGGCTGCGCTGCCGGGTCACCGAGCCGCGACCGGGCCAGCCGTTCTACTCCGAGTCCCCGACCGTCCGCCGGGCCGAGGTGTTCACGGTCGGCGGCACCGTGACCGTCGTGCACGCGCAGACCGTCACCGACGCGCCGCTCGGCTCCTCCGAGGGGGTCGCGGGCCAGCGCTTCCGGCTCGCCCGGCCCCCGGTCCTGCTCGACGGCGAGCCCCCGGTGGTCGAGGTCGCGGCCGGCGACGGGTGGCAGCGATGGACGGTCGTCGAGCACTTCGGCGACTCCTCACCGGCCGACCGGCACGTGGTGCTCGACGCGACCACCGGCGAGTTCCTCTTCCCGCCCGCGGTCCGGGAACCCGACGGCAGCCTGCGCTCCTTCGGCGCGGTGCCGCCCAAGGGCGCGCGGTTGCGTGTCCCGCACTACCGCACCGGCGGTGGGATCGCCGGCAACGTCGCCCGCAGCACCATCACGGTGCTGCGCAGCTCGGTCCCGTACATCGCCCGGGTCGACAACCGCGAGGCGGCCAGGGGCGGGGTCGACGGTGAGACCGTGGACAACGCCAAGCTGCGCGCCCCGCACCAGCTGAGGCTGCAGGAACGGGCCGTCACCGCAGGGGACTTCGAGCTGATCGCCCGGCAGGCCGCGCCGTCCGCCGTCCGGATCAGCTGTGTGCCCGGCGTCGGCGGGGAAGCCGGCACGGTGCGGGTGCTGGTCGTCCCCGACGCCGTCGCGGACGACGGCGACCGGCTGCGGTTCGAGCAACTGATCCCCGACGAGCAGATGTTGGCCGCCGTCGCGACGGCCCTCGACGAGCGGCGGCTGATCGGCACCCGGATCGTCGTACAGCCCCCCGCCTACCAGGGCGTGACGGTCGTCGCCCGGCTCACCACCCGATCCACCGACCCCGACCGGGTCCGTGAGGCGGCGCTCGCCGAGCTGTACCGCTATCTCAACCCCTTGCGCGGCGGCGCCGACGGCACGGGCTGGCCGTTCGGCCGGGCGGTGCAGTACGGGGAGGTGTTCGCCGCGCTCCAACGGGTCACCGCCGTCACGGGGGTCGAGGAGCTGCGGCTGTTCCCGGCGGACCCGATCACCGGACGCCGGGGCGCCCCCGCCGAGCGGGTCGAGGTCCCGCCGGACGCCCTGGTCTTCTCCCACCAGCACCAGATCGTGGTCACCCCGGCTGAGGACGGGCAGTCATGAGCGAGCGCAGCGAGCGAATCATTCAAAGGTGCGCGTGGGTGAATGCCCCTGCCGAGCGCAGCGAGGTGGGCGCATGAACCGGGCCGCCGTCCCCGGGCTGCCCAGTCCGTACCCGATCGGCGAACTGCTCCCTGCGCTCTTCGCCGACGACGACTTCGCCCAGCGGTTCACGGCCGGCCTGGACACCGTCCTCGCCCCGGTCTTCGCCACCCTGGACAACCTGCCCGCCTACTTCCGACCCCGCCTCGCACCGACCGACTTCCTCGACTGGCTGGCGTCCTGGGTCGCGGTAGACGTCGACCCGGCCTGGCCGGAGGAGGTGCGCCGCGCGGTGGTCGAGCGCGCGGTGGAGCTGCACCGGTGGCGCGGCACCCGCCGCGGACTCACCGAGCGGCTGCGGCTGGTGCTGGGCGCCGGTGCCGAGATCACCGACGGCGGCGGGGTCTCCTGGTCCACCGCCCCCGGTGCCGTCCCGCTGCCCGCGGTGGGCGCTGAGGTGCTGATCCGGGTCTGGCCCCTGGACGGTCCGGGGCCGGGCGCCGGGCTGGACGAGGACCAGGTGCTGTCCGTCGTCAGGGCGGGCTGCCCGGTCCATCTGACCTGCCGGGTGGAGATCCTGCCCGGCCCACCCGGGCGAACGGAGGGCTGACGGATGCCGGTGTGCCCCGACTGCGGAACGGCCAACGGGGAGGGGGACGACTTCTGCGGCAACTGCGGTGCGTACCTGGGCTGGTCGCGCAGTGCCCCGGCCCCGGCGGCGCCGGCTGCCGGGCCTCGGACGGCGCCTTCACCCACTCCCACTCCCGTGCCCACCCCTGCGCCCGCGCCCGCGCAGACCGAGGCGGAGGCGGCCGCTGCGCCTGCCGCGTCCGAGCCTGCTGCACCTGCCGGGCCCGCCGTGCCCGAGACCGCGCGCACCGAATCCACCTGGCGAGCCGTGTCGCGACGGGTGACGCGCGCCACGAGGAGGGAACAGCCGCCCGTCCCGGACGCCCAGCCGCCGAGCCCGCCCGCCGAGGAGCCGCCGACCGCGTCGGTCGCCGAGCCTCCGCGCTCAACCTCGACCCGCGCGCGGCCGGCTCCGGCCCCCGAACCGACACGGGCGTCGGAACCGGCCCCGGCCCCGGCCCCGACGCCGGTTGCCGAATCGCCTGCGCCTCCCGAACCGCACGCCGATCCGGTGGCCGATCCGGTGGCCGTGCAGCCCGCCAAGCCCGTCGCACCGCGCCCCGTCGTTCGGGCATCCGCGGCCGACGAGGCCCAGGACGGCCCGCCCTGCCCCCGGTGCGGCACGCCGAACCTGCCCGAACGGCGCTTCTGCCGCCGCTGCGCGGCACCGCTGACCGACACCGCACCCCCGCCGAAGCTGCCGTGGTGGCGCACCCGCTGGCCGTTCCGACGCCGGGTGCGGATCGGCGGCTCGGGCAACGCGCTGCGCCGCACCATCGCGCTGCTGGTGCTGGCCGCGCTGGTGGTCGGCGGGATCCTGCTGTACCCGGTCGGCAGGAGCGCCTACCAGGACGTGCTGGACAAGCTCGGCAACACCGCGCCGATCACCCCTTCCCTGACCTCGGCGAGCGGCGCGGTCGAGGGCCATCCCGCGACCGCCGCCGACGACGGCCTCAGCAACACCTACTGGGGCGCGCCCGCGATCGGGGACTCCATCACCTTCACCTTCCGCACGCCCTTCCGGCTGGTCGACCTGATCATCCACACCGGCGACTCCGCGGACCCGCAGCACTTCCAGCAACAGGCCCGTCCCCTCGTCCTGTCCCTGGAAGTCACGGCCTCGGACGGCGAGTTGCACCGGCAACAGATCACGCTCAACGACCAGCCGGGCCCGCAGACCGTGGCGACCGGGATCAGCGACGTCGTCCAGGTGAAGCTCACCGTCCGCGAGGCCGCCGGAACCGGCCCTGGCCGCACCATCGCCCTGGCCGAGGTGGAGTTCTTCAAGCGCAGCTGACGATCAGTCAAGCTCCTTAGTTCAGAACATATTTCGGACATCGAGACCCGTTTATCGACCATTTGCCGTTCGGCAACGTACGGTTGGTGGGGTGGGCATGTCCACTTCAAGGCGCCGACAAGAAGGAGTACCTTTCTTGACCACTCACCTCAGGACCGGTGCGGGCCGACGCGTGCTTCCGGCGATGACGGCGATGCTGTGCGGGATCGCCGGGGTCACCGCCCTCGCGGCGACCCCGGCGGCCGCGGCCGACCAGCGCCACCCGATCTACGCCATCGCGCACCGGGTCGACACCCTGGACGGCGTGGACGCCGCGCTCAAGCACGGTGCCAACGGCATCGAGATCGATGTCTGCGCCTGGTGGAACCCGAACGAGTGGCGCGCCTACCACGACTGTTCCTCGGCCGGCGACAACCGGCTGGGCCCCAGCTTCGACAGCATGATCGACCGCATCGTCTCCAACGCCAACGCGGGGCGCCGACTGTCGCTGGTCTGGCTGGACATCAAGGACCCGAACTACTGCGGGGAGCAGCAGAACCGCGGGTGCAGCGTCGCCGGACTGCACGACAAGGCCCAGCGGCTGACGGCTGCCGGGGTCCAGGTGCTCTACGGGTTCTACGAGTACCACGGCGGCAACACTCCGGACGTCGGCGGACGCGGCTGGAAGAGCCTGGAGGGCAAGCTCGGCCGTCTGGAGGGCATGACGACGACCGGCACCCGCGACCAGGCCCAGAACGCCTTCAACCGGTCCGGTGCCGGGATCCCCAACGGTCACCGGGCGATGGACTACGGCGACAGCGACATCACCAAGGGCTTCGGCAACTGCACCGAAGCCACCTACAACACGTGCGCGGAACTGAAGAAGGGCGCCGCGGACCGTGCCGCCGGCCGGCTCGCGGCCACGCTGTCCTGGACGACCACCTACAACGACCCGTGGTACGTCGACAAGCTGCTGGGCGACGCCCAGGTGGACGGCATCATCGCGGGCTACGGCGCCTTCACCGGCGTGCGTGAGTACGACGACAGCTGGCAGTGCGCCAATGCCGTCAATCTCGTGCGCGACTGGGTGAACCGCCACGGCTCCACCCACCGCATGGCCAACAGCGGCGACCGTCTGTTCAATTGACTTCCGCTCCCCGGCCTGAGGGGCCGGGGATTCCTACCACGGTCGGGTGACCGTCTCGGTGGGTTCCTGCTTCTTCGCGCTGTGCCGGGACGAGTCCCGGTCTTACCTACGCTCGACAGGCTGTCACCGCAGGTCCGGCGGCCGCAGCGCGTCGTTGAACACCACGCGGGAGCACCCGAACGCAGGTGCCAGCGCTGAACGCTGAGGTCCGTTCGGATAGAGGCGGAACGAATATCTGAGCTGCATGAAGAACACCCCCTTTCCGGCCCGAGGCACTGCGAATAGATCCCGTTGGCGGTGCGCCCGGTCGGGCAGCGGACACCCCGGGCCGGGGTCGTGGCGGATGCACTCGCCACGACCCCGGCCCGTTCACGTCGGACTCGCCGTCCGGAGTCGCTCAGCCGGAGACGCTCAGTGCGGGTACCGGCTGCGGATGGCCCGGGCGGCGTCGGTGCCGTCGAGGAGCGTGTGCAGCAGGGCGGTGAGGGTGTCGACCTCCGAGGCCGTGAGCCGGGACGCCATCTCGCTGGTGAGCCGTGCGGTCGCGTCGCCGAGCTGGGCGGCCAGCGTGCTTCCGGCGTCGGTGAGTTGGATCAGGACGGCGCGCTTGTCCTGTTCGTGCGGGATCCGGCTGACCAGCTCGCGCTGGACCAGCGAGTCGACCAGCCGACTGGGGCTGCCCTGTTCGCAGACCAGCAGGCGCCCGAGGGCGGCCAGGGTGACCGGCTGGTGCGCGGCGAGGACGTCGAGCACCTCGGCCTGGGCGGGGGTGAGGCCCAGGTGGCGCAGGGCATCGCCGAGCCGGCGGCTGCCCTCGCGCTGGGCGGCCAGGAGCAGGTAGCGCAGTTCGTCCTGCGGAGCCCGGGTGGTGCGGCTGTGGTCGGCGGTCACGGGCTGCCCTTCGTTTCGTCCGTCGGTTGAGCGGGTGCGGGGCCATGCGGGGTCAGCATATCAATGACACGACATTGATGCTGGAACATCGATGCTGCAACATTGATGACGCGACATCGATGTTGTGTCATTGTTGTCCCGTCATCGACGGAAGCCCGTTCGGGCGGAAGGAGCACGATCATGCGATCCGACTTCGTCGTTCTCGGTGCCACCGGCACCACCGGCAACCTGATCGCCGGACACCTCGTCCGGCAGGGCGGGACGGTGACGCTGGTCGGCCGGGACCCGGGCCGGCTGGCGGCGACCGCAGCGCGGTTCGACAGCGGGGCGGTGGCCGTTCTGGTCGCGGACCTCGCGGACCCCGCCTCGCTGGCCGCGACGGTCCGGGTGGGAAAGGTACTGGTCAACACGGTCGGCCCGTTCACCCGCCTGGCCCCGCCCGTGGTGAACGCGTGCCTCGACGCGGGCACGGCGTACGTCGACCTCGCCAACGAGCGGGCCGCCGTGCGCGCCCTGCTCGACCGTGACGCCGAGGCGCGCGAGCGGGGCGTCGCGCTCGTCACCGGGGCCGGCTTCGGACCGGCCGCCACCGAGGCGCTGGTGCTGGCCCTGCGCGGGCGGCTGGCGGACCCGGCGAGCGTGGTCGTCGCCTCGGCCGCCACCACCGCGTACGACACGGAGGGCGTCCGTACGACGGTGGCCGAGGCCGCTGCCGAGGGCGCCACCGTCTACCGGGCCGGCGAGCTGGTCCGCTTCCCGCTCGGCGAGGGCGCCACGGCGCTCACCTTCGGCGGCGCGAGCCGGACGGTGATCCCCGTGCCGACCGGAGATCTCGAAGCGGCGCGCGACGCCGGTGGCGCGCCCGACGTCACCGCTTACGCCGCACCGCGCGGCGGCGCCGGGACGGACGGCCGCTCCTACGCCTACGCGGAACTCACCGCCGGGGACGGCCGTCGGCACGTCGCCGAGCTGAGTACGGGCGAGGGGTTCGCCTTCACCGCGGCCCTGGCCGCCGCAGTTGCGGCCACGCTGCTGGACGGCCCGCCCCCGGGCGCACGGACGGCGGCGCGACTGCTCGGCGCCGAGCGCGTCGCGACCCTGCCCGCCACCACCATCCAGCTGGGCCGGTGATCGGGATGAGCGCCCTTCAGTCCCCGACGCCCACCGCGCACCGGCTGGGCGACGACCTGGTCAACTTCTACCTCGTCGACACCGGCCCGGCCTTGGTGCTGGTCGACGCCGGACTGCCCGCGCACTGGGACAGCCTGCTCGGGGCACTGCGCGCTCTCGGCAGACCCATCACCGACATCGCGGCGGTGCTGATCACCCACGGCCACCCGGACCACGTGGGCCTTGCCGAGCGGGTCCGCATGGAGTCCGGGGCAGACGTCTGGGTGCACGAGTCCGACGCGCCGATCCTGGCCGAACCACGGCGCCTCAACCAGGTCTGGCGCCCCGAGCGCTCCCTCCTCGGCTACGCGGTCCGCCGCCCGAGCGGCCTGCGGGCACCGCTGCACCTGGCCCGGGGCGGCGCACTCCGCACGCCGGCGGTCCGGGAGCTCCGCACCTTCACGGACGACACCCGACTCGACGTTCCCGGCCTGCCGTTGGCGGTGCATACCCCCGGGCACACGCACGGCAGCACCAGCTATGTGTTCCCGGACGCCTCCCTCGCCTTCACCGGCGACGCCCTGGTCACCAACGACGCGGTCGCCGGGCACGTCGGCCCCTGCGTGATCTGTCGGGCCTTCACCCAGGACAGCCGGGCGGCGCTGGCCTCCCTGGAGAAGGTCGCCGAATACGAGATCGACACCGTTCTGCCGGGTCACGGCGAACCGTGGCGGGACGGCCTGGCGGAGGCCGCACGGCTGGCGGTGGCCGCCGGGATCCGATAGCGGCAAGAGAGGGGAGGGCGCCGCACCACTGTGGTCTGGGCTGGGCATTTGTTTCGGGAGCCGAGTAGGGGTACTGTCTCCCAGTCGCTCGGCAGGGAGCACCGGACACGCATCTGCGCGGACGGTCCCGGGGGCGGCCAATCCTCTGAAGCATCACTTCCCGGTCTTCACCGGTCGTTTCGCGTTGTCGCGGTGCGGTCAGGTGTTGATTCGGTGTGCGCGTTTTATCGGGTTGCGGTCGGATTCGCTTTTCGGAGCGGGGATCGGCTAGAGTTTGAAACGTCGGACGGGGCGTCAAGCCGTAGAAGACACCGGCGAGTTGGATGAGCGAAGCCCCGGAAACGGAGCCGGAAACATCCGATAAGCTGGAAACACGAAAGAACGAAGCGCCCGGAGGGCCCGCTGGAAGGCGGTCCGAAGGAAGCGTCCGTTCCTTGAGAACTCAACAGCGTGC
>NZ_JBEXKB010000110.1:0-19738 GCF_040609455.1 Kitasatospora sp. NPDC004669
ACTCGCGGGTGGCCGGGTCGCCGCGGAACACCACCCGGTCGTAGCCGCCCGGCTCGACGTAGCCGACGTACTCCATCCCGAGGTCGTACTGGTCGGTGAAGAAGTACGGGATCCGGTCGTAGACCGCGTCCGGCTGCCCGAGCATCGCCCGGGCGGCGGTCTGCGGCTGGTTGAGGGCGTTGGCCCAGTGCTCGACCCGGATGTGCCGGGCGAACAGGGGGTGGAAGGCGTTGGCCACGTCGCCGGCCGCGTAGACGTCCGGGTCCGAGGTGCGTAGCTGCCCGTCGGTCTTGATGCCGTTGTCGACCTCCAGCCCGGCCGCCTCGGCGAGTCCGGTGGCGGGGGAGATACCGATGCCGACCACCACCGCGTCGGCCGCCACCTCGGTGCCGTCGCCGAGCCTCACGCCGCTCACCGTGCCGCCGGTGCCGGTGAGTTCGCTGACCTGGACGCCGAAACGCAGCTCCACGCCGTGGTCGCGGTGCAGGTCGGCGAAGACCTGGGCGACCTCCCGGCCCAGCACCCGCAGCAGCGGCAGCTCCATGGCCTCCAGGACGGTCACCTCGGCGCCCGCCGCACGGGCGGCGGCCGCGACCTCCAGGCCGATCCAACCGGCGCCGACCACCGCGATCCGGGCGCCGGGGCGCAGCGCCGCCTTGATCCGGTCGCTGTCCTCGACCTGGCGCAGGTAGAACACGCCGTCCTGGTCGGCGCCGGGTACGGGGAGCCGGCGCGGCACCGAGCCGGTGGTCAGCAGCAGCTTGGCGTACTCGACCCGGCCGTCGTCGGCGAGGGTGATGGTGTGCCCGGCCGGGTCGATCGCGGCCACCGGCGTGCCCAGGCGCAGCGTGACGTCGTGCTCGGCGTACCACTGCGGCGGGTGGACGTAGATCTTCTCCCGGGACTCCTTGCCGAGCAGGTAGCCCTTGGACAGCGGGGGCCGCTCGTACGGGCGCTCGTGCTCCTCGCCGACCAGGACGATGCCGCCCCGGTACCCGGCCTCGCGCAGCGCCTCGGCCGCCTTGGCGCCGCCCAGGGACGCCCCGACGATCACGATCGGACGCTCACGCCCGTTGGCCGCTCCGGTCGCGCCGCTCGCTCCGGTCGTGCCGCTCGCTCCGGTCGTGCCGCCCGCTCCGGTCGTGCCAGCCGTGCCCGCCATGCTCAACTCCTTGCTCTCCGCCGCAGATCACGGGTCAGCCTGCCGCCGTGCGGGTGGCCTGTCGAGACCGCGACGGGCGCGCCGCGTCATGCTCGCCCGTTCGGGTGAACGCGTGGGCCTACGCGGTCATCGCGTCCCTGACCAGGGCGGTGTCGGTGAACTGCTCGAAGCGGACGATCCGGCCGCCGCGCACGGTGAAGTGGTGGGCCACCCGGACCGCGAGCGGCTTTCCGGTGCCCTTGTGGACGGCCGTGTAGCGGGCCAGGACGACGACGTTCTCGCCGTCCACCACGTAGGTGTCGTCGTGCGCCGTCCAGCCGTCCCACTCGGCGGCCAGGCGCTCCATGACGTTGGCGGTGACACCCTTCGGGGTGCGGTGGGTGCCGGCCAGCGGGAAGCCCGCCATCTCGGTCCACTCGACGTCCTCGGCGAGGGTGGCGCGCAGCGCGGACAGGTCGCCCCGGGCGGAGGCCAGGTACTGGCGGCGGACCACGTCGGCGGGGGCGGCGGACTCGGCGAAGCCGGCGACGTCCCGGGGGATCTCGATCATCGCGCGCTCAACCCCAGGCCATCTCGCCCATGGCGACCTTGGTGCCGAGGTCGACCGCGATCAGCAGCCCCAGCTCCGGGAAGCGCCGCTCCAGCGCCTCCTTGGCGGCGGCCGCGTCGGCGGCCCGGCCGAGTTCGGTCTCGAAGGCGCGCAGGTAGGCGCGGGTGTGGTCGATGGCGTTCAGGTCGGTGGGCGCGTCGGCGACCCGGTGGCCGGCCGCGACCCAGGTCGGGTGGAGCGCCTCGATGCCGTCCAACAGGTCGATCCAGGCGGAGCGTTGAGCGGACGACGGGGTGTCGGCCGTCCACACGTGCAGGCCCTCGAAGAGCAGCACCCCGCCGAGCACCGCGCGGTGGTGGTGCTGCCAGAGGTAGTGCCGGTCGGGCAGGTGGAAGTCGGCGCCGCGCACCTCGAACCGGTGGCCCTCGAAGACGATCTCGTCCCCGGGCATCACCTCGGGCCGGACCAGCCGGGTGGGCAGCTCGGGGCCCAGGTGGGACCAGGCGCGCAGTTTGGCGTCGAAGGTCTCCTGGATGTGCTCGACGGTGCTGGCGGTGGCCAGGAAGCGGGCCTGCGGGAAGGCGTCCTGGACCTCCTGGGCGCCGAAGTAGAAGTCCGGGTCGCCGTGGCTGACGAAGACGGTGGTCAGCCGCTTGCCGCTGGCGCGGACCCGCTCGACCAGGCGGCGCCCGTCGGAGCGGGTGAACCCGGCGTCGACCAGCAGGGCGTCGTTCGGTCCGGTGACCAGGACGGAGGTCTTGTTGAGCGAGCTGTCGGGGCTGTCGATGATCTCGAACTCGAGTGCGCTCATGCTAGGGAGTCCTTCCTCGGGCCGGGCACGCCTCGTCGCAAGCATCAGCGGTGGGTGCCCGGTCCGCATCCGGAAGGTCAGTGCCGGGTCCAGAGCGTGAGGTCGCTGCTGGTGGCCACCGCGAGGGTGCGGCCGGTGGGGGAGAAGCCGGTGGCGCGCAACTCGGACCAGCTCGCGTGGAAGACGTGCCACCACGCCGTGCCGTGCTCGCCGCTCCAGGGGCCGGCCGTCAGCAGGACGCGGTGGCTCGGCCACTCCGGGGAGATCACCTCGACACCCCAGCCGCCCGCGGCCCCGTTGTGCAGGCCGCCGCCCCACATCCCGGCCACCGGGATCCGGAGGTCTGCGACCGGGCCGATGCCGGGGCAGGAGAGGTCCGGACCGGTCGGGTCCTCCTCGGGGTCGTACTCGCGCTCCAGCTTCTCGCCGGTCACCGCGTCGAACAGGCCGTGCCCGCTGCTGGAGACCGTCAGCACCAGGTCGTGTCCGGTCTCCGGGTGTACGGCGAAGCCGATGCCCTGTAGCGCGCCGACCGGGATCAGGCCCCGGCCGACGGACCGCCAGGGCCTCGGCGGGGGCGTCACCTCGGTGGCGGCGGTGATCCGGTCGTGGAGCTGCTGCTGGAACGGGGTGAGGGCCATGCTGATGATCATCCCATTCGGCTCGGGCTACTCGGTCTCGGCCGGTCCCAGCCGCAGCACCGCCAGCGCCCCGACCGCCGTGGTGACGGCGAGGCAGGCCCACAGCGACCCGGGCCCGGTGGCCAGCAGTGCCGTCAGCACCGCCGGCGCCGCCGCCCGGCCGACCCCGCTGGACAGCTCCCAACGCGCCAGCGCCCGCCCGAGCAGGTGCGGTGGGGCCGAGGCCGTCACCAGGGCCGTACCCGAGCCGCTGTAGAGGATCTCGCCCAGCGTGTACAGCACGGACACCACCGCGATGCCCGCCGCCCCCGGCGTCCCGCCCAGCGATCCGGCCGCCCAGAACCCCAGGTAGGAGACCGCCAGCACCGCCCCCGCCGCCGCCAGCACGCCCCGCCGCGAGCGGTTCGCCAACCGCAGCACCAGCGCCAGCTGCAGCGCGATCACCAGCACGGTGTTGCCCACGAACACCCCCGAGGACCAGGCCGGGGAGGCGTGCAGCTGCAGCACCAGCAGCGCGGGCAGGGCCACCTCCAGCACGTCGAAGCAGAAGGCGTACGGCAGATTGGCGAGGCTCAGCAGGGTGATCCGGCGCAGCCGCTCGCCCGTCGCCCCGGTGTCCCCCGCCTGTTCGGCCACCTTCTGCGGTGCCCGAACCCGCAGCGACCCCACCAACACGGCGGCGACCAGGCAGGCCACGCCCGTCACCCCGGCCAACACCCGGATCGCGTCCGCACCGCCCGCCACCGCCACCGCGGCCAGCAGTGCGCCCGTGCCCAGACCGGCGTTGCGCACCGACCGCCCGGCGGCCAGCGCGGCGTCCCGCAGCCGCCCCTCGGTCAGCGTGCTCACCACGGCGGCGTGGGCGGTCGGCCAGGACTGGCTGCCCACCCCGAACAGCACGGCCGCCAGTGTGAACGGCGCCAGCCCGTCAGCCGTGAGAAGGGTGAGCGCGCCCGCCGCCCGCAACACCAGCGTCACCGCGGCGGGCAGGGTGCGGGCGCCGCGGTCGATCCAACGACCGGTCAGCGGCACCATCAGCAGACCGGCCACCATCCCGGCCGACAGCGCCAACCCGACCGCCCCGGCACGCAGGTGCAGCACCTCGACGCCGAACAGCAGCAGGAACGGACGCAGCATCCCGCCGCCCACCGCGTCCACCGCCAGCGCCACCGCGTACCGGGGACCACCGGCGGCCGTGATCAGGCTCAGCAGAGCGGACGGGCCGCCGCGGCCGGTACCGATCGGAAGGGCGGGCCGCTCGCCTTTGGGGGCGGCGGCGTGGTCATGGACGGACTTCTCCTGGATCACACTCATGGCCGGTACGGTCTGCCCTGGTGGGGGCGCCTGGCACGTCGATTGACGGTTAGCGTCAATCGACGCGGGACGTGGTTTCCGGGGGTGGCAGGATCGGTCGCGTGAGCGAGCGAATCATCGAGGGGTGCGTGTGGGCGAATGCCCCTGCCGAGCGCAGCGAGGTGGGCGCGTGAGTGAGCGGAGCGAGCGAATCATCGAGGGGTGCGTGTGGGCGAATGCCCCTGCCGAGCGCAGCGAGGTGGGCGCATGAGTGTGACGATCGACATCACGGGCCTGCCCGAGGAGCGCCTGCTCTTCTCGCCGTCCCCGCTCGCCGAGCTGAACGCCATGCTGCACGTGCTCGCCGAGCCCGCGCACCACCCCGCGCTGCACGGCTGGGTGAGCTGCACCGCCGCGACGATCCCGCCGGAGCTGTCCGAGCGGCTGCTGGAGGCCGACTTCCTCTGGCGCTCCTCGCGCGCCGACTTCCTCGTCCCCGGCCTGCCCGGCGCCACCCTCGCCGAGGAACTCGACGCCGTCGACCGGATCGACGACGAGCAGTTCGTCGCCGGTGCCCTCGTCACCACCTGCGGCGCCTCCCGCTTCACCCGTCCGATGGCCTCCCCGCTCACCGACCCCGCCGCCAACGAGCGGGCCCGCGACCTCGCCCTCGCCCGAGGCCCCCGGCAGGCGGCCTTCGCCGACCGGCTGCTCGCCGACCCGACCACCGTCCGGGCCCTGGTGCGGCGGATGCTGGAGGACTGCGAGTCCGCGTTCTTCGCCGACGCCTGGCGGCGCGTCCTGCCCGACCTCGCCGCCGACGCCCGGCGCAAGGCCGACCTGCTCGCCCGCCGCGGCCTCGCCGAGGCCGTCGGCGACCTCTCGCCGTCCGTCAGCCTCGACCAGGGCAGCGACGGGCGGCGGCGGATCGTCATCGACAAGCTCCAGGACAGCACCACCAGCGGCACCGCCGCCGGGGGCGTCACCTTCATCCCCACCGTCTTCGGCCGTCCCCACCTGCTGGCCGTGTACGCCTACGGCTGGCGGCCCGTCCTCCAGTACCCCGTCGCCGAGGCCGGGGTGGCCGAGCCCGTCTCGCTCGCCCTCGTCCAGCAGCGCCTGGAGGCGCTCGCCCACCCGATCCGGCTGCGCCTCGCCCGTACCATCGCCCGCGGCCCGCACACCACCGGCGAACTCGCCACCGCCTGGCAGCTCAGCGCCCCCGAGGTCTCCCGCCACCTGGCCGTGCTGCGCAAGGCCGGGCTGCTCATCACCGAGCGGCGCGGACGGTACATGCTCTACCAGCTGGACCTGGCAGGCAGCGCCCGGCTCGGCTCGGACTTCCTGGAGGCGCTGCTGCGGTGAGTTGTCGCGACGGGAACAGCCGTACCGGCGGGAACAGGAGTTGCCCGGAACTCGTTCGTCCGGTCATGACCGATGACGCTGCCGCTGTTGCCCCGTCCGAGATCCTCCGTTACGCCGCCTTCTCCACCCGCCCCGAGGGCGGAAATCCGGCCGGCGTGGTGCTCGACGCCACCGGACTGACCGACGAGCGGATGCTCGCGATCGCCGCCGAGCTCGGGTACTCCGAGACCGCCTTCCTCACGGCGGGGGATCTCCAAGGCTCCTACCGCGTACGCTACTTCAGCCCGCTCGCCGAGGTGCCGTTCTGCGGGCACGCGACCGTCGCCTCCGCCGTCGCGCTGGCCGAGCGGACCGGCCCCGGGCGGTACGTGTTCACCACGGCGGCCGGTGACGTCCCGGTCGAGGTCGAGCGAGGCACCGACGGCCTGCTGCGGGCGACCCTCACCAGCGTCGAGCCGAAGACCGAGGAGGTGCCGGACGCCGACATCGCGGAGGCGCTCGCCCTGCTCGGCTGGTCCGCCGCCGACCTCGATCCGGCCCTGCCCCCGCGGATCGCCTACGCCGGAGCCCGGCACCTGGTCCTCGCCGCCGGCACCCGCTCCCGCCTGGCCCGACTCGACTACGACTTCGACGGGCTGGCCGCCTACATGCGCGCCCGCGACCTGACCACCTTGCAACTCGCCTGGCGTGAGGCCCCCGAGGTCTTCCACGTCCGCGCCCCCTTCCCGGTCGGCGGCGTGGTCGAGGACCCGGCCACCGGCGCCGCGGCCGCCGCCTTCGGCGCGTACCTGCGCGAGCAGGGCGCGGTCACGGCCCCGACGGTCCTGACGCTGCACCAGGGCGAGGACCTGGGCCGCCCGGGCGTGCTGCGGGTCGAGCTGAGCGCGGAGGACACCCGGGTACGGGTCTCCGGCGCGGCGGTGGCGATCCCGTAGAACGGCTTCGCGCTAGCCTCCGGCCGGTGACCACGCTCTTGGAATCCATGTTCTCCTTCGCGGCCACCGGTCGGATCGGCCCGCTCCGGCTCGGCATGCCGAGCTCGGAGGCGGACCGGCTACTGGGCCTGGCCGGGCCTACGTCGTCGCCGTTCAAGGACGGCAGCCTGGAACTGTGGGTCGGCCCTGACCGGACGGTGCGGCTGCTGGGCTTCGACTCGGTGGACGGCTGCTTCTCGCCCCCCTCCTGGCTGGGAGCGGCGGCCGGGGCACAGGTCGAAGGCCTGAGCCGCACGGCCGTGCTCGACGGACTCGGCAGGCTCGGTTGCGCCTGGCGCCACGACGAGGCGCTGACCTTCGACGACCAGGCCGCCGTCCTGACCGAGTCCGGCGTCTCCGCGGTCTTCACGCGTCGTCAGTCGGCGGCGGACGGATGGGTGCTGTACAGCCTCTATGCGTCGGTGGGCAGTTGAGTGCACGCTCTTGTACCTACTAGTATGTACGGGCGTGTGTGAGTGAATCGGTCCCGGCCGACCGGCGGAGAGGAAGCCGAGATGCCCTTTGTCCGGATCGACGCCCTGCGAGCCGACGCCGCACGGCTGGACGCGCTCGGCCGCGCGGTGCACGAGGCCCTGATGGACACCATCGGCATCCCGCCGGAGGACAACTTCCAGGTGCTGGTCGGCCACGACGGCGCCAACAGCGCGCTGCGCTACGGCGATTACCTCGGCGTGCACCGCGACGAGGGCATCGTCTACATCGCGATCACCCTGCGTGCCGGCCGGTCCCCCGACCAGAAGCGGGCGTTGTACCGGCGGATCGCCGAACTCGCCGAGCAGTACGCGGGCACCGAGCCGCGGAACGTGTTCGTCACGCTCACCGAGAACGCGTCGATCGACTGGTCCCTCGGCAACGGCCTGGCCCAGTACGCCCCGTCCGCCGGTCCGGAGCGTTAGAGGGGGAGCACCATGCCCTCCTCGGCCGCGATCACCTCGCCCGCGAACCCGCTCGCGGCCTCCGCCGTCCACCGGGTGCGGTCGCTGCCAGGCCAGAAGTGGGTGAGGAGCAGGCGCTTCGCGCGGGCGCGGGTGGCCCAGGCTCCGGCTTCGACGGTGCTCAGCAGGAGGGGGTCGCGGTCGGGGCCGTGAAGGGTGGCTCCGGCGATGAACAGGTCGGCCTCTGCGGCGAGTTGGACAAGTTCTGTGGAAGGTCCGGCGTCGCCGCTGTAGGTGAGGGTGAGCCCGGGCGCGGCCAACCGCACGCCCGCGTGCGGGACATGATGCGGCAGCGGTGCGGAGTCGAGCCGGAACGGCCCGAGGTGGTGGCTGCCGGACGGGAGCGGGTGGATGTCGAAGACATCGGGGAGGTCCTCGGTCGGCTCCATTGCTTGGACCCGGGCGATCACCCCGGGCGGGCAGTAGAGCGGCAGCCGGGCGCCGCGCTGCTCCGCGAAGTAGCGGGCGCGGCACAGGGCGCTGAGGTCCGCGCAGTGGTCGGGGTGCTCGTGGGTGATCACCACAGCGTCCAACTGTCCGGCACCGCAGTGCTCCTGCAGCCGGGGGAAGGTCGCGTAGCCGAGGTCCAGCACCAGCCGGAACCCGTCGTACTCCACCAGGAAGCCGCTGGCACCCCGCCCGGCCTCGGGCCAGGCGCCACACGTTCCCAGCACCGTCAGTCTGCGCACCGGCCGATGATCTCACGTGCCCGCAGGCGTCGGTCGCGCCGGAAAACCGTTCGCGTCCGGGTGTCTCCGTGGGTGAAGCTGCCCGGATGCAGCGAGCGAACAGCCGGTCCGTGACGGTCGATCTCACCTACGGGAACGATTACTTCGGGCAGTTGGGCCCGTTCGAGGTGGAGCTCGGCTGGTGGTCCTCCGTCGACGGGGTGGTCACCCGGGCGACCGAGCTGGCCGGGGTGCCTGTGCTCGTGGCGCGGCTGATCGACGGGCACAGTGAGGACCCGGGCCACGGCGGCCTGGTCCGCTACCACGCCGAGGCGATTCGGCGGCCGACGGCACTCAACTCCCGCCCCCTGGACGGCGAAACGGCCGCACTGCTCGCCCCCGACCCGCTGCGCGCGGCCTGGGCGACGCCGGAGGGTGTGCGCGAGGCCCTGGCCTGGGCGGAGGCGGAGCTCGCGGCGGTGGGTCGCCCGACTGCCGCACCTGCCCGGCAGATCCGGACCTGGAACCTCTCCGGCCTCTTCCGCCTCCCCACCGCCACCGGCACCGGCGCGTGGCTGAAGACCACCACCCCCGCCTTCAACGCCCGTGAGGGCGAGGTCATCGCACTGCTCGGGGGCGTCGACCCGTCCCTCGTCCCGACCGTCCTCGCCGCCGACCCGGCGCGCGGGCGGCTGCTGCTCGACCACGTCCCCGGCGAGGACTGCTGGAGCCCGTCCGCAGCCACCGTCGCCGACGTCGTCCCCCGCCTGGTGGCCGCCCAGGCGACACTCGCCGACCGTCGAGCCGCCCTCGCGGGCTTGCGCGACCGTACACCCGGCACGCTGCTCGCCCAGCTGAGGGCACTGCTGGACCGGCTCCCCTCCGTGACCGACATGACGCCCGAGGAACTGGGCCGTCTCCGGGCCTTCGCCGCTGAGAACCTCCCCGGGCTGCTGGACCGGCTGGCCGCCTGCGGTCTCCCGGAGACACTGGTGCACGGCGACTTCCACCCGGGCAACTGGCGCTCCGACGGCGCGACTTCGGTCGTCGTCGACTACGCCGACGCCTGCCTCGGCCACCCCGCCCTGGACGGCCTGCGCCCCCGTGCCTACCTCACCCCGGAGGCCTGGCAGCACCACGCCCGGGTCTGGGCGAACGCCTGGCGGCAGCACGCCCCCGGCTCGGACCCGCACCGGGCACTGGACCTCGCCGAGCCGCTCTACCACCTGTCCTACGCGCTGCGCTACCAGGAGTTCCTGGACCACATCGAGCCCAGCGAACGCCCGTACCACGAGGGCGACCCGGCCGCGGAGCTGCGCGCCGTGCTCGCCTGCGCGCAGCCGTCCTAGACGAGACGGAAGGTCGGTTCAGGATCCTGGCAGGACACCGCGCCGGAAGAGCCCCGGTGCCGCCTGCCGCCTGCTGCCGCAGTCGCAGCAGGCGGCACCGGGTGGCACCCGGTGGGCCGGGACGGCGCCGAGCAGAGCCGGTCGGCACCGGGGGTACCCGGCGGACCGGGGGCCGCTACTCCGCCGGGGCGATCCGGTACCCGCCACGCGCCGAGTGGAGGGCGAGTGCCTCGACCGGGCAGAACTCGACCGCCTTGGCCAGCCCGTCCGTCAACTCGGCTCCGCGGTCGGCGTATTCGGCCACCGGCTGGGCCCGGCCGTCGGCGTCCAGGACCAGCGAGCCGGGGGCGCTCAGCGCGCACATCCCGGAGCCGATGCACCGGTCCCGGTCGACCCGGACCACCACGGCCTCGGCCTCCGCGGAGCCCGTCACCAGGCGACCCGCAGCGCGTTGGGGCTGCGGGTGAGCAGTCCGCGCCGCCAGTCGATCCGGTCCACCGGGTCGGCCATCCGCAGCGCGGGCAGCCGACGGGCCAGCCGGTGCAGGGCGAGTTCGAGCTCCATCCGGGCCAGCCAGGCGCCCAGGCAGTGATGCGGGCCGGCACCGAAGGTGAGCATCGGCGCGGCCAGCGGGGAGAACAGCTCGGTGCTCAGGTCCCCGGTGTAGACCGCCGGGTCCTGGTTGGCGGCGTTGGCGTCGGCGGCCACCACGCTGCCGGCCGGGATCACCACCCCGCCGATCTCCACATCCTCCACCGTGCGGCGCAGCAGTCCGGGCATGTGCTCCTGGGCGTCGCCGAGCGGGACGGCGCGCAGGATCTGCTCGGTCGCGGCGGCGGCGCTGGTCTCGTCGGAGGCGAGCCGCTGCCAGGCCTCGCGGCCGTCCTCCAGCAGGTAGACCAGGGCGTTGCCGAGGCTGGTCATCGTGGTCTCGTGCCCGGCCACCACCAGACCGATGACCAGCGCGATCAGCTGCCCCTCGGCGATCGAGCCGTCCTCGGCGGCGGCCGCGAGCAGGCTGCTGACCAGGTCCTCGCCGGGGGCGGCGCGGCGCTCGGCGATCACCTCGGCGCCGAAGGCGGAGAACTCGGTCATCGCGGTGCCGATCGCCTCGGCGGTGTAGGCGGTGGTGGACAGGGCGTGGTCGCTCCAGTGGGCGAGCCGCTTGCTGTCGAGGTTGTCCAGCCCCATCAGACGGCTGATCACCGCGACCGGCAGTGGACGGGTGTAGGCGGCGACGATGTCGGCGGGGGAGCCGTGCTCGATCAGCTCGTCGATCAGCGACTCGACCACCGAGGCCACCCAGGGCTTCCAGCGGGCGATCGCGCGCGGGGTGAACGCCCGCTGCACGGTGCGGCGCAGCCGCTGGTGCTCGCTGCCGTCGATGTTCAGCATGCTCTGCGGGTCGTCCAGGATGTTCGGCGTGACCGTGACCGGCGGGGCGTCCGGCGCGTAGAGCGGGGCGCGGCCCATCCTCGGATCGGTGAGCACCTGCCGTACGTCGGCATGCCGGCTGACCAGCCAGACCGGGGTGCCGGTGGGCAGCACGGCGAGCCGCGGCGGGCCGGGTTCCAGGTGGCGCAGGCAGTGCAGCGGGGGGAGCGGGGCGGTGCCGGTGCCGGCACCGGTCGCACTGTTCTCGGTGGACATCCGTACTCCAGACTCCAGGTCAGCGGGCCGCGCGGGGCGGTCCGACGGGGGGTGATCCGGGATCGTGCGGGGGACGGGCGGTTCGGCCGGGGCGGCTCGACTCGGGGCCGGGGGGTGTTGGGTGGACAGCCGGATCCTCGGGGCCTCAGGACCGGGGTTCGGGTGGACCGGGGACGCAGCTCGCGCAGGGGCGCGGGCCCGTGCGCGGGTGGCGCGAAACGTGCGGAGGCGTACGGTCGGTACGCGCCCGGCACGGGCGGCGCGCGGTGGCGTGCCGTCAGGTGGGGCGGGTGTGCTGAGCGTGGTCGCGTGGACCGCTTCTGCTACGACCGTACGTGGGCGGCGGGCCACCCGTCTGCGGCACTTCCAGCCAACGGCGGCGCTTTCCAGGCAGTTCGTTGCACGCTGACGGGCGCTCGGCGTCACCCACGCGCCCCTGATGCGGAGCCGCGCCGGGGCGGGCGCCGCGTGAGACGTGGTCAGGCGACGGATATGCGCCTGGCACATGCGATGAGGCGGATCACCCGACCCGGTCCGAGGGCGGCCGACCGGGTGGGCGCTACGCTTCGTGGGCAGATCCACTGGAGTCCTTTTACCTCTGATCTTGGCCAGTGCTCCTGCGTTTACGCCGGAGGTGAAGGCCATCCCTCACCCGGAGGCGCGGAGCGCCGAGATTCTCTGTGCCCCTGGGATGGCGTCAGGCCGTCGGGCGTTGCTGATTCTCGATGTATTGGCGTACGACGGTGAGAGACGCACCGCCGCATGAGCCTGCGAAGTACGAGCCGGACCAGAAGCGGCCGTCCCACAGGTAGCGGCGGACGTGGCTGCCGTACTCCTGTCGGAGCCTGCGGGAACTGACGCCCTTGAGACTGTTGACCAGCTTGGAGAGCTGGACCTTGGGCGGGTAGTGCACCAGCAGGTGTACGTGATCCTGCTCGCCGTTGAACTGCTTCAACTCGGCCTCGAAGTCCGTACACACGTCCCGCATGACCTCTTCGCAGCGGGTCAGCATGGCGTCGGTGAAGGCCCCGCGCCGGTACTTCGTGACAAAAACCAAGTGGACGTGCAGGTTGTGGACGACGTGACGACCAGTGCGCACATTGGGATTTGGCTTCCATCGCGGTGACATGAACCAAGATGCTACGGTGACCATCGTGCAGCTTCGGTACGGCTTCCGCACCTACCCGAGTGCCGGTCAGTGCGCGTCGCTGGCAAGGTCGTTCGGGTGTGCTCGGGTGGTCTTCAATGACGCGCTCCGCGTCCGTGAGGACACCCGCGTCGCTGGGCTACCGTTCGTCACGTCGGCCGAGCTTTCCAAACGGCTGACGGCCTCGAAGAAGACCCCCGAGCGTGCATGGCTCGGCGAGGTGTCGTCGGTGATCCTGCAACAGTCGTTGCGGGACCTGGACACCGCATACCGGAACTTCTTCGACGGCATCAAGGGCAAGCGCCCGAAGACGGGACCACCCCGGTTCAAGTCCCGCCGGGACAACCGGCAGGCGATCCGCTTCACCGCCAATGCCGGGTGGAGAATCACCGACGGCGGGAAGCTGCGCCTGCCGAAGATCGGCGACGT
The DNA here is from genome assembly GCF_040609455.1 of Kitasatospora sp. NPDC004669. Classification (NCBI taxonomy): domain Bacteria; kingdom Bacillati; phylum Actinomycetota; class Actinomycetes; order Kitasatosporales; family Streptomycetaceae; genus Kitasatospora; species Kitasatospora sp. NPDC004669. The sequence goes on from NZ_JBEXKB010000110.1 coordinate 12,996, forward strand.
ACGGGTGAAGTGGTCGCGGTCCCTGCCGTCGGTGCCATCCACGGTGACCGTGGTCAAGGACGCCGCCGGGCGGTACTTCGCCTCCTTCGTGGTCGAGACCGACCCGGCCGCCGACCTTGAGCTGATGCCCGAGGCTGACGCCACGGTCGGCATCGACCTGGGCCTCACCCATTTCGCCGTGCTCTCGGACGGCCGGAAGATTGACGGCCCGAGGTTCCTGCGTCGCGCGGAGAAGAAACTGAAGCGCGCACAGCAGGCTCTGAGCCGCAAGGCGAAGGGGTCGAAGAACCGGGACAAGGCCCGTGTCAAGGTCGCCCGCGCTCACGGCCGGGTGGCCGATGCGCGGCGCGAGTTCCACCACCGGCTCTCCACCGAATTGATCCGCGAGAACCAAGCGGTCGCCGTGGAAGACCTGGCGGTCAAGGGACTCGCCCGCACCCGCATGGCCAAGTCCGTGTACGACGCCGGATGGTCGGCGTTCGTCACCATGCTGGAATACAAGGCCGGCCGGTACGGGCGCGCCTTCCAGCGCATAGGCCGCTTCGAACCGACCTCGCAGGTCTGCTCGAACTGCGGCGTCAAGGACGGCCCCAAGCCCCTCGGCATCCGCGTATGGACGTGCGGGGCGTGCGGGACCGTCCTCGATCGGGACATCAACGCGGCGGTCAACGTCGCCAAGGCCGCCGGACTGGCGGCGTCAGCCTGTGGAGCGCAGGTAGGACCGGAACGTGTTCCGGCGCAGCGCGGTGAAGCAGGAACCCACCCGGAGCCCCGCCCGACAACGGCGGGTCAGACGGGAATCGCCCTCCTTTAGGTGGGCGAGGATGTCAAAGTTCTTCTGCAGTCGTTTGTCGCAGGTCACGCCGGTGCAGAGCCGCACCGGCCGACGGAGGTGGAATCGGATGCCCCAGCAGGTCAAGGCTGTCATCGCGCGCGCCAAGGGCGCGCCCGTGGAGGTGACCACGATCGTGGTGCCGGACCCGGGGCCGGGCGAGGCGGTGGTCCGGATCCAGGCTTGCGGCGTCTGCCACACCGACCTCCACTACCGCGAGGGCGGCATCAACGACGAGTTCCCGTTCCTGCTCGGCCACGAGGCCGCGGGCATCGTGGAGTCGGTCGGCGAGGGCGTCACCGAGGTCGAGCCCGGTGACTTCGTCGTCCTCAACTGGCGCGCGGTGTGCGGCCAGTGTCGCGCCTGCAAGCGCGGCCGCCCGCAGTACTGCTTCAACACCCACAACGCCAAGCAGAAGATGACACTGCTGGACGGCACCGAGCTGTCCCCGGCGCTGGGCATCGGCGCGTTCGCCGAGAAGACCCTGGTCGCCGCCGGCCAGTGCACCAAGGTCGACCCGGCCGCCGAGCCGGCCGTCGCCGGCCTGCTGGGCTGCGGCGTGATGGCGGGCATCGGCGCCGCGATCAACACCGGCAACGTCGGCCGGGGCGACTCGGTCGCCGTGATCGGCTGCGGCGGCGTCGGCGGCGCGGCCGTGCTGGGCTCCCGGCTGGCGGGCGCGGCGAAGATCATCGCCGTCGACATCGACGACCGCAAGCTGGAGACGGCCCGCACGCTCGGGGCCACCCACACCGTCAACTCCCGCACCACCGACCCCGTCGAGGCGATCCGCGAACTCACCGGCGGCAACGGCGCGGACGTGGTGGTGGAGGCGGTCGGCCGCCCCGAGACCTACCAGCAGGCCTTCTACGCCCGGGACCTCGCCGGCACCGTCGTCCTGGTCGGCGTCCCGACCCCGGAGATGACCCTGGAGCTGCCGCTGCTCGACGTCTTCGGCCGCGGCGGCGCGCTGAAGTCCTCCTGGTACGGGGACTGCCTGCCGTCCCGCGACTTCCCGATGCTGATCGACCTCTACCTCCAGGGCCGCCTGGACCTCGGCGCCTTCGTCACCGAGACCATCGAACTCGACGCGGTGGAGCAGGCCTTCGAGCGCATGCACCAGGGCGACGTCCTCCGCTCGGTGGTGATCCTGTGACCTCCGCCCGCATCGACCGGCTGGTCACCGCCGGGACCTTCGAGCTGGACGGCGGCAGCTGGGAGGTGGAGAACAACGTCTGGATCGTCGGGGACGACCGGGAGGCGGTGGTGATCGACGCCGCGCACGACGCCGGGGCGATCGAGACCGCCCTCGGTGGGCGGCTGCTGCTGGCGATCGTCTCCACCCACGCGCACAACGACCACATCGACGCCGCCCCGGCCCTGGCCGAGCGCACCGGTGCGCCGATCCTGCTGCACCCGGACGACCTGCCGCTGTGGAAGCTCACCCACCCCGAGCGGCTTCCGGACGGCGAACTCGCCGACGGGCAGCGGATCGAGGTGGCCGGCACCGTGCTGACCGTGCTGCACACCCCGGGCCACGCGCCGGGCGCGGTCTGCCTGTACGCGCCCGAGCTGGGCACCGTGTTCACCGGCGACACCCTGTTCCGCGGCGGCCCGGGCGCGACCGGCCGCTCGTTCTCGCACTTCCCGACCATCATCGAGTCGATCCGCGAGCGGCTGCTGTCGCTCCCGGCCGAGACGGTGGTGCGCACCGGCCACGGCGACCCGACCACGATCGGCGCCGAGGCCCCGGCCCTGCCGGAGTGGATCGCGCGCGGGCACTGAACCCGGATCGGGCGCTGAAGCGGGATCGGGCACGGAAGCCGGACCGGTGCGGCCCCCGGGAAGTTGATCGTTTCCCGGGGGCCGTACGATCGCGATCATGGCCCATGACCCGCGCGACCTCGACGAAGCCTTCCTCGCCTTCTGGCGCGAGCGGCACATCTCCACCCTGACCACCACCCGCCCGGACGGCTCGCCGCACGTGGTGCCGGTCGGCGTGACGTTCGAGCCGGAGACGGGCGTCGCCCGGGTGATCACCAGCCGCACCAGCCGCAAGGCCCGCAACGTGGCGGCCGCCGGGCCGGAGGGCCTGCGGGTGGCTGTCTGCCAGGTGGACCGGGCCCGCTGGTCCACCCTGGAGGGCGTCGCCGTGCTGCGGGACCAGCCCGAGCAGGTCGCCGACGCGGAGCGCCGCTACGCCGAGCGCTACCGCACGCCCCGGGAGAACCCGGACCGGGTGGTCATCGAGATCACCGTCGAGCGGGTCCTCGGCCGGGCCTGACCGCCGGGGTCGGTCACTCGGCGAGCGCCGGGGCGATCCGGCGCAGCACGGAGGGCCAGCCCTGCCCCATGCCCTGGTGGGCCTGCCGACCCATCGGGGTGTCCAGGTCGAAGCCCGCGTGCTCCAGCAGCAGCCGCGTCCCGTGCCCCTCGGGCACCAGCCGCCAGGTGACGGTGGTGTCCAGCGACCCCTCGGCGAAGCTGTACTTCAGCAGCCGCTCCACCTCCACCTCGACGACCTCGCAGGGCTGCTGCCCCCACGGCCCCATGTCCAAGGTGAACCGGTGCCCCACCACCGCCTTCACGTCCCCGGGGGCCCACCACCGCGCGTGCAGCTCCGGATCGGTCAGTGCCTCCCACACCCGCGCCGGTGGGTACGGCAGGAACTCGTCGCAGTGGATCGCGGCCTTCTCGGTCATGAACCCTCCTCGTCCAGGAGCTCGCGCAGCGAACGCATCCGCTGCCTCCAGTACTTCTCGAACGGATGGAGCCACTCCTCGACCTCGGCGAGCGGCCCGGGCTCCAGGTGGTAGTACCGATGCCGCCCGCGCGGCTCCTCGCGCACCAGCCCCGCGCCCCTGAGCACCGCCAGGTGCTCGGAGACCGCGGGCCTGCTGAGCTCGAAGTCACCGGCCAGCTCCCCGGCCGCCCGCGGCCCGCCCCGGAGGCCTTCCAACAGCTTGCGCCGTACGGGATTGGCCAGCGCGCTGAAGACATCGACATCCGCCATGTCCCCAGCATGTGTCGGAGGGCTCCGACGTGTCAACTTCTTCCGACGCATTCTCTGGCTTCGGCCGACGGAGCGTGTGTCTGCGGAAGGCAGGTCCAGCCGCGGTGTGTGGGCACGCGGGTTGCGATCGTCGACCAGGGCGCGACCGGCGCGGACAAACCGCGAACTACATCCCTCGGCGGCCGACGGGCCCCGCCGCTCGGGCCCGGTGACCTCGGATCCGTGACCTTGCTACGACTGCAGGGAGGGGGTGTTCCTGATGAAGCTGTCGAACCCCAGCGGGGGGCGCCCGAGCAGCTCGGCGACGTCGTTCGTGGCCCGGTCGTACCGATTCTCGCGGTGCAGCCGCGCCATCGTGGCGATGTGGTCGAGGACGTGGGGCGGCAGGTCCTGCTCCTTGAGGTCGCGTTCCAGCCACTCCTCGTACGGCACGTCGACGTAGGTCACGGCACGGCCCAGCGCAGTGGAGAACTCGGCCGCGATGGTCGCCATGTCGCGGGAGCGCGCTCCGGTCAGTTCGTAGACGCGGCGGGACGGCGGAGCCGGGTCGAGCAGGAGGTGTGCGATGACCTCCGCCACATCGGCCGCGGCGACCGGCGAAGTCCGGGCGGAGCCGAACGGGAGGCGGATCGTGCGGTCGCGCAGGATCGAGGCGACAGCGACCCGGGCGAAGAGCGGATTCTCCATGAACACCGTGGGCCGGACATGGACGACCGGCACACCCGACCAGTCGAGGACGTGCTCGGCCAGCCAGTGCAGCCGCTGTTGCCGGGATTCGGTATCGCTGGTGAGGTCCATCTGCGAGACCGTCATCTGCGAGATGCTCACCAGCAGTTCGAGACCGCCGCCTTCCCGGGCGGCCGCAGCGACCGTCGTCGCAGCCTCCAGGTACGCGGGCGACACGCTCATCCCGAAGTAGGCCCGGCGGCAGCCCGCCAGCGCCTCCACCACGTCGGCGCCACGCGTGAGATCGCCGACCACCACGTCCACGCCGGCCATGGCCCGCAGAGCCAAGGCCCGTTCGTCGTCGTGGTGTACGAGGGCCCGGACCGGCACGCCCTCGGCATGCAACCGGTCGAGGACCGTTCGTCCGACTCCGCCGACGCCGCCACCAACGCCGGTGACAAGGACGGGCTGGGAACGCATCGTCGATCGCCTCCTGTCTTCCGGACCGGGCGTCCGGTCCGCTCGGGACGGCCCCGCGGGCTGTCCGGCGTGTCACCCACGCGGCCACAGCCGGCCCGCGGCGAGGGCGAGCGTGCCGTGGAAGACGCCCCTCGTCATGCGCCGCCGGCACCATCGTCGACCTCGGCGGCGACACAGACCGGGCCGCCACCTCCTTCACCGTACCCGCGGCAGCAGTACGCCGCAGGCGCGTCGACGATCGGGGCGGTCGGTTCACGGGTGCCGGGCGGGGTGCGGGTGGGGTCGTGGAGGCCGTCCACGGCGCGCGTCCGACGACCGGGCGACGCGACCGGCCGCGTGGTGCCGTCGCCGGGTTCCACCCGGTCACCCGCAACGGACCCCGCATCGACCTCGATTCTACGCGGTCGCCAGCTGCGGGGGCATCGCGCCGCCGAGTAGGCTGATCAACCGGGCGAGCAGAGCGTCGAGTTCGCGACCGACTTCGGAGATCCGCTCGTCGTGGTAGCTGGCGAACAGCAGGCTCGGCTGGTCGACCGCCAGTTTCGTGTCGCCGTCGGGGTCGGCGTAGAGGAGAGTGCGCAGCGGCGCGTGCAGCATGACCGATGGGTCGTGACGGAACATGCGTTCGGCGATGGTGTGGTTGCCCATCAGGTACTGCGTGGCCTTCCAGGGGGAAGGCGATCCGGCCATCAGGGCGGTGACGTCGCTGCGGTGGTAGCGCATGAACCCGTACGGGGCGTTGATCTCGGCGAGTTCGCGCGTGGCGTGCCAGGAGGCCATCTGGAAGAAGCGGGCCTGATCGACCTCCGGGACCAGGGTCTCGTACTGCTCGCGAGCCGCGTCGTACGGCTGCGGGAGCGCCACGACGAGGCGCCGGGCGGGGTGGTCGACGGTCGTGGTGTGCGTGGTCATGGCTGTGCTTCCTCCGTGCCGGAGCGGACCAGTTCCACGTTGTGGATGTCGAGGGTGATGGACGCGGGCATGGACCACGCTCCTCCGGTGGTGTGTACCTCCACCAAGGTTGACCGAAGCTCTTGACTGTCGCACGCGGCGCTGGACGTCAGGCGTCCCGGGGGCGGCTCGCTCGGGCAGTGGGAGCGGCGCAGCGGCGAGGTCTGCCGGAGCCACCGGAGCGCTCGCCCGAGTCGGGCCGGAGCCCGAATGGACCGGTTCGCCACGCAAGACGGGTTGGAGTTGCGACGTGGATCGAGTACCCGCAGGCTGTTTATCCGGTGTGCGGCCATGATGACGCGAAGAAGGGATCAGGCTGCAGAACCATGTGCACCCGATCGATCCTCCCGAACGTCGGTACGGGTGACGTGTGCCGCCGTACGGGCCGGTATCCCGGTGCGTTCCCGTCGTGACCGTCCAACGGCCGCCTCGGCACAGAAAGCCGTAGACGGGAACCGGTTTCGCAATCCCCGTCGCTCTGCAATCCCCGTCGGACTCCGCGGCAGATGTCCTCTCGGCGGCATGCGCCACGGACTCCCCTCTCGATCCGCAGTCTCCGCTGACCGCCTGCTCCGCAGTGGTCCAAGTGATGCACCCGAACGGTCCAACGCATTCGATATGGCCATCGGTTGCCACAGCCTGCCACCAGTGAGAAGGAGCCATCGAAATGAACGGAAAGCAGAAGACAGTCGCAATCCTGACGGGGACCGTGCTGGCGGCCGGACTCACCAGTCCGGCCTTCGGTGCCACCGCCCCCGCCGCTGTGTCACCGACCACGAGCGCCGCCGCTGCGGGGTCCGG
>NZ_JBEXKB010000111.1:0-19206 GCF_040609455.1 Kitasatospora sp. NPDC004669
ACTTGTTGCGCCCCTGTGGCTTCCGGTCCGCTCGGATCTCGAAGTCCATCGCACCCCTTGAGCTGGGGTGTTGCAACGACTCCTAGAACCCAAGCCTTGGGACGGGCCCTTCTGCGTTTCTGGGGTCAGAGCCATTGCCCGGCTCTGGACGCCCGTGCCGGAGGTCGACCGTTGGTCTCGGCCAGCTCGTACAACTGCCTCTTGAACCAGGTCATTGTCCGCATCCCAAGATCCGATGGCCCAGGACAACGTGACGCTGAATCTGCTGGCTTGAAGCCTGATGGGAAGCGGCGGTGTAAACGCCGTTTACACCGGAGGGGAAGGGAGGCCGGGCGACACGCGGCTGCGGGATGTGCCAAAACTGACCCCGCGCCCCGTCGACCCGGGTGCTCCTTGGCGCGGTGGTGGCGATGCCACAGCCGTGCCCGGCCCGCCGTTCGGCGATGACGACTGGGCCAGTCCGCCGTTCCGCGACGGCAACCGGTGAGGTAGCAGCATGGGTGACATCGCCAAAGGCGTTCTCGGCGGCGGCTGGGCACTGGTCGTCGGGTGGATCCTGCCCGCCGGGGCGGCACCAGTGGCGAGGACGGCGGCGGTAGATCCCGGTGGACAGGCCGGACCGCCTGGCCGCCGCTGGCGCCGTCGGGGATGAGACGGCCACTGGTGGGCTGGAACAGCGCCTAGGAGTCGTCCTGCCCCGCGCGCCGGGCCGACTTCCCGCGCGGGCCTGCGGTAATCGTTCGGATCATGCGGTGGTTCTGGGCTCGTCGCCTTCGCGGGAGCGGCGGAGTGCCTCGGCTGCGGCCTTGCGACCGGCGGCCGCGAAGATCATCTCGTTGGAATCCACCTCGTGCCACTTCGCGTCGTGCAGGCGGACACGGAACGCCCGGACGGGCAGTCGGCCGTCATCCGTGGAGTAGAGCTCCTCCCGCAGGCCGCGCTCGAAGGCCTCGGCGAGATACAGCGGAAGGCGGTCCTCGGGAACCTCCAGGACGAACTCGAAGTGCTGCTCCCCGTCGGCGGGCAAGGGCGTGAAATCCGCGGTGGCAATGGCGTAGTGGCCGCACATCGTGAATTTGACCAGGCGAACGTGCACGTCCCGGATGACGGACGCCTCGCCGGTCGCCTCCTCCTCCGGCTGCTGCGCGGCGGGCCGCAGGGTGACGAGCCGACGCGGACCGACACCGTCATGGAAGGACTCGGAGAACTCGTAGGCCGCCTGCTGCCCGGCTGCCGCGAAGCCGGCCTCCGTCGACTGCCCCTCACGCCACTGCGCGTGGCGCAGCCGCACCCGCACCGCGTACGGCAGGACCTGGCGGAAGGACCAGGCCCGGAGTTGGGCGAGCAGCCCCTCGCCGAAGGCGGCGCCGAACTCGGCGGGCAGCACGGAGGAGGGCACCTCGTTGACGAACTCGAACGGAAGGTTCGGGTCCCCGTCACCGGTCGGGAGGGGTTCGAAGTCGGCCGAGGCGACGGCGAAGGGACGCACTCCGCCCCGGCTGGACAGGTACGCCTGAACGTCCCTGATCGGCCGGTCGAGTTGCTGAGGATAGTCACGGACTCCTGCCATGATCCGATCGTAGGTGCCACCGCGGTGCGGGCCTCGCCGGGGGCGCCGACGAGGGTCAGCGGTGGAGCCGTTCGCCCGCCGGGGTCCGGTCCGAGGGACGGTGTCCTTCCGGCGGGGACGGCGGTTCGGTACGCGTCGAGGTACTCGGCCACGCAGGGCACCTTCTGGTGGGGCTCCAGCGACTTGGCGATGCCGTGCACGGAGAGGGCGATCCTCTCGGAGCGCACGTCCTTGAGGTAGGCGAGGGTTCGGCGGCCGGCATCAACGGCGGCGTCGAGGTCGGCCCGCTCCCGGCCCGCTGCGCCCGCACCCACCGGCCCAACTGCTCGCCTTCGAACGCCGTCTCCACCGGCAGCTGCGCCCAGTCGACCCGGCCGTCCGACTCCAGCCACCACTGCCGCGCCACGGCATAGGAGCGCTGCCAGACGATCGGCCAGGCCGGGCACCACCACGGGTCGATCTCCTCCAGCGCAGCCCGGCGCTCCCAGGCCACGCGCAGCTCGCCGCTCCCGGCGAGATGTTCCAGGTGGTCGTCTGTGCCACCACCATTCTGATGGTGATCAACGTTCCCATCGGCCTGCTCGCCGACGAGGTGGGTCCCCGGCACTTCCTGCTCGCCGCGACCGTCCTGTTCGCGATCTGGGGCTCGTACAGCTTCCTCGCCATCGAGGGAGCCTTCGCCAGCCTGCTGTCCATCTACCTCAGCGGCACCGTGTACCTGGTCTCCGCGACGACCGCCCTCCCCGGCATCCTCTCCGACTCTCCGAGCTCTTTCCGGCGGAGAACCGCGCCCTGGGACTCGGCCTGCCCAATGCGGTCACCGCGGCCGTCCTCGGCGGTATCGCCCCGCCGCTGGCCACCTACCTCGGCGACCACGGCCGGCCCGGCTGGTTCATCGGCGGCTTGACGGCCCCACCGTGCTGCTCGCCCTGCCCGCAGCCCGCCTGACCCTGCGCACCCCCGCCCCGGTCGCCCCGGCCCCGGCCCGGTCATCCCTGACCCTCACGAAGTAGCCGCCCACGGTGAAGAGGCCACGGGCCGGCCCTGGCACTCACCGCTCGCAGCCGACCCCGTACAAGAGCCCTCCAACACACCAGTGGGCTGTCCCACACCGCAGATACGGGTGGGACAGCCCACTGCGCGGAAGCCTTCCGGCCCCTTGCCCCCGTTCAGGAGGCGGAGGGGCGGGTCTTCTTTCCGTCGAGCCAGAGAGTGTCGGACTCGTCGCGGTGGCTGCCGGTCGTCCCGACGTGCTTCCCGTCGATCTTCGCGCCGTTCTTGAAGACGTGCACCAGCGCCATACCGTGACCGCGGCCCAGACCGTACTCCTCCTTGAGCCACTCCAGGATCGGGCCCGCCTTCTTACCCGGCCCCTCGAAACCACGCTCCTGCGCCAGTGCGATGAACTGGCGTGGCGTCAGGCCGGTCTTGTCCTCAATCGTGTCCAGATATGCCTGAAACGACATCTGATCTCTCCGTACTTCTGCTCTGTCGGACGTTCGGGGGACAGACCACACCCCGCCCCGGCCAAGGATGTCCGAGAAACGCCCTCCCCGCATCTTCCTGATTGCGCAGCAGCGGGAGGAGCCGGTCGGGCCGAACGGGATACGGCGCCGGTCCCGGCCCGGTCGGGGGGCCAGCAAACGGTGTGACTCGGTTGGGTTGAGTTAGCGACGGCCGGCGGAGAGACGGCGGCACGAACTCGGCCCAGGCGTTCTCCCAGAGCCGGACGATCGCCGGGTACTTCTTCCCCCAGGCCTCGGTGAACTCCACGAACCGCTCCAGGGCGGCGTCCTCGGTCGGAGCGGTGTAGACGGGCTTGAGCGCCTTGGAGATCTTCTCCCGGTCCTGGCGGGCCGCGTAGCGGAACGAGGCCCGGATCAGGTGGACGATGCGGGTCCGGGTGACGGCCTGCGGCCAGACCGTGCCGATGGCGTCGGGCAGGCCCTCCGAGGCCCGGTACGATGCGACGCCATCACGACGGAACTCGTCCGAGTACTTCGACGGACGCCCCACCTGGACTTCCCTTCCCGGATCGACAAGACCCAAGTGCCAGGGTGTCCACATCGCGGGGCAGAGCTCACCCGAGCATGCGCAGGATCCATCCCGGTCAGGCACTCCTCTTCGAGTCCGGATAACCCGTCCGTCCAACCGTTGCGCCGCTCACGTCCAGTTCGTCCACGGGCGCGAGCGGCGCAGCGGCTCCTTGTTGCTTGAATTCGTCAGCAGCCGTCGTGCATATACGTGGCGAATACGATCTGGTCGATCGCGAAGATCTCGTTGATGCCTGGAGTCATGCACATGCCGGTGTCCGGGACGGCGCGGTAGCCCACGTCGATGGTGACGTCGGTGTTGGCGCAGTTGTTCCAGTAGGAGTGGCCGTCGGCTTCGTAGTAGCCGCACGGGGTGGTGGCCTGGGTCGCGGCCGATGACGGCGTTGCCGAGGTGAGAAGCAGGAATGTCGAAATGGCCGCCGTGACGGCGACGAGGAAATGACGCTTGTATCTGGTCATGCGGGCCAGAATTCCGAGCAGGGCTATGCGGGCTCTATATGTCCTGCCCGTCCACCGGCCCGTCGGGGGCGGGCGGGCCGGTGGACGGGCAGGAGGTCAGGAGACGGGCTGGGGAATTGCGGAGGTGGTCCAGGCGATGAGGGCCTGGGTGGCGGGGTTGACCGCGGGGACGGGGTCGAGGTGGACGATCTGGCCGGCGTAGGTGAGGCCGGCGCCGAAGCCGAAGAGCAGGACGTTGCCGCCGGTGTCGATGTCGCCGCGGTTGATCATGCGGGACAGAGCGATCGGGACGGTCGCGGCCATGGTGTTCCCGGTGGTCGCCACGTCGGTGGCGACGGGGACGCCGGGCAGGTCGAGGTGGTTGGCCAGGGCCCGGATGATGCGCAGGTTGGCCTGGTGGGGCACGAAGCCGGCGAGGTCGGCGGGCCGGATGCCGGCGTCCGCGCAGATCCGGGCCGCGATGGGGCCCAGGCTCGTCGCCCAGCGGTAGACGGCGCGGCCGTCCTGGCGCAGGACACGGGTGTCGGGGTCGATGACGATCCGGTCGGCGTGCTCACCGACGCTGCCCCACACCACCGGGCCGATGGCGCGGCGGTGGTGCGGCAGGACCACTGCCGCGCCCGCGCCGTCGGCGAAGAGCACGGCGGTGTCCCGGTCGGACCAGTCCAGCCAGGAGCTGGCCTTGTCGGCGCCGATCACCAGGGCGCCCCGGCTGGTGCCGGACCTGATCAAGGAGTCCGCCACGGCCAGCGCGTGGCAGAAGCCGGCGCAGGCGCTGTTGACGTCGAACGCGGCGGGCGCGGCCAGGCCGAGCCGCCCGGCGACCCGGGCGGCGACGGCCGGCATGGTCGACTCCGCGCTGGCGGTCGCCACGATCACCGTGTCGATGTCGGAGGCGCAGTCGAGGCCGCCCCGGTCGCGGGCGAGGTTGGCCAGGGCGTCCTGCGCGGCCGCGACGGCCATGTCCGCCACCGTCTCGTCCGGGGCGGCGACGCGGCGTTCGCTGATCCCGGTGCGGGTCAGGATCCACTCCGCGTCGACGGTCAGCCGTTCGGCGACCGCCTCGCTGGTCAGGACGGTGCTGGGCAGGTAGTGCCCCATGGCAGCGATCCGTGTGCCCGGGGCCGGGATTGATGGCATTGTCGTCTCTCCTCGTGTGATCAACCAGGAACCGGGACGCCCTGGGCACCACCGAGTACTACCGTCGCCGCCACGGCTATATTTTTCTTCTACTCCGGGCCTGCCGGGAATTTCAGGCGGAGCGTTCGGCCACCGGCGCGATTCGTGGACGCGCCAGGGTGAAGTAGTCGCCGGTGTCCAGGGCCACGGAGCGGTCCAGGCGGGCCGCGTTGAAATACAGCTGCGGGCTTTCGAGGAGTTCCGGGTCGACGATCAGCTCCAGGTCGGAGTGGAACGCGAACGGCACGACGGATCCGCTCCGGCATCCGGTGAGGCGCTCGGCCCGTTCCGGGGAGGCGAATCCGGCGCTCGTGCCGCCCAGCAGGTCCCGGACGGCGTCCACGTCGACCCGCAGGTCGCCGGGGACGACGGCGAGGGCGTGGCGCGTGCCCCGGCCGGGTGTCCTGACCTGCAGGACCAGGCACTTGGCGGCCTGTCGCAGGGGGTGACCGCGCAGGACGCTGGCGGCGTCCGTACGGCCTTCCGCCGCGTGGTGGATCATCCGGTACCGGCACCCGGACCGGTCGAGGAGGTCGATGAGCCGTGTGTACGTGCTCGGGTCGGCCGGTTCATCGGGACGGATGGTCTCCGCCGGCTCGGCTGTGCGAGTCATCACTAGCAACTGGTTCACTCCTTTTCTGACGGTGCGGAGGGGAGCTGGTCGGCGGCCTCGGGCGGCCGGCCGGACCGCGTGGTCGCCCGCGCGGTCCGGCCATCGGCGGGTCAGGCGGGCCGGTCGCCGTTCCCCGCGAGCATCTCCACGAGCAGGCCGGACAGGGCCTCGATGGTCGGGTAGTCCCAGACCAGGGTCGGCTCGACCTCGATGCCGAACTCGTCCTCGATCTCGCCGCACAGGGTGAGCCCGTGGAGGGAGTCGAGGCCGTACTCGGCCAGCTTGGTGTCGGTCCGGATGGAGTCGACCGGCTCCTCGAGGTAGAAGGCGACCTTCTCCCTCAGCCACTCGGCGATCGGCGCCTGCTGGATCTCGGTGGTCGTCGCGGCGGTGGTCATCGGTGTGTCTCCTCGAAATCTGAAGTGGTAGCGGGAAGGGGACGGGACGAAGGAAGGGGGGTGGGGCTGGTCAGCTCATCGACCGGGCGAAGGCGACGAGGGCGGCCGTGACCTCCTCCGGGCGTTCCTGCTGGATCCAGTGGCCGCAGCCGGGGAGCAGGAGCATCTCGCGCAGGCCGGGGACCCACTGCCGCAGTTCGGACTCCAGGCGGGCGGGGTCGGCGCCCTTGATCACGAAGTCCTCCGCACCGGCCAGGTAGAGGGCGGGCACCTGGATGGCCGCCTTCTGGTACGGGGCGGTCAGGTCCCAGTTCGCGTCGAGGTTGCGGTACCAGTTCAGCCCCCCGGTGAAGCCGGTCCTGGTGAACTCGGCCGTGTAGACGGAGAGTTCGTCCTCGGTGAGCCAGCCGGGCAGCGCGGCGGGCTCGGGGTAGAGGTCCAGCAGGCCGCCGCCGTCCGGCACGACGGGTGCCCGGTGGGGGGCCGAGCCCGAGGTGCCGCTCAGCAGGCGGCGGAAGGACGCGGCCACGTCGCGCTCCAGCTCCGCCTCGGCGACGCCGGGCGTCTGGAAGTACAGCATGTAGTGGCCCTCGCCGATGCCCCGACGGATCGCGGGCAGCGGGTTGAGCGGCGAGCGCGGGCGGTAGGGGATGCTGAGGCCCGCCACGCCCCTGACCCGGTCGGGGCGCATCAGGGCGGTGTGCCAGGCCACCTGGGAGCCCCAGTCGTGGCCGGCTACCACGGCCGGGCCCTCGCCCAGCGCGTCGATCAGCGCGACCGCGTCGCCCACCAGGTGGTGGATCGTGTACTGGGCCGCGTCCTCGGGGCTGTCGCTGCCGCCGTAGCCGCGCATGTCCGGCGCGACGGCGTGGAACCCGGCCGCCGCCAGGCCGACAAGCTGGTGGCGCCAGGAGTACGCGAGTTCGGGGAACCCGTGCAGCAGGACGACGAGCGGACCCCGACCGGCCTCGACGATCCGGACGCGGCGCCCGCCGGCTCGCAGCGTGCGGTGGCCGACCCCCTGCGGGAGCGGCAGGTCGGACCCCGGCAGCTCAGACACGGACGGCCTCCCGGCCCGACGGGCGGGAGAGGTCCGGGGCCTGGACCAGGCGCAGCCGGGAGATGACCTGGTCCGGGTCGGCGGCGGCGGTGTCCAGGGCGCGCACGTAGTAGGAGGCGAAGCGCTCGATGGTCGACAGGTCGAACAGCACGGCGTTGTAGCGGAAGTCGAGCGTCAGGCAGTCGGTGCTCTGGCGGACGTTCACCGCGAGGTCGAGCTGGCCCTCGGCCTGGGGCAGTTCGAACGGGCTGATGGTCAGGCCGTTGTGCTCGATGGTGTTGTGCTCGCCCTCGCCGTCCAGCAGCAGCTTCATCAGCGGGTCGGGCTTGGCGACACCGATCAGGTTGAAGGTGATCTGGCACAGCGAGGAGCCGGCGCTGGTGCGCGGGCGGTTGGCCGTGCGGGTGAGCCGTGCGAAGGGGTAGCCGACCGCGGCGAGGCCTTGGCGGACCTGGCCGTCGACGGTCGTCGCGGCGTCGCGGAAGGTGGCTCCGGGGGCGAAGCTGCCGCGGAAGACCAAGGTGTTGATGTAGTTGCCGACGACGTCGCGCATCGGCGGGGAGAGCCGGGTGGTGGTGGGGCAGCCGATGAGGAAGTCGTTCTGCCGGGTGTAGCGGTGGAGCAGGCCCTGGAAGGTGCCCAGCAGGAAGGAGAAGAGGGTCACGCCGCAGGCGCGGGCGGCCGTGCGCAGCGCCTCGACCTGACCGGCGTCGAGCTCCAGGTGGTGGGTGGCGCCGACGGGCGCGGGCCCGGCGGTGCGGGGGCGGTCGGTGGGGATCTGCGCGGGCTGCGCCCCCTCGATCACACCGTGCCAGAACGCCTCGGCGCGGGCGCCGCGCGGAGAGGCGAGCAGGCGCTGTTCGGCGACGACGTACGTGTCGTGGGTGTAGGAGACCGGGGCGGGCGCGGCCTCCTCGCCGGCGACGGCCTGCTGGTAGCCCGCGAGGATGTCGCGCAGCAGGACGAGGTCCGAGACGGCGTCGGAGGCGATGTGGTGACCGGCGATCAGCAGGACCGCGTCGGTCGCGGAGCGACGCAGCAGGACGAAGCGGAAGGCGCCGCGGTCACGCAGGTGGTACGGCTCGTTGAGCGCCCGGCGGACGGCGGTGCGCAGTTCGTCGTCACCGACCGGGCCGAGGTCCTCGACCAGCAGGGCGAAGGGTTCGTGGGCCTGCGGGGTGCTGACGGCCACCCCGTCGACCTTGTCGAACAGCGAGTGGACGAGTTCGTGCCGGGCGACGGCGGCGGCGACGGCCTCCCGGAGTGCGGGCAGCTCGATGGGGGACAGCACCCGTACGGCGACGCCGGTGTTGTAGGAGCTGCCTTCGGGGTCGAGTTCGTAGAGGAACCACAGCGCCTCTTGGGCGTGGGAAAGCTGATGATAGGTCGACATCATCGGCTCCCTTCTGGGATGAAAAAGCCGATATGCGCGGAGGGTCTGCGCGTGGACGTGGAGCGACCGGTGGCGTCCGGCCGGTGCTCGGGTCAGGCCAGTCGGCGGCCCGTGAGGTCGAATCCGCGGCGGGTCTCGTGGCGGCGGGCGAGCTCGGCGAAGACCGGCTCCGGTACGCCGTCCGTCTCCGGTCCGCAGCCGAGTCGGCCGGCCAGTCGGCCCAGCGCGGCGGCGAGCCAGGCCGTGTCGCGCAGGAACGGGTTCGGGTTGTCCGCGTTGTGGCGCCACACGCCGAGGCAGGCGGCGGCCGCGAGTAGGACCGCGTAGCGCTCGGCCAGCACGAAGGTGCCCGCACTGGCCACCGGGGTGCGGTCGCGGGGGGCTAGCGCGCCGAACTGGTCCTTCAGCCGGCGCAGTTCTCCCACCAGCGAGGCACACAGCGGGCCGAGCACCCGGTCCCCGGCCAGCTCGGCGGCCACCTCGGGCAGTGCCGCCATCAGCGGGTCCTCGCGGCCGGCCATGACGCTCAGCCGCTCCGCGTCCAGCTCCGGCAGGGCCCGGTTCATGGTGAACAGCTCGGCCGGGGCGCCGTCGTCGCGCAGCCAGCCGCCGCGGGCCATCCGCGGCAGCTGGGGGATCATCGTCGCCTGGCACACCGTTCCGCCGGCGTGGACGAGCGAGGCCACCGGGAGGTCGCGCAGGTGTTTCTGGAAGACGCCGTGCTCGCCCTCACGCAGGAAGGAGCGCGCGCCCAGCACGACGGCCATGGCGTCCACCGCCTCGCGCATCAGCGTCGGCACCAGGTACTTCACGGCCGCCGCGTAGACGCTGGTCTGGCCGGGGAGCACGTGCAGGGCGCGGCAGACCGTGGTGGCGAGGCAGTCGGCGACGAGCAGGTCGAGCCACGCGCCGGCCAGCAGCGAGCGGGCGTGCGGCAGTTCGGAGACGGCCCGCCCGTACAAGCGCCGCTGGACCGCGAAGTCCATCACCGTCCGCAGCTGCTGGTCGACCGTGCCGACCGCGGCGGCGGGCAGCACCGCACGGGTGACCTGGAAGGCCCGCAGGATGGTCTCCATGGCCTCCCCGAAGCCGCCGGCGACCGCGGTCACGGGCACCGGGCAGTCCTGGAACTCCAGGCCGCCGAGGTACAGGGCGCGTACCCCGCTGGTCCGGTAGCGCGGCAGGAAGCGCAGCCGCTCGCGCGGGACGCTCGCCATGTCGACCAGCACCATGGAGTGGCTGCGGCTGCCGGCCTCCTCCCGGGTACGGGCCAGCAGGGTGACGGCCTCGGCCCTGGCGAGGTTGTTGATGATCTCCTTGCGGCCGTTGAGGACGAGCGAGTCGCGCTCCACCCGGGCGCTGAACGCGGTGCGGGAGACGTCGTTGCCGGTGGACATGTCGGTGTACCCGGCGGCGACCCGGCCGTTGCGCAGCAGCACGTCCGCCAGCCAGCGGCGCTGCTTGGCGCTGCCCGAGGACCAGACGTTCACGGAGCCGACGAGGTTGCTCGCGCCGTGTCCGAGCGCCAGCGCGACGTCACGACGGAACAGCGGGCGCAGCACCCGGGCCAGGTGGTCGGCCTGCCCGAGCCGGCCGCCGAGCGCCGCCGGGACGAACTCCGCGCCCAGGCCGTAGGCGTCCAGCACCCGCTCGCCCGCCGACAGCAGGTCGCCGCGCTCGTCCGCGTTCAGGAAGGCGGCGAAGCCCAGCGGGTTGCCGGGGTCGGTGGGATCGCCCAGCCGCGATTCCAGCGCGGCCGGGGTGCCGAGGTCGGTGAAGGGCGACGCGGCGGGTGCCGCGGATGCCGTGGTCATGAGCGGCCTTTCACGAGCGGGTGGGTCAGCAGGGAGGGCAGGTCGCCCCGGCCCTGCTGCTCGATCAGGACCGGCACCAGGCGCTCCAGGACGTCGCCGTCGGTGTCCGGTCGGCCGGGGAGCAGCTGGTCCAGCAGCCTGACCAGCACGGCCTCCAGCCACAGGCCGCCCTGCCACAGCGGGTGGTCGGCGCCGGCCGTCGCGTGGTTGCGCAGCCACAGCTGGATCGCCGCCGAGGCGGCGAAGCAGCGGGCGTACCGTTCGGCCAGGGAGAAGGCGGCCACCGGGACGTCGGTCGCCACCGGGCGGTGGGCCGCCATGGCGGTGCCGACCTCGCCGGCCACGGCGGCGATCGCCTCCGCATTGCGGGCGAGCGAGTCGGGGACCACGCCCTGGCGGGCCAGTTCGGCCAGCTCCGCCACGCCGTCGGCGAGGGAGAGCACGATACTGCCGCCGGGGCGGGGCAGCAGGGAGAGCCGCTCGCGGTCGAAGTCCGGCAGCTCGGCCGTCAGGGTGGCCGCCTCCTCGACACCGAGTCGGTCCACCTCGCCACGGCGGGCCTGGCGGGCCAGCTGCGGGAACTGGTTGACCAGCGAGTGGAGGTTCACCACGGTGTTGCCGTCGAAGATGGACACGATGCGGTGGTCGCGCTGCACCTTCTGGAAGCGCCCGTGCTCGAAGGTGTCGCCCACCAGCAGGGAGCGGGCGCCCAGCACCGTGGACAGGCGGGAGACGACCTGGTCGACCAGGGTGGGGACGAAGTACTTGGTGACGGCCGAAACCACCGACAGTTCCCCGGTCAGGGCGTGGATGGCCCGTCCGGCCACCAGGGTGGTGGCCTCGGCGAGGAGCACGTCGGCGTACGACCGGGCGATCAGGTGCCTGGTCTGCGGCAGGTCGATCAGGCGGCTGCCATAGGCGTGGCGCTCCAGGGCGAACCCGGCGGCCAGCCCGAGCGCCTGGTCCGCCGCGCCGAGCGACAGGGCGGCGCACAGGGTGCGGGTCAGCTGGAGGCTCTTCAGGACGGTCTCCGCACCCCCGCCCTCGGCGCCGATCAGGGCGGCGGCCGGCACGGGGGCGTCGGTGAACGCGATGCCGCTGATGTCGGCGCCGCGGATGCCGTGCAGCTTCACCGCCGGCAGCGGCCGGTAGGTGTCGCCCCGGAGGCTCTGCTTGTCGACCATGAGCAGGCTGTACGCGCGGGCGCCGCCCTGCTCGCCGGTGCGGGCCAGGACGCAGATCCGCTGGCCCCGGTTGGCGTTGTTGATCAGCCACTTCTCGCCGGTGAGGCGGTAGCCGCCGTCCGGTTCCCGCCGGGCGGCCACCTCGCCGGCGAGCAGGTCGCTGCCGTGGTCGCGCTCCGTCAGGCCCCACGACACGACGGTTCCGTCGGCCACCAGCCGGCCGAGCTCGCGGGCCTGCTCCTCGCTGCCGCCGACCCAGACGGACACCGCGCCCAGGAAGGTCTTGCCGTGCGCGATGGCCACCGTCAGGTCGCGCCGGGCGACGGCGCGCATGAGCTGCAGCACCTCGTCGTAGCGGTGCAGCGAGCCGCCGTACGCCGCGGGGACGTAGTGGCGGGGCAGGCCCAGGAAGTCCAGCTCGCGGCAGATCTCGACCGGGAACTCCTCGCGGTCGTCGAGTGCGCCGCAGCGGGCGTACGAGAAGAGCCGGCCCGCGTCGTCCGGGTCGCCCAGGGCGCGGTCGAAGTCCAGGACGGCGGGGTACGGGGCGGAGGTCACGGCGTCTCCCCCGTGCCGCCAGCCGCGGCGGCCGCCGTCTCGGGCGTGCGGTAGCGCTTCCTGGTCGCCGTGTTCAGGTCCTCGTACAGCGGCTCCAAGGCGCCGGTCATGAACTTCTCGCGCATCAGCCGCCGCTGGATCTTGCCGCTGGTCGTGCGGTGCACCTGGCCGGGACGCAGGAACACCACGTTCGACACCTTCACGCCGGCCGCCTCGGCGAGCTCGCCGCGCACGCGGCGCGCCAGTTCGGGCAGCTCGATCGGGTTGGCCGGGTTGGGCCGGTACTCCTGCATGACGACGATCTCCTCGCCGTCGGCGGGGACCGAGCAGACGCTGGCGACCAGGCCCTGCAACGAGGCGTGTACGGTCTGCAGTTCGCGCTCGAGGTCGTGCGGGTAGAGGTTGCGGCCGTTGATGACCAGCACCTCCTTGGTGCGGCCGGTGACGTACAGCTCGCCGTCGTGGATGATCCCGATGTCGCCGGTGCGCAGGAAGCCCCGCTCGCCCTCGGCGGTCATCGCGCGGAAGGTGCGCTCGGTCTCCTCGGGGTTGTTCCAGTACCCGGCCGTGACGCTCCGGCCCCGGATCCAGATCTCGCCGGCGCGGCCGTCCGGCAGCGTGGTCCTGGTCTCCGGGTCGACGATCCGCACGTCGAGCCCGTGGATCTGGCCGCTGCTGACCAGCTTGGGGGCCTCCGGGTCGCCGGGGAGCGGGCGCAGCACCTTGTGGGCGAGCGCGTCGCCGTCCACGGAGGTGATCGCCGGGCGGCGACCGGGCGGCGTGCCGGTGACCAGCAGCGTGGTCTCGGCCATGCCGTAGCAGGGGTTGAAGACGTCGAGGCTGAAGCCGGCCGGGGCGAACTTCTCAGCGAAGCGGTGCAGCGTCGCGGCGCTGATGGGCTCCGAGCCGTTGCCCGCGTTGCGCAGGTGGGACAGGTCCAGGGTGGCGACCTGCTGGTCGTTGATCCGGCGCACGCACAGGTCGTAGGCGAAGTTGGGCGCGACGGTGGTGTGGATCTTCTTGCGGGAGACCAGGTCCAGCCAGAGGTAGGGGCGGCGCAGGAAGTCCATCGGCGCCATCAGGTAGGTCGTGGTGCCGAGGTAGAGCGGCTCCAGCACCTTGCCCATGAGCCCCATGTCGTGGTGCTGCGGCAGCCAGCTGGCCACCAGGCAGCCGGAGTCCAGGCCGAAGGCGCGCTCGATCAGCTGCAGGTTGTGGAAGAGCGACCCGTGGGTGACCATGACGCCCTTGGGGGTGCTGGTCGAGCCGGAGGTGTACTGGAGGATGACCAGCGTGTCCGGGCCGAGCTGCGGCACCCGCCACCCGGGCGCCTCGGCGAGTTCCAGGGTGTCGGTGACGACGGCCTCGACCCCGGTGAGGCCGGAGTCCGTCACGAAGGCGTTGACGGCGGCGGCGTTTGGCGTGTCGGTGAGGATCAGCCGGACGTCGGTGTCGTGCACGATGCCGACCGAGCGGGCGTCATGGCCCCGCTGGCTGCCCGGGATCGGCGCCGGCACGGCGACCACGCCCGCGTACATGCAGCCCATCAGGACCTTCACGAACTCCAGGCCGGTGCCGTAGAGCAGCATCACCCGCTCGCCGACCGTACAGCGTCCGGCCAGCCACGAGGCGATCCTGCGCGCCTCCCGGTCGAGTTCGGCGTAGGTCAGCGTCTCCTCGACGGGCTCCCCGTCGACGACCCGGACGAAGGCCACGGCGGTCTTGTCGGGGATCGTGCGGCTGTGTGCTTCCAGTCGGCTCACCAGGTGCTCGTGCATGGCGCCGCTCTTCCTTTCGGTCATGGGATCTGTGGCTCCGGGTGATCAGGTACGGGAGAGACCGGCGAGGGCCTGCTTGAGCCGCAGGTCGCTGCGGAGGTGGCCGGTGATGTGGCCGAGGAGCTCCTGCTCGTGCGCCTCGAGGTAGAAGTGGCCGCCGGGGAAGGCCCGGAACTCGAACGCGGAGGCCGTGGTCTGCGACCAGGCGCGGGCCTTGTCGATCTCGCAGTCCTCGTCGCTGTCGCCGACGTACGCCACGAGCGGGCAGCCGGTCCGGGTGCCGGACGCCGGGCGGTAGGCGTCCAGCAGCCGGTAGTCGGCCCGGATGCTCGGTAGGACCAGCTCCAGCAGCGCCGCGTCCTCGATCTCGCCCATCGAGCCGTTGCCCAGCTGCCGGAGCTCGCGGACGAAGGCCTCGTCGTCCTCGGCCCGGCCGGGGGGCGTGGCCAGGTGCGGCGCCTCGGCGCCGGAGACGAACAGCCGCACCGGCTGGACCCCGTGCCGTTCCTGGAGCCGCAGGGCGACCTCGTGGGCGACGTAGGCGCCCATGCTGTGCCCGAACAGCGCGAGCGGCGTGTCGAGCAGCGGGACGAGGGCGGCCACGATGTCGTCGGCCAGTTCGGGCAGCGAGGCCGCGAACGGATCGGCGAACCGGTCCTGTCGGCCGGGATAGCAGGTGGCCAGCACCTCGACGTCGTCGGGCACGGCCCGCGCCCAGGTCCGGTAGGAGGTCGGCGCCCCGCCGGCGTGCGGGAAGCACACCAGGCGCAGGGCCGGGGAGGGCGTCGCCCGGTAGCTGCGGAACCAGTCGGCCGCCGCGCCGGTCATCGAACCTGTCATCGGGGTCCTTCCTTGGAATCGTGCGCGGAGGCGTCACAACGGCTGGCACGCCGCCAGCATCCACACGCTCTCCCGGAGCCCTATATCCCGCCCATACCGGCGGATTCGGCCGCCGCAGCCGGCTCCTGCGTCCCGTCGGCGGACTTCGCGGCGTCGGGCTTCGCGTCGGCGCGGTTCCCCGAGGCGCGGTGCTCGGCGCGCACCGCCGGGCTGAGTGCCACCACGGCGGTCAGCGCCAGCACCGCGATGCCGAGGGTGAAGCCGGTCGCGGACGGGCCCGCCCGGTCGACCAGCCAGCCGCCGGCCAGGGCGCCCAGCGAGTTCGCCCCCGAGGACAGGAAGCTCGACGCCCCGTTCACCCGCCCCTGCAGGGCCTCGGGGGTCACCTGCATCTGGTAGACGTTCCCGGTGACGTTGAACAGGCTGGCCACGAAGGTGATGCCGGCCAGCGAGACGGCGATCAGCGCGGGCGAGCCGGAGCACGCCGAGACCGGGATGAACACCGTCCACACCGCGAAGCCGGCCACCGCCGTCCGGTACAGGTCCGACCGGCGCGACCACCAGCCTGCGCTGAGCGCCCCGAGGATGCCGCCCAGCCCGCCCGCGCCGAGCACCAGGCCCACCACCGCCGGCGTGTGACCGCCGTTGTGGATCCGCACCAGCACCGCCAGCAGGAGCACCTGGAAGACCAGGTTGCTGCCCGCGAACACACAGGTCATCACCCTCAGGAACCGCTGCCGCCACAGCCAGCGGACCCCTTCCCCGATCGCGGCGCGCAGCGACGGGCCGTCCGGGGCGGCCGCCTGGGCGGCCGGGGCCGGGTCGAGGGCCCGCCGCAGGGTCACCAGCAGGACGGCGGCGACCAGGCCGACGGCCGCGTTGGCCGCGAACGGGAGCCAGCGGGCCACCGTGAACAGCAGGCTGCTGCCGGGCTGGGCGAGCAGGCCGATGGCGGCCCCGCGCGCCTCGTTCTGGGCCAGCGCGGCCGACAGCTGCCCGGGCTCGACCACGGTGCGCACCGCCGCCCGCTCCGACAGCTGGTAGAGGATCGCCATCGCGGACTGCAGGAACGCGCCCAGCATGAGCTGCGGCAGCCAGAACCGGCCGCACAGCTCGGTCACGGCGATGCTGGCGACCACCGCCACGCAGACGATGTCGCAGCCCATCATCAGCCTGCGCCGGTTCCAGCGGTCGACCAGCGCCCCGGCCGGCAGCTGGACGAACAGATTGGGCAGCGCGGCGGCGAACGTGACCAGCCCGGTCGTGCTCGCCGATCCCGTGTGCCACAGCGCCAGCAGCGGGTAGGCGACCATCGTCACCGAAGTGCCGAAGCGCGAGATCCCCGCGCTCACCCAGAGCCGGATGAAGTCGGCGTTGCGCCGCAGGGGCACCGGCCCGGGCAGAGCCCGAGCCGGTGCCGACGGCTTCGCCGCGGAAACGGTCACCGGTGCTGCCCCGCGACCGCCGCGCGCGCCCGTTCCTGCTGCACGGCCTCGTCGATGGCCTTCTGCCACAGTCCCGCGACCCTGGTCCGCGCGGACCAGGTGGCGACGATCATGTGCTTCACCAGCTCACGTCCGCTCACCGCGTTGGTCAGCAGGACCGAGCCGACACCCGAGTGCACCCGCAGCCCGGTCATCGCCTGGTAGCCGTAGGCCTGGCCGCCGTGGCCGAACTCCACGTCCCCACTGGTGGTGTCGACGATAGTGCTCCAACCGTAGTTGCGGTCCGACTGCGGCGACAGCATCTGCCGCACCAGCCGCTGGTCGACCAGGCCGCCCGAGTACCCCAGGTAGCCGCGCCGGACCTCGACGGCGAACTTGGCCAGGTCCTCGGCGGTGCTCCACATCCCGGCCGCGGCCGGCTCCGGCTGGACGATGTAGCCGCCCCGCACCTGGGTGCCCACCACGTCGTGTCCCCGGGCGAAGGGCCGCCCGGAGGCGTGCGGGAACATCGGGTCGAAACTGCTGCCCGCCATGCCCAGCGGCGTGAACACCAGACGCTTCACCAGGTCGGGGAAGGCCTCACCGGTGAGGTCGGTCATCACCTGCTGGAGCACCGAGTAGTGCACCGAGTTCTGCCGGAACACCTGGCCGGGCACGTCCTGCCGGCGCGGCGGCGGTGTCTTGGCCGG
Source organism: Kitasatospora sp. NPDC004669 (assembly GCF_040609455.1). NCBI lineage: Bacteria > Bacillati > Actinomycetota > Actinomycetes > Kitasatosporales > Streptomycetaceae > Kitasatospora > Kitasatospora sp. NPDC004669. The sequence goes on from NZ_JBEXKB010000111.1 coordinate 17,035, forward strand.
CGCCCGCCCGTACAGCATGTCGAGCATCGTCGGCTGCTCTGCGTCGTCCGGGTAGTGGCCCTCGTTCACGGTCGGGTGCGGGGCGAACCCGGCCAGGTTCGCCACCAGCAGCCTCGCCGTGACCGGCTCCTGGAACTCCCCGGGGACCTGCCAGGACGTCAGGTAGCGGTTGACGTCCCGGTCGAGGTCCAGCAGACCCTCCGAGACCAGCCGCAATGCCGCGTACGTCGTCACGTGCTTGCTGATCGACCCCACCGCGAACAGGGTGTCCGGGGTGACCGGCTCGCTCTCCCCGGCGCCGAGGACGCCGTAGCTGCGGACCGCCGTCACCTGACCGTCGTGGATCAGGGCGAGGCTGGCGCCCGGGATGGCGTGGTCGGCCATCACCTCCTCGGCCCGCAGGTCCGCGAGCACCGACTCCGCCGCACTGCTGCGACCCGCCCGGCGCACCGGGCGGCGGCCCGACACGGCGTCGGCACCGTCGTCCTCGCCGAGCAGCACCCGCAGTTCCGCCATCTGCTCGTCGACCAGTCGGCGGACGGTCGCCGCCTCGTGGACGTCCGTGCTGTGGACCCACTCGACGTAGAGCCGGCCCTCGTACACGTACGCGTCGATCTCCAGCAGGTGCGCCCGCGGGGCGTCGGGGGCGGCCGCGGGCACGACCCGCTCCGCGAGGTAGACCAGCGGCGGCGTCCCGTTCAGGGAGCGGGCCGTCGGCCGGCCCGCGGCGAAGCGCGGCGCCGTGAAGGAGAACCGCACCTCCGGTGCCGGGAGGGCGGCCAGCTCCTCGGCCACCTCCGGGTCCGGCGCCAGGTGGCGCAGCAGTCCGTATCCCTGCGCCGGGTCGGGCAGGGTGCGCATCTGCCGGGCGACCGACTTCAGCGAGGACTGTGCGTCCCGGCCGAGCGGCAGTCGCAGGGTCACGGGGTGGCCGTGGTCCAGCGGGCCGACCGTCCGCGACGGGTCGCCGGTCGTGTCCGCCGTCGCGCCGCCCCGGGCGTCACCGGCGATCTCGACGGCGATCCGGTCGGCCTGCGCCCAGCGGGCGAGCGTACGGCCCACCGCCGTCAGCACCAGGTGCTCCGGGTGTGTGTCGGCCAGCAGGGACGCGGTCAGCTCGGACGGCAGGGTCGCCGTGACCGTGTTGGCCGTGGCGTGGGTGGTCTCCACCCGGGCGCGGTCCACCGGGAGCGCGGCCCCCTTCGGCCGGTCCAGCCACAGCTCGGCCTGGTCCAGCAGCTCGTCCGAGTGCGCCAGCTCCAGCTGCTGCTCCGCCCACCAGTGCAGCGGGGACGCCACCGGCGGCAGAGTCGCCGGAAGGCCGTCGTTGAGCTGCCGGTACGCGGTGTTCAGGTCCTCGACGAGGACCGTCCAGGACGCCCGGTCGACCGCGAGCTCGTGGACCGTGAGCCAGATCTGGTCGGCCGCCCCGCTCTCCGCGCCGAAGCGGATCAGCGTCGCGTCCACCAGCGAACCGCCCCGGGTGTCCAGGCGCGCCCGGCCCTCGACGACCGCCCGCTCGATCCGCGCCGACCGCTCGGCGGCCGGCACCTCGCCGAGGTCCACGACGTGGACCAGGGCTCCGGTGCTCGGCTCCGCCAGGTGGGCGCGGCCGCCGGCCGCCTCGTCGAACCGCAGGCGCAGCGCCTGGTGGTGCTGCACCACGGCCCGCAGCGCCTCTTCGAGGACGTCCGCGTCGGCCTGCCCGTTCACCGGCAGCCGCACGGTGCGGCCGCCGGTGGCCTGAGCGCCGAGCAGCCGGTGCTGCTCCGCGAGCAGCGCGATCCCGTCCTGCTCCGGCGTCCGGCCGCCGTCGCCCTGTGCCAAGGCGGCGAGTTCACGCAGGTTCGTGGCCTGCATGACCATCCAGACCGCCAGCGGGAGACCGGCCTCCCGGCCCGCGGACAGCATCCGTAGGGCCCGGATGGAGTCGCCGCCGAGCTCGAAGAAGCTGTCCTCGACGCCGATGCGGTCGATGCCGAGGACATCGGACCAGATGGCGGCCAGCTGCTCCTCCACCATGGTGCGCGGGGCGACGTAGGCCGCCCGGGTGAGCGCGGTGGTGGTGGAGGCCGGGAGGGCCTTGTGGTCGACCTTGCCGCTGTTGGTCAGCGGGATCGCGTCCAGGGCGACGAAGACGGCCGGGACCATGTACTCGGGCAGCGAGCGGGC
>NZ_JBEXKB010000112.1:0-18799 GCF_040609455.1 Kitasatospora sp. NPDC004669
GGCACGGCTGCCGGCGGCGGGAGCGGTCCCAGGCGCGGTCCTCGGCATCAACGGCCCGGTAGCGGGCGGGCCCCTTGTTGCGAGCGATCTCCCGGCTGACGGTCGAGGCGGCCCGACCCAGGGCACGGGCCATCGAGCGGATCGAGTCGCCCCGAGCAAGACCGCGCGAGATCGACTCCCGCTCGGGAAGCGTCAGTTGGCCCGATCTCCGCTGCCGGACCGGTGGCACGTATCCGCCGTTGGACTTGATGATCGTGAAGATCGAGCCTGGTGGCCTGCCCAGTGCCCGCGAGATCTCGCTGATCGACTCTCCGGCCTTCCAGCGGTCCCACAACTCTCGCTTCTGTGTGTCCGACATGCCCGGACGCCCCAACCTCGCCATGCGTCACATCCTCCGTCACCTGGGATGTTGCGATGACGGGTTGACTGCACCGAGGCGGCCTTGAGGATCTCGCAGGACCTTCGGAGCTCGGCGTTCTCCTTCCGCAGAGCGGCCAGCTCCTCCTTCTCCGCAGTGGTCAGCCGGTCGTCGCGCTCGCCCCGGTCCGCCTCGTCCTGACGGATCCAGTTCCGCAGGGCCTCGTGGTGCACCCCGAGATCACGGGCCATATGCCGGATCACAGGCTTCGGATCGGCGGCCCGGTACGCGGCAACGGCTCGCTGCCGCAACTCGGGCGGGTACTTCATCGGTGCAGCCATGGCAGAGGCTCCCTTCTCATGGCCCATCAGGCCATCTCCGGCAACCTTCCGCACCTCGGGGGAACCTCACTTCCTGTGCCAGCCACAGCTGCCATGTGCGGAAGGTCAGATACCCCACGGAGCCTATTCGCTCAACGGGTCATACGATCGGAAGGGCATGGCCTATCGACTCGGGCATGGGTTTCGGTAGGTGACCTCGGGCGCGTACCTCTGCCACTGCGAGGGGGTGAGGGAGCCCATGCTGTAGGAGCAGAGGCGGGCGGCGAGGTGGGCCTGGTCGGTGTCGAGCAGGGCGACGGTCTGGCTGGAGGCGACGAGGAGAGTCGGTCCGGTCGACACGAACGCGACGGCTTGGATCGAGGTGCCGCTCGGGTTGGCGATGGGGGCGACGAGGACGGGGCTGTCGGGGTTGCGGACGTCCCACAGTTCGAGGGCGGTGCTGTTCCAGATGGCCATGAGCGTGCCGGTCTGGGCGAATTCGATGCCTTTGACGTCCTGCATGGTCTGGATGGTCGTCCGGGGGCGGGGGTGTTGCGGGTCGCTGATGTCCCAGAGGGACACCGTGTTGCCGCTGTTCCCGCCGGCGGCGAGCAGACGGCTGTCACTGCTTATCCCCAGAGGGCTGCCGAAGGCCCCGGGTACCTCGGCCTTTGACGCGGGTTCGCCGCCGGCGGTGAAGTTGAACAGTTCCAGGGCCGCACATTTGCATGTGGTGTCCGGTGTGCTCGTGACGGCCACGACCGAGCCGGTCGGGGTGGTGCCGGAGAGGGCGGAGCCCTTGTTGGAGGCGCTGGCGGAGTTGGTAGCCCCTTCTGGGGATCTGACGGTCGAGGAGCCTGCGTGCCTGGGCTTCGCAGGGTCGCTGATGTCCCACCAGTCGAAGCCGGTCTCGGTCGCCAGGTAGGCCGTGCGGCCGTGGCCGAGGACACCAGCGTCGTGGCTGTTCGCGTCGGGGGCGGGGATCGAGCCGACCTCCGTGGCGTCGAGGGCGTCGCTGACGCGCCACAGGTGGAGTGCCCCGCCGCTGATGACCGCGATGAGGTGGCCGGTGTCGGCGGAGGTGACGCCGAAGCTGAGGATCACGTCGCCGACGGCTGTCGAGACGGCGGGGAAGGCGGCGGCGCCCAGGGATGCGGCTTTGACCGGATTGTGTGGATCGCTGACGTTCCACAGTTGTACGTCGCCGTCCCACCCGATGGTCAGCAGGCCGCCCGCGCGGATGAACGAGGTGCCCCGCGTGGAGACCGGCAGTGTCGCGACGAGGGTGGGGCCGTCGGAGGTGGAGAGGTCCCAGAGTCCGACGGACTGCGTTTGCGGGGGCGGCATCGACGGTGGGGCCTGCTGTGGTGCGGCCATGAGGCGTCCGTCGGGGCTGAAGGCCCAGGAGGCGAGGCCCCCGGGAAGCCGGGCACCGTCGACGGTCCGGGCGGCCGAGCGCCACCGGCGCACCACTCCGTCGGCGCCTGCGGTCACCAGTCCACCGGTCGGGGTGGTGGTCATTGTCATGGTGCCGGCGGCGGTCTTGGTGCAGCTCGACTTCGCTGAACCCAGGCTCGTGTCCTCCGGGGACAGGGAGGCGAAGCAGAGATCGCCCTTGGGGTCCTTGGTGTCCGTCCCGGCGTAGGCGAGCGTGTTGCTGTCCCTGTTGAAGGCCACCGCGCTGATGTTCGCCTCCGGAGAGCCCGCGACGTTGACTCTGATCGGGTCGGGTCGGGAAGGGTCCCCGACCCGCCACAGTCCGACGTCCCTCCCACTGGCTGCGGCGAGCAGGTTGCCGTCGGGGCTGAAGGCGATGGCTTTGTACCCGGTCTCCTGGGAGGAGAGACTGGTGGGGTTGGCCGGGTCGGAGAGGCCCCACACCTGTGTCTTACCACCCAGGACGGTGGTGGCGAGCATGCCGCCCCGCGGTGCGAAGGCGACGGCGGCGAGGCTCATCGGCCCCTCGGCGGTCGGATTGTGCAGCCGGGCGAGGGCCTTGGGGGCCGAGGGCTGGGCGATCGACCACAGGAAGGTGTCGCCGTTCCCGGCTGCGGCTGCCAGGAGGGTGCCGTCCGCGCTGGTGGCCATGGAGGTCACGCTCGTACTCGGTTCCGCCGGGCTGGTCTGCTCGGGCAGGTGGGCGGCGATCGAGGGCTTCCCTGGATCGGCGAGGCTCCACAGGCACAGGCCCCCGGTGCCGCACGCGGCAGCCAGGTGGGACCCGTTCGGAGTGAGGGCGATGCCCGTCCCGCCGGCGTTGATGGTCGAGCGCAGGCGTGGAGCGGCCGGGTCGGCGAGGTCCCAGATCCGCAGATTCCGATCCTGGCCTACGGCCGCGGCGGCGACCAGGGGGCCGCGCGCGGATGCCGCGACGATCGAGTAGGAGCTCCCGGTCTCGCCGACGACGCTGTTCAGCAGAGGCCCGAGCAGGTCGTACAGCCGGGAGCCGGCCTCCTGAGTCGGAGAGGTGCGGTAGGCGGCGACCGCGAGCTGGGACGCCAGTCCGGGGTCGACGGCGGCGAGCGCCTGTGCGCGGGCGGCCAGGTCCTTGGAGTTGACGGCCGCGGTCTGCCGGGCAGTGGCATCCCGCTCCCGGGCGGTGAGCACGACGCCCGTCGCAGCCAGCAGCGCGAGCACGCACAGCGTCGCGACCGCCGACCGGCGCCGCCGTCTCCGGGACCGGCGGTGGAGGCGCCCGCGCTCCAGATAGTCGCGTTCGGCCTCGCTCAGGTACCCGTTCCGCTCGCGCAGCCACGGCTGGGCGCCTGCCAGCGCGATCCCGGTCGGCAGCAGCTCGCGGTCGCGCCCGCTGCCCTCCCAGCGCTCCCGGTCGTGCCGGAGCACCTCTCGCCAGGCCAGGAACGAGCGGTCCTCCTCGACCCAGGCCCGCAGCGTGTCCCAGGCGTTGATCAGTGCCTCGTGCGCGAGTTCCACCGTCTCGAGGCCCTCGGCGCTGCGGGCGGTGACCAGCAGCCGGGTGGTGGCGAGCAGTTGGGCGATGTGCCACTCGCCGTCGCTGAGCTCGGTGCGCAGCGCCGTGCGGCGGGTGGCCGACATGGTGCCCATCGGGATCCGCACGAGCTGGGTGAGCAGGCTCCGGGCGACCGGTTCGTCCTCCGGCGACACCGTCCGCTTCAGGACGCCGTTGGCGTAGGCGCCGAGTGCGCCCTTCACCCCGCCGAGTTCCTCGTACGCCTGGTGCGTCAGCAGTCCGCCCGTCTGGCGCTGCCAGAGCAGGTCGAGTGCGAAGCCGAGAAGGGGCAGGGCGCCGGGTTCGGATCCGGTGTCCTCCAGGAGGCGTTCGGCCAGGTTGGGCGCGTACCGTACGCCGGCGATGGCGTCGACCGGTGCGGTGACGACCTCGTGCAGCTGCTCACGGCTCATCGGCCCGAGTGCGTAGACCTGGCGGCTGACGACCGGTCCGAGACGCGGGTGGGCGAGGGCCGCCTCCAGGAAGTCGGCCCGCAGGGTGGTCAGGACGCGGACCGTGTTCGGCAGGGCATCGGTGAACAGCACGGCGGCGAACTCGTCGACGGCGGCCGGTCCGCGTGCCAGGAGCTCCTCGAACTGGTCTACCACAAGGAGCAGTTGGGTGGCTCCATGCCGTTCCAGGATCCGGGGCGCGATGTCGGCCAGGCCCGCGGGAGCGCCCAGCAGGGCGGTCAGCGCGGAGAGCCGTTCCAGACGCTGGATCTCGGACAGCTCCGGCTCCAGCAGGGGCAGCAGCGCGGCGGCCAGGGCGGACAGCGGGCTGCCGCCGGAGTCCGGTCGCAGGACGATCGCCAACGCCCCGGCCGCCCGGAGCCGGGGAACCACCCCGGCGAGGGCCAGCGAGGACTTCCCGGAACCGGACGGGCCGGCCACGCAGACCCACTGGTCGCGGGCCAGCAGGACAGCGACGTTCTCGCTCTCGGTCCGACGGCCGCAGAAGACCTGTGCGTCGGACTCCTCGAAGGCCTTCAGGCTCCGGAACGGCGACGGCGGCACCGCGAGGGCCCGCAGCTGCGGCCAGGCCGCCATCAGGCCGTCGGTCGGGATCAGGTAGCTCACCGCGGGATCGCCGGCCTCGGCGACCGCCACCATGCCGACCACCCCACCAAGCCGCTCGTCCCACACCGGGCTGCCGCTGAACCCGCCAGACACCCGGTAGCCTCCGGGACGGGGGTCGATCTGCACCCACCCGCTGCCCTGCCGCCCCCGCAGCACACCGGAGTGCCAGACCCCGTCCGAGCGCCCGACCGGGAACCCGAACACTCGCACGGGATCGTCCCAGAGGTCCTCGGACTGTGACTCCACCGGCCGGACCGGCACACCGCCGGCGAGCGGGGCCGCCAGCCGGAGCACGGCCACATCCCCACTGCCATCGGGCTGCCGAGGCGCCCAGTGCTCGACGACCGCCATCACCCCGGCCACGCCCGGCGCCCCCGGGCCGGGCTGCGCGGGCCGCAACGGAAGGTCGACGAAGACCCAGGCACCGACACCCGGCTCGACGGCCTGGCCGACGAGAGCGGCCGAGACGACGTGTGCGCAGGTCACGGCCAGCTCGGGGGTGACCAGGAAACCCGCTCCCACCGGCCGGCTCAGCGCGTCGTGGATCCGCAGCACCGCCGCGTCCAACGCCTTCGGTGCGACTCCGTCGATGGGCCCGGGGGCCGGCGGTGTCATGACGAGGGCACCGCCGAGACCGGTTCGGCGTCCTCGCCCGGATCCTCGCCCGGGTCGTCGGCAGGGGTCCGACGCCAGGTCAGCGAGACCTTGAAATTCGCCTCGGCCGAGGTGCTGGAGATCACCACATCCGCCTCCGCGGACAGCGACAGCCCGAACTCGATCCCGATCTCGTCCGGCGCATTGACCATGCCACGGAAACCGTCGACGAAGTTCTGCGCCACCGGTCTGACCCCCGCCAGCATCTCGCCCAGTGACCGTGTGGCGCGAGCCACCACCTGGCCTGGCCGGGCCACCTGCACCAGGCCTTCCGCGACCTGCTCGATCTCGACCCTCACGACATCCGGTCGTCCGTCCGCCGAGCCGATCGGCAGCTCAACGAGATACGCCATGTCTCCCCCTCGGAGCCTATGCATGAGCGTCCCTGTCCCCGTGCCGCTCCCACCTACCCGGCTGACGCGATTCCCACGCGTACCGCGCCGGGCCAGAACGGTGGAATCGCCGTACAAGGCCGTCTCCGAAGCCACCCCCGGATCGGGCGTAACCGCCAACAACTCATATGCGAGTACTTGGACTTACCGATCAAGGCCATCGATCAACGCCACAGGCACAGCGAAAGGCCGGTGAGTGCAAGGCGACCTCGGTGTATTGCCGCGCTGCGACGGTATCGGGGAATTGAGGCCGCCCAGCCGCGAGACATCTGGGACGCCTGGAGGCTCCGCCGGAACACGATCTGAAACCTGACTCAGAAGCGGTGTCGGGCGGTTGCCTCGGTCGCTCCGGTCGCTGCGCCCCGCCAGGCCGCCCCCGCGACCGGCCCGGCTGTTGCGCCGCGTCGTACCGGGTCGTCGCGTCCGGCGGCGTCCTCGCGGGCGCGGAAGGCTCCGGCGAAGACGATGGCCAAGGCTGAGGGGCCGTCCGACTGGGAGCAGGCCGCCGCCGCGCGCTTCCCGGCCGGGCCGCTCGCGGTGCTGGACGTCGTCGCCCCGTCCGGCAAGGCGCTGGTGGCCTACCTGGCCGACGGCACCCTTGCGCCGACCGCGCCGGCCGGGCGGACCGTCGCCGACGTCGCCCAGTGGGCGCTCGAGGTGAAGCTCGGCTCTCCGCGGCTGCACCGGCACGGCAAGGACGGTGACGCCCTGGTCGTCCTCACCGACGCCGCCCTCGCGGAGCTCGGCCTGCCGCCGATGGGCCGGGACGAGAAGAAGGAGTTCGTCCAGCGCCTCGGCCAGCTCCCGAAGACCCACAAGGCCGTCAAGCAGATCGAGAAGGCCGGCTGGCTGCTGACCCAGCGCGGCCTCGGCCCCTGGGCCAGGGTCTACCGCACACCCGAGGACGGCAAGCGGGTCTGCGTGCAGCTGTGCATTCCTGGCTGGGGCGCTCTCGCGTCCGGCGGCTGGCAGATCCCCGACGGCCTCCGCGCCCCGGACCTGGCCCGCCTCCTCGGCACCTACGCGAAGCGCGTGCTGACCCCCCGCGGCTCCACCGCGGTATCCGGACTGGAGCTGGTGACCGCGCTGCGCCCGCCCACGAAGGCGGTGCGCACCGAGGCTGGCTGGGCGTCAGGTGCGGTGGAGGGTTCCCGGCCGAAGGAGTCGTTCGACCCGGCGCCGCCGGAGGTTCTGGACGTGCACCCGCTCGCGGAAGGCCGGGAGCCGGGCGGCGAGCTGGTGACCGAGGCGTGGGACTGGTACCGCCCCCTCACCGACCAGGAGGCCGCCGCGCCGTTCGCCGTCGGCCTCGATGTGAACATGGCCTTCCTCGCCGCCGCCGGCCGTCTCACCCTGCCGCTGTCCGCTCCGGTGCACGAGCAAGGCCCGGTGTTCGACCCGAAGACCCCCGGGAGCTGGCTGGTCGACCTGTCCGGCGTCGACACCAACCCGCTGCTCCCGTCGCCGTTCACCGCTGACGGCTCGCGGCCGACGGGACCGGCCTGGTACTCCACGGTGAAAGTCGCCTACGCCGTCGAGCTCGGTGCCACCGTGCGGCCGCTGAAGGGCTGGCTGCGCCACGAGCACGGGCCGTACCTGGACCCGTGGCACAAGCACCTGCGCCAGGCCTACCTGGACACGATGGCCGCCCTCGGCGTCCCGCTCACCCTCGCCGACACCGACCCGCTCGCCTTCCTCGACGCCATGGCCGCCCTCAAGACCACCGGCGACCCGGCCGAGCTCGCCGTACTCACCGCGATCAAGCAAACCGCCAAGGGCACCATCGGCAAACTCCGCGAGCGCCCACGCGGACACGGCTACAAGCCGGGCGAGCGCTGGCCGGCGCTGGAGCGGCCGACCTGGGACCCGCTGATGGCGCTCTCGTCATCGACACCGCCACTGTCAACCTCCACCGCAAGATCCGCAAGATGGCCGCCGACACCGGCCTGCACGCCATCGCCGTCCTCTCCGACTGCGCCGTCTTCGCCGCCCCCGGCCCCGGCGCCCTCGACATCCTCACCAAGACCGACGGCACCCTCACCACCGCCCTGCGCCTCGGGGTGTCGCCCGGGATGGTGAAGTTCGAGGGCAGCAGGCCCATGACCGAGATCGCCGAGCTGCTCGCCGACGACGCCAACCCCGCCCGGCACATCAAGACCGGCGGCGTCGTCTCCGCCGACGAGTAGCCCCACGCGGCCCGCCGGCACCTGCCTGGCGGGCCGCCCCACTCCACTGCCATACGACACGATGCCGTCCCGGCCGGGGCGGCAGGAAGGACCTGATGCCCCATGAGCCGGGAGATCGACGAGGGCCTGGAGCGCGCCGAGCGCACCCGCCCCATCCCGGTCCACCTCAACACCCGGGTCAAGTTCCTGTGGGAGAAGGTCGCCAAGCACGACACCAAGCGCCCCTCCCAGGCCGCCGGCGTCTCGGTGCGCACCGCCCAGCGCTGGGCCCACGCCCTGACCGCCCTCGCCGAAGGCGAGCTGACCGGCGACATCCCCATGACCAAGGCCAACGCGGCGAAGGTCGAGCGGGCGGTCCGGGCGGCCTGGCAGCCGCGGGTGAAGAAGCGGGTGCGCCGCGACGCCGAGCAGCGCGGCTTCATGCTCCACATCCAGGCGACCTTCGGCTACAGCGCGGCCGGCGGCTCCACCGACGACCCCCGCCCCCGGATGATCACCCAGAAGATGCCCGGCTCGGTCGCCCAGCGGCTGTACGAGGCACGCGACGCCGGCGCCACCCAGGCCCGGCAGGAAGCGATCCTCGCCGAGGCCCTGCGGGAGGAGTACTTCAAGGACGGCGGCCGCCGCGCCCGCAGCCTCGACGTCGAGCTCAACGACGTCGCCTGGATGGACATCGAGCTGTAGAACCACCCTCCAGCGGCCCCGTGTCGCCAAAATAAGGCCAGTCCCGGCCGCCGAAAAGGCGGCCGGGACTTTTTCTATGACCGACCGAGCGAAATTCACCGGAGGAAATCCATGGAGTCCCACAACAGCGGAGAGCAGCGGCTCCGGCTGCCGATGCGCCGCGACCCGGATCCTTTGTCCACAGGCGCCGCGCCCGACGATCCAGCCGTCCTCGACATTTGGCGGGCCAGCAGCTGAGGCCGCCGCCGGATGGCATGCTCGCGGCCGAAAGATTGCAGGTCAAAGCCCTGGCCATCTGCTGATCATCGGGTCTAGCATTCCCGCCGCGGCGGCCCCACCACAGCACCACCGGGCCGCCGAGCAGAGCAGCCGTGCCGCGGCTCGGCGCTGCTGGCCTCCCACCGGCCGGGCCCCGCGGAACACCCCCCCTGCTTCCCCGGGACCCGGCCGCCTGCGCTCCGTTCCTGGACGCCCGGACGAAAGGCACGGGTCTACGGGGCGGTGTGCCCGCGGCGGCGGGAGCGCGTGGCCCGTTGCATCTCGGCCTCGGCCAGGTGCCGGCGACCGCCGACGAGGGCCTGGCGGACCTGTTCCTCAACGGCGGTGAACACGCGGTAGGTAGGTCTGGTCGTACGCCTCGATCAGCTGGTAGGTCCACATGCCCGGGACGACGTCCCGGCCGAGGAGCTCCCGCTCGGCCAGGCCGGCCTGCTCCTCGTGCCCGGCCCGGTGCGGCATCCGCACCGCCTCGGCGAGCATCCGGTCGGCGCCGCCGGTCATGTGGTGCACCGCGTACAGGTGGCCGCGGGCCCGCTCGGTGTACTCCAGCGCCTTCGTCAGCATCCCCAGGGCCTGGACCGTCGCGTCGTCCACCCCGGGCGGCCGGCGGTGCGCCTCGTCCGGCTCTTCGGTCCCGACGTCATCTGCCACCGATGCCTCCCGACGTGCTCGCCCGCCCCACCTTCACCGTCGTCCGGCCTGGGAGCAGGCGCATACGGGAGAGGGCCGACCGGCGGTCAGGCCGTCGGTTCCTGCGCGGTGTCCGGGCTGGCGGCCTGGTCGGGTAGCCGGGATGCATTGCTGCAATCTCTCTGCACTCACGCATCCTACCCAAGGACGACTCGTCAAGCACACAAGCAGATCGGACGGGACCGGCGCTGGACAGGGGTGTCGAACCGGATCCGGCTCCCGGGTCCGGATGTCGGTGCGATCTGTCGGTTATCTGGCGATAGCGCCACTGAGCTGGGAAGTTTTGCTGGCAGCGGAGGCTGCGGATCCCCTAGAGTCGGCGCGCCCATCCTGGTTGGGGTGGTGGCGTACCTGCGTGTGTGGTCGGGCACGCGGCGATTCCAGGGGGTTGACGATCTGATGGTGTGTGTGGCGTGCGGGGCACGCCCCGCGGGGACGGACAGCGGCCGCTGTTTCGGCTGCGCGGAGGCGGCTCCGGGGTGGGCGGCGGCGCTGCGCCCGGCGAACGGTCTTGCCGTGGCGCTCTACGTCCTGCTGGGGTTGAACGCTGTGGTGGCGGCGGTGGCGGTCGCGGTCGATGTCTGGCGGGACGTGCTGCTGGGCCGGGTGGTGGACGGGTCGGGCGATGTCGGCTTCGACGGTTTCGACGCCGTGGACTCGGTGGCGAACGCGGTGAACGGGGTGTTCATCCTGTTGGCGCTGGCCGCCGTGGTGGTGTTCATCGTCTGGTTCTACCGCATCCGTCAGAACGCCGACCTGCTCGTGCCGAACGGGCACCGCCTGGCACGCGGCTGGAGCATCGGGGCCTGGTTCACCCCGGTCGTCTCGCTCTGGTTCCCCTGGCAGCTGATGGTGGACTGCTGGAGGGCGAGCGCACCGCTGGACGCGCAGGGAAGGCGAGGCACGCCGTCGGAGAAGGTCCTCGCCGTGTGGTGGTCCACCTGGATCGGCTCGCTGGTCGTCGGCCGGATCGCCGGCGCCATGGTGGGTCACGTGGACCCGTTGGTCCCCGGTGACCTCGAGAGCCTGCGCAACACCATCCGGGTGGAGGCCTCCGGGTCGGCACTGCGGCTGGTGGCGGCGGTCGCGGCGATCGTGGTGGTCAACCGGCTGACCGCCATGCAGCAGGCGCGCCGGGCCAATGTCAACCTGCTCGCGGCCAGGGCCGCCCAGGAAGCCCGGGTCCAGGCCCTGGTGTCTGCTCCGGCTGCTGCCGCCACGCCCGCGCCTGCCGAGGTTCCGCGTGACGCCGCGTCGGAGGGACGCTCTCCGGCCTGACGGCGTACGGCCTGGCCGGGGGACGACTCCTCGGCCAGGCACGCCGGCCGGTGGAGTTCTCTGTCGAGTGCGATCTCTGTGTACCGCGAGTATTACCGTGTGTGACGTAGCTCGGTTCCTGCCAGGTGGTTGTCGGCGGAGAAACATGCAGGTGCCCCTGACCGGAGAGCGGTCAGGGGCACTTGTTTGGTCGGATCAACGCTTCATTCTGGCGTTAGCTTCGTACGAGAGCGTTCCACTTCTGGGCTGCGGTGCCGTTGCAGTCCCACAGCTGCAATCGGGCGCCGTTGGTGGTGGTGCCGCCGGGGAGGTCGACGCATCGGCCGGATGCGGGGTTGTATAGGCTGCCGTCGGGCCTGGGGACGAAGATCTGCTGCGGCGCGGCGTTGCCGCAGTCCCAGATTTGCAGGGGGGTGCCGTTGGCGGTGCCGCGTCCGGTGGCGTCGATGCAGCTGCCGAGGGCACGGAGGCTGCCGTCGGGCTTGAAGGTCCACTGCTGGGCGTTGCTGCCGTTGCAGTCGTACAGCTGGACGGCTGTGCCGCGTGCGGAGCTGGCGCCGGCGATGTCCACGCACTTGCCGGTCTGGGCGGCGTAGGTGATGGGGCTGTTCTCGGCGTAGGTGCTCAGGACGCTGGTCCAGCCGTTGGTCCAGGTGTAGTAGGGGTCGGTGGTGGTGGAGTGGCCGGTGAAGATCTGGATGATGCCGCCCTGGGTCATGCTCCAGAGGGTGGGGGATCCGATGCCGGTGAGGTCGCCGTCGGAGCCGATGACGGGCCAGTTGGCGGCGGTGACGCCGTAGCCGATCTTGGTGTCGGTGGCGATGCCGGTGAGGGTGGGGTAGCTGGTGCTGCCGCCGAAGGGGTCGCTGACGGCGACGGTGCCGGTGGTGAAGGTGTAGCCGCGCAGGTCGCCGGTTGCTTGGTTGCGGGCCCACAGGCCGGGGTGTCCCTGGCTCGCCCAGTCGCCGGGGGAGATGAGGTCCCAGCCCTTCCAGCCGGTGGCGGCGAGCTTGGTGGGCGAGCCGAAGGTGGCGTCTTGGATGGTGGGGTAGAACCAGAGGGCGCCGGTGCCGTCCGGGCTGGTCTCGACGGTGAACAGGCCGGTGCGGTTGAGGAACTTCTTGCTGGTGTCGAGTTTGGTGGTGCTGGGGTCGCCGCTGGCGGCGATCTGCTGAACGGTGGACCAGTCGGTCGCGTTGTAGCCGGTGCAGTCGGTCAGCTTGGGGTCGCAGGCGGGCTTGTCCAGGGTGAACCAGGTGTCGAAGACGCCGGTGACGGTGTTGCCGGGGTTCTTGTAGTAGTAGAGCGCCTTGTCGCCGTCCTTGTGGACGATGAGGTCGTCGACGTTGTTGCCGCCGCGCAGGCTGCCGCGGTGGGTGAGGCGGTAGTTGGCCCAGGAATCGTGGCCGGGGGAGTTGGCCTTCGTAGCGGCGAGCGGGGCCTTGGGGGCGGTGGCGGGGATGCTGTAGGCGCGCAGGTCGCCGTTGGGGTCGGCGGTGACGATGTCGGGAAGGGCGTCGCCGGTGACGTCGCCGAAGGTCGGGGCCGGGCTGTTGGGGTTCCACGGGGCGTAGAAGGCGTACTGCGCGACGGGGGAGAGGTTGCCGGCGTTGTCCTCGGCCTGGACGTAGAGGACGTTGGTGCCCCAGCGTCCGGCGGTCACCTGGATCTGACCGGTGGGCATGGCGGCGCCGCACTGCCAGGTGGCGTCGACGAGTTGCGGGTCGAAGCTCCAGCGCAGGCAGACCACTCCGGAAGCGTAGCCGCCGCTGGGGGCGGGGTCGGTGGCGGTGAAGGGGATGCCGCCGCTCTGGCCGGCGTAGATCTGGGGGGTCTGACCGTTGCCGCTGGGCGGGAACTGCTTGCTGGTGTCGGCGACGGTGGTGGGGAAGGTGATGGTCGGCGGGGTGAGGTCGACCTTGAAGTAGCAGTTCGGTGTGGGGGCGGACCAGGGCGCGCCGTCTATGCCGTCGGTGGCCTGCATGTCGTAGCCGTAGGCGTGGCCGTCCTGGATCAGGCCGGCGGGGACCTGGAAGCTGGTGGTTCCGCCGTTGTTGACGGCGGGCGTGGTGCCGCTCGTGCCGTTGGAGGAGTTGTAGTCCCAGATGTGGTCCCAGGTCTTGACCTGGGCCTGGGCGGGGCTGGTGACGGTGCCGTTGAGCCAGACGGCGTTGTTCTGGGCGGAGCCGGCGCCGAGCCACGCCCAGTCGTTGGCGTTGCCGTCACCGCAGGCCTGGTTGGTCCCCGCGGGGCTGACCGTCGTAGGGGCGGGCCACACCCCGGGGTTGGTGGGAACGTTGGGCGCCCGGTCGTACTGGACGGACAGCGTGGGCTGGTAGGTGAAACGCTTGAAGGCGTACTGGTTGTTCTCGTCGCCGTAGAGGCCGAAGGTCAGCTGGCCGTAGTTGGCGTACTGCTTCATCGCGCCGGTGATGTCGAAACTGAACGGCACGTTGTCGTGACACGGCTGCTGTCCGGAGCCGCCGACCCAGGCCGTGCCGAGCGAGCCACCGTTTTGGGACGGCTGGTTGGACCAGGTCGTGCCGTCTTTGATCGGCCCGGTGACGTACAGGTTCAGCGGGTAGTTGGTGTTGCAGTCGAAGTTGGCGGAGACGTACTCCTGCATGGTCATCGTCGCGGAGTTGATGGCCGCGCCGCCCAGTGCGCTGATGTCGAACTGGTAGAAGCTGCGCTCGATGTCGGCGGGTGAGCAGCTGCCGCCGTTGGGGTAGTAGCCGCATTTGCCGACACCCGGGTGATCGGAGTCCCTGCTGCCCTGGACCATCCAGTTGTTGGAGCCTTCGTGGGACGACTGGACCCAGGTCCAGGCGTTGCCGGACTGGCTCCAGGGCAGCCAGTCGGGGTCGATGTAGTAGGGCGCGGTGCCGTGGGCCAGGAGGTCCTGGTCGGGCGTCATGTCGATGCCGGAGGTGCCCGTCTTGACCGGCATGGTGGAGACCTTGGAGGCCGCCCCGGGGCCGGCGTCGGAACTGGTGGCAGCGGACTTGCCGGTATCCGTCGGAGTGGGAGTGGGCGCGGGAGTGTCGGCGGCGGCCGCGGTGAACGTCAGGGCGGTCTTCACCGCGGGTGCGGTGGTGGCCGCCGCGGGTGCGGTGGTGCTGTCCCACATCTGGGGTGTGCGGGCGACCCAGCGGGGCTTGCCGTCGGTGCCGGCGGCGGTGATGTTGCCGTGCTCGTCGCTCTTGACGGTGACGCCGTCGGCGGTGGTGCCGAAGTGCAGGTTCTTCAGGACCGGATTGGCCGCGGCGGCCTGGGTCTTGACGACCAGGACGGTGGTCAGACCGCCGAGCTTGGTGGCGGTGACCTTCAGGTCGATGTCGGGAGCGACGGACGGGTAGACCACGCTGTCGCCGCCGACGGTCGGCGCGGGAAGCTTGAACGGGGCCGACAGGGCGAGCTTCTTGCCGTCCGCACTGGTCATGGTCGCCAGCGGACCGTCCCCGCCCTTGGACAGCACCAGCTGCCCCGCCGCGGACTTGGGGGAGAACGTGCCGTCCTGATTGGCCGCCAAAGTCGCGTCCAGCCCCTGCCAGGCCCCGCCTCGGCGCACACGCTGCTGCTCCAGATGGCTGGTCAGCACGAGGTGGCCTTCGGGGGTGGCCACGGTCTCGCTGAACTCGGTCGTGAGCGAGTCGATCGGGACGTTCTTATGCGTGGCCTTGGCCTCGGCGATCGCCTTCTCGGCCGCGTTGGCCGGCGGGCGCTCCTGCGACTGCTTCGCCGTGGTGGCGTCGATCGCGGCCTGCGACGGCACCGTCGGCGCATCGGCGGCGTGGGCGGTGAGCCCCGACAGGCCGGTCGTGAGCGCCAGAACGGCTGTCGCGGTCAACGCCCTCAGCGGCGCACCGTTGTGGCGGCGCTTTCTGTTCAAAACGGGAATGTCCCCCCAAAGAACACGGAAAGACCTGCATAGGCACAGGTCATCGGCACCGTAGGGGCACGCACTGACATCAGCCAATCCAAGTCCGACGGCGAAGTCCCGACTTGGTGCGACATGGTCGCTTCGTACACCTCCGTGAGAATCCTCACCAGGCGATAGGTCTTGACTGTTCGTCATCAAGGTTCGCTAGCATCCGCCAGTTCGGATACAGGACGTGGCTCCCGTATTCGGGGGGCCCAATGCTTTGGGGGATGTTAAAGAGTGTCATTTAAGCAACGATCAGGCTTCGAGAAGATAAAGGGCGGGAGGGGGAGACTGCGCGGACGGCTGGCGGCCGTCACGACGGCCGCCGTCCTCGGGTCGATGCTGGCGCCGCTGCCGCTAGCGGCAGCGGCAGGCGGACCGGACTACTCGCGCAAGTAGTCGCCGCCCAACACCGCCCTGCCGAAGACGCCCTCGGTCCCGGGGCAGGACGCCGCGCCGGTGCCGGTCCCGAAGCCGGAGCACCCTGTGCCGCCGACCTGGACCCCGCCGAAGGACTCGAAGGCGGTCCCGGGCGGCCACGCGTCGGTGACGCTCGGATCCGCGCCCGAGGCACACCCCCTGGGTGAGGGCGAGAAGCCGAAGGCCGGTGCCGAGGCCAAGGCCTCGGGACTTCCGGTCACGATCGCACCGCTGGCCGGCTCGTCGGCAGCTGGGCAGACAATCCAGGTCGAGATGGCCGACGCCAAGACCTCGGCGACCGCCGGAATCCCCGGCGTGGCGGTGACCCTCACCCGCCCCGGCTCGGGCGATGCCGCGCCCGTGCGCCTGGGCGTCGACGCATCCAGCCTGGACGCCGCGTTCGGCGCGAACTGGGCAGCCCGGGCCCACCTGGTGGTCCTGCCCGGCTGCGCGACGACCACGCCGCAGGCCGCCGACTGCCGGCAGCAGACGCCGCTCGAATCACACTACGACCCGTCGACGAAGAAGCTCGTCGCCGACGTCCCGCTGACCGGAACGGGCACCGCCAAGGCCCAAGCCGCCCCGGCCACCAAGACCGCCACCGACGCCGCCCCCGGCGTGGCACGGGCGGTGTACGCGGACTCCACCACCACCTCGACCACGGTCGGTGTGGTGTCGGGGGCATCGAGTGGAGCCGGAACCTACTCGGCGACCCCGCTCGGGGCCTCGCAAGGCTGGACCGCGGGCGGGTCGTCGGGCGCGTTCACGTACGGGTACCCGGTGCAGGTGCCGCCGGCGCTGGCCGGCTCGGGCCCGAAGGTGTCGCTGTCCTACGACTCAGCTTCGGTGGACGGCCGGACGTCGTCGACGAACGCGCAGGCCTCCTGGATCGGCGACGGCTGGGACCTCGGCTCAGGCTTCGTCGAGCGGTCGTTCAAGCCCTGTTCACTGGACGGGATCACCAACTCCGGCGACCAGTGCTGGGGCGGCGCGAACCTGACCATGTCGTTCGGTGGCCACTCCGGACAGCTGGTGCCCGACGACGCCTCCTGCCAGTCCGGCGCGCCCGCCGCGATGGAGCAGGCAGCCTGCACCTGGCGGCTGAAGGACGACGACGGCGCCAAGGTGCAGTTCCTGACCGGTGCGACCAACGGCACCTGGAACGGCTCCTACATCAAGGTCACCGACACCGACGGAACGGTGTCCTACTTCGGCCTGAACCACGTACCGGACGCGAACGGCAACCCCACCACGCTCGGCGCGGACTCCGGCTCGGCGTGGACCGTCCCGGTCTACTCCCCCAACAGCGGCGACCCGTGCTACGACCCGGCCAAGGGCCAGGGCTCGTGGTGCCAGACCGCCTGGCGCTGGAACCTCGACTACGTCGTGGACCCCCACGGCAACCTGACCACCTACACCTACACCCCCGAGACGAACTACTACTCCCGCGGCGGCGCCCAGAACAACGGCAACGGCACCAGCACCGCCTACACCCGCGCCGGCGTGCCCGCCACCATCGGGTACGGCCAGTTCCTCTCGGACCAGCTGAACAACAACGGCGCCTACAACCCCGCCGCGAAGATCATCTTTAACACCTCCGAACGGTGCGTCACCTCCACCGCGGCCTGCGACCCGTCCCAGCGCACCGCGGCCAACGCGGCGAACTGGCCCGACGTCCCGCTGGACCAGCAGTGCGACGGAACCAGCACGTGCACCGTCTACGGGCCGACGTTCTGGACCACCAAGTGGCTGGCGTCCATCACCACCCAGATCCGGGCCAACGGCAGCTACCAGACTGTGGACTCGTACACGCTCAACCACACGTTCATCAACGTGCAGAACGCCACCGAGAACACCCAGGTCCCCTGGCTCGCCTCCATCCAGCGCACCGGCCAGGACCCCCAGGCCTCCGGCGGCCAGATCACCCTGTCGCCGGTCTCCTTCACCTCTCAGCTGCTGCCCAACCGGGTGGACGGCACCAACCTGGTGCCCGCACCCCCGGCCTACAACCGGCCGCGCATCCAGCTGATCACCACCGAGACCGGCAGCACCATCGGCGTCAACTACGCCCCCGCCGCGTGCTCGCGCGTGAACAACGTCATGCCGGCCTCCGCCGACAGCGACACGCTCTCCTGCTACAACGTCAAGTGGAGCCCGCCGGGCTCCAACGTCGGCGCGGCACCGGTGGACGACTGGTTCCTGAAGTACCCGGTCGCCAGCGTCACCCTGAACCCGGGCACACCCGGCTCCATCCCGATGGTGACCAACTACACCTACGGAAAGGCCGCCTGGCACCGCAACGACTCGCCGGCAACCCAGGACAAGAATCGCACCTGGGACCAGTTCCGCGGCTACGCCTCCGTCACCGAGGTGTCCGGTAGCGGCAACGACGGCCCGCAGTCGAAGAAGGCGACCACCTTCTACCAGGGCATGGACGGCGACCTCCTGGCCAACGGCAGCACCCGCAGCGTCCAGGCCGCCGGTCCTTTGGGCGGCCAGGCCTCCGACTCCGACTGGCTCTCCGGCCAGACCCGCGAAAACGACACCTACACCAGCGCCGACGCCACCGGAACCGTCACCAGCTACACGGTGAAGTCCTTCACCGGCGGCCCGGTCACCACCGCCACCCACAGCCAGGGCAACAACCTGCCCGCACTCGTCGCGCAGTACCCGACCACCACGACCGTGAGCACAGCGAAGTCGCTCAAGGCCGACGGAAGCTGGCAGTCCAGCACCACTACCACCACGACGGACCCGTCGCACGGCAACCGCGTCAGCACCTCGCTCAACAGCTCCGACGGCCTGCCCGACATCTGCACCCGCACCGCCTACGCCACCGGGCCGGACCCACAAGTCCTGGAGGAAGCGTCCGAGTCGATAGCGGTCTCCGGCGCGAACGCCTGCACCGCGATGCCCACGGCGGCCAACACCGTCTCTTGGGCGCGGACCCTGTACGACGGCCAGTCCTTCGGACAATTCGGGGCAGCGCATGACGCGACCAGCACGCTGACCCTCGACCACTTCGACTCCACCGGAACCCCGCAGTTCAGCACGGCCAACGCGACGTACGACAGCTACGGACGCATCACGAGTGCGACCGACCCCAACGCCACCGACAGCGCGCACCCGGGCGGCGCGACCGTCACCACCGCCTACGCGGCGGCCAACGCGGGTGAGTTGCCCAACAGTGTCACCGTCACCAGCCCGGCGCCGGCCGGTGCGAGCGACGCGGCCACGGGCCGGGTCACCATCACCACGTACGACACCGCGCGTGCGCTTCCGCTGACGGCAGCCGACCCCAACGGCCGCACGACCACCGAGGCCTACGACGCGCTTGGCCGCGCGACTGCCGTGTGGCTGCCGGGCCAGGACACCAAGGCGAGCGCCAACAAGACCTTCGCCTACTCGCTACCAGGCGTGGTCAACGGCGCTGCCGTTCCCCCGACGGTGACCACCTCCGACCTGCTTAAAAGGGGCTCTTCTGCTCCATCTGTGGGTCGCTGAGGAGCGCCTGACGCAGTACACGCCGTCCCCTGTGCAGATCTTGAGGTGTCGAGACTCAG
>NZ_JBEXKB010000113.1:0-18287 GCF_040609455.1 Kitasatospora sp. NPDC004669
GGCTGCGCGCCGACCACGGCCTCACCCTCGTCCTGATCAGCCACGACCTGCCGCTGATCCACCGCCACACCGACACCGTCCTCGACCTCGGCACCAACGCCACCTGGCCGCCGGTGCGTCCGGACGTCGCGGCGGCAAAGATTGGCGGAGAGTTTTAGGCACGGCTTACCAATCCGGCTGCGGTCCTCCCGTCGCCGAGCCCCCCGGAGACTCGCCATGTCCGGCCCGGAAATCGCCCTGCTCGGCCGGGCTTCACCATCTACCTGGGCCTGCCCCATCGGCCGGCGACGGCGCGGTGCTCGCCGCGGGTCTGACCGTCAGGCTGGCCGGACTGGTCCGGTACGACCGATGGGCGGCCCGCCGCAGCACACCCGCTCCCCCGCTGTCACACGGGCCCGGAGCGATGGCCGCCACCGAACTGGCCCCGAGAGCCCGCTCCCGCGCCGCGGACCTCACGCTGATAATCGCCGTGGGCATCGGCCTGCACAATTTCGCGGAGGGCCTGGCCATCGGCAACTCCGCCGCGGCGGGCGAGCTCTCGCTGGCCGTCCTGCTGGTGATCGGCTTCGGCCTGCACAACGCGACCGAGGGCTTCGGCATCGTCGCCCCACTGGCCGCCGCGGGCGAACGCCCGTCCTGGGGCAGCCTGGCCGTGCTCCGCCTGATCGGCGGCGGCCCGACCTTCGTCGGCACCCCATCGGGCAGCAGATGGTCAACGAGACCGTCAGCGTCGCCTTCCTGGGCCTGGCTGCCGGATCGATCCTCTACGTGGTCATCGAGTTGCTGGCCGTCGCACGCCGCGCGGCGATGAAGGAGCTGACCACCGGGATGATCCTGGTCGGGCTGCTGCCCGGCTTCGCCACCGACGCCGTCCTCATCGCCGTCGGAGTCTGAGGACCGACCGTGCACGCTACGGCTGTTCGATCACCTGGGCCAGATACAGCGGCTCGCCGAGCTTCTCCAGCAACTCCAGCTGCGTGTCCAGGTAGTCGATGTGCTGCTCCTCGTCGGCGAGGATGTCCTCGAAGATGTTCGCCGACGTGACATCGTCCTTGGCACGCATCACCACGATTCCGCGCCTGAGCCGGTCGATCGCCTCGACCTCCACCTCCCGGTCCGCCTCGAACATCTCCTTGACCGTCTGCCCGATCCGCACGTGGAACAGCCGTTGGTAGTTCGGCAACCCCTCCAGCAGGAGAATCCGGTCGGTGAGCGTCTCGACGTGCCTCATCTCGTCGAAGGACTCGGCCCGGGTATGGGCGGCCAGCTTCGTACAGCCGTTGCTCTCCTGCATCTTGGCGTGCAGGAAATACTGGTTGATCGCCGTCAGTTCCGCAGTCAACTGCTCGTTGAGGAACTCCACAATCTCAGGATCGCCCTGCATGGCGCTCTCGATTCTCTCCCGCGCGCGACCATGGAGGCCGTGAGACCGGGCCGGCCATACCTTCACCGTACGACGGGCCCGCCACCACTCGCCCGAGCAACGACGCCGGCCCGGACTTCGGGTGAATGGGACTCCTGATTCGCTCCCGTGCGGCGGACCGCGAAACGCCGCGAGACCGGACCGACCGTACCTCCACCGTACGACGGGCCCGACCCCCACCCTCCTGAGCAGCGGGACCGGGCCGAACCTACGGTGCGGCGACGATCGCACTTAGCCGGGCCGGGCGACGTGCACGGTGCTCCCGTGGCACGTGCGCCCGGCCTGGCTGTCGTGTCGTGGCGGTGTCAGCGGACGACGTTGATGTAGCTCATCATGCCGTTGTCCTCGTGGGCGGCGATGTGGCAGTGGAACATCCACTTGCCGGGGTAGTCGGCGAAGTTGACCCGGATCACGACCTGGCCCGGTACGCCGTCGACCGCGTGCGGGACGGGGATGATGTCCTGGCGGTGGGTGTAGGGCTGGGCCGCGCCGTTGACGGACGCCACCTGGAAGGCGTTGGTGTGCAGGTGGAAGGGGTGGTCCTCGCCGGAGTGGTTGACGATGGTCCACTCCTCGACCGTGCCGAGCTTCGCCGGGGTGTCGAACACGGAGCCGTCCATGGAGAACTGCTTGCCGTTGATGTAGAAGACCGTGCCGTCGCCGTTCTCGGACAGGTCCAGGGTGCGGCGCTGGGCGATCGGCACGGCCGACAGGTCTGCTGGCGCGGTCGGCATGGCGCCGGTCACGTCCGGCATCCGGCGCTCGGGGTGGCCGGCGACCTTGACGGTGGCCAGTGCTGTGTCCGGGTAGGAGTCGCCCTGGGGGCCGTTGCCGTAGGCGGTCGTGCGCAGCGTGGCCTGGCCGGGGTTGGCGTTCGCGGTGACGAGGACGTCGTAGCGTTTGCCCGGGGGAAGCAGCAGGGTGTCCGCGTTGGTGACGTGCGCGACGGGGGTGCCGTCCTCGCCGATGACGGTGAAGTGGTGACCGTCCAGCTGGAGTTGGTAGAAGATGTCGGCTCCGGCGTTGACCAGGCGCCACAGCTGGGTCTCGTTCGGGCGCATGGACAGCACCGGCCGCAGCTGGCCGTTGACCAGGCGCACGGTCGGGTTGTTGGAGTTGATCGACGCTCCGGCGGCGTTCTGCGGGATGTGCCCGGCGGAGTCGAGCTGGACGTCCTTCAGGACGACGGTGTGCGCGGCGATGTGCCGCAACTGCTTCGGCAGCAGAGTGCGGTCGTCGCCGACGACCAGGGCTCCGGACAGGCCCGCGAAGATCTGGTTCTCCACATCGCCGGGCATGAAGCCCATGTCGGACATGCCCTGGGAGCCCGGGGCGGGACAGGTCGTGCCCATGGCGTGGCTGTGGTACCAGTAAGTGCCGAGCGGGTGGTTCGCGGGGATCGCCAGCCGGTAGGTGGTCGATGCTCCTGGCGAGACGCACAGGAAGGAGTCGTCGGACTGCCCCTCGGGCGAGACGTGCAGGCCGTGGAAGTGCAGGTTGGTGGCGACCGGCAGGTGATTGACCAGGCGGACGGTGACAGCCGAACCCGGTGCCGCGTGGATGGTGGGGGCGACGAAGGAGCCGTCGTAGGACTCGCCGTACACCTTGCGACCGGAGACGTCGAACCGGGCCTGCTTCGCGTCCAGGGTGATCGTCAGGTTCCGATCGGCATCGCCGTCGGTGTCGGCGTTGGCAGGGTCGTGGAAGGGCTGCCCGACTGTCATTCCCTTCTCCTGGTCGGCGGTGGACGGCGGCCCGGCGTCCGCCGGGGAAGCCGCCATCGCCTCGGTGCCGACAGCAGCCGCCGATATCAGCAGCGCCACCGCGGCCATGGCGTGGAACACACGTCTGGTACGCCGTATCTGCAGCCGGTGGGTACCGGCCGGTCCTTCGATGTCGTCGGACATCGGTTCTCCACTTCATGAGGGTTGGGAACACAGGATGCCGCGCCGGTCCGGTGTTCGCTCCTCAAGTCGCCGAATTGCGGGCCGACTTGGCTCCCGGCGGCGTTGCCCGTCTCGATCGCGTGACCGTCGGACGCGGCCGATGGCCGGACGCGGGCGAGCGTCCGGCCACCGCGTGCGAGCGGAGAAGAGGCCTACTGGAGCAGGCCGGCATCCTGGAGGAGCTGCAGGGCGTCCTTGCCGTCGCCGAGGTCCGCGACGGGGGCGACGGTGCCGATCGAGTCGAGCGCGGGCAGGTTCTCCTTGCTCTTCACCCCCGCGACCAGCGGGTACTCGTAGCTCTGGGAGTTGGCGATCACGGTCTGCGCGGGGGCGCTGGCCAGGTAGGCGAGGAAGGCCTGGGCGGCGGCCTGGTGCTTGCTGCTGCCCAGCACGGCGGCACCGGAGACGTCGACCAGCGCGCCCGCGTCACCCTTGGTGAAGTAGTGCAGCACGCTCTTGGTGCCGGCCGCAGTCTTCTCGTCGCGCAGGCGGTACCAGTAGTAGTGGTCGACCACCCCACCCTGGACCTCACCGCTGTTGACGGCGTTGGCCAGGTCCTCGTTGCTGCTGTAGACCTTCGCGTTCGCCTTCAGGCCGGCCACCCACTGCTTGGCCGCGTCCGCACCACCGGCCTTCAGCACGCGGGTGACAATCGGCGCGAAGTCGGTCTCGCTCGGCGCGATGCCCAGGCGGCCCTTCCACTCCGGCTTGGCCAGGTCGAGCACGGAGGCCGGCGGAGCGGTGTCGGCCGGGGTGCCGGTGGCGGCGACGAACGCGGCCGTGCGAGCGGAGACGCCGACCCAGTCGCCCTTGGGCGAACTGTCCTCGGCCGGAACGGACTTGAGGGTGTCCCCCTGCACCTGCGCGAGCAGCCCCTTGTTCTCCAGGACGGTCAGCGCCGGGGGGTTCTCGGCGTAGAACACGTCCGCCGGCGAGGCGCCACCCTCCTGGAGGATCTGGTTGGCCAGCTCTGCCTCATCCCCGGAACGCAGCTGGACCTTGACGCCGGTGCGCTTCTCGAAGTCGGCCGCCAGTGCCTTCGTGGTCTCCTCGTGCTGGCCGCTGTAGAGCGTGATCGACTGGCCTGCCAGCGACTGGCCGCTCACGGAGGGCGAGGCATCCGCGGCGGGCTTTCCGGCCGAGGTGCCGCAGGCCGACAGGGCGAGGCAGGCGACGGACAGGGCGGCGACGGCGACGAGCGGGCGTGCGGTTCTGGGCACGATGGGTTCTCCGATCCAGGCAGGACGGTCGATGACGAATGGAGCCGGACGACCCCCCGGTGGTCGGCGGTCCGCGGAGTGCGGACCCGGCGCCGAGGACTGTAGGACAGGCAAGCCTCACCTAACAAGCCGAGATGGGCTTGATCAGGTCTCGATTGAGTACCGGCCCGCCGGCAGGAGAGTGGCGCGCCCCAGGGGGAGGCGGCCGTGCGCCCACAGAGGAAGTCGGGGATTCCGCCGACAGTTCCCTCCCCACCAGTCAGGACTGGGGCCTAAGGCAAGCCTTGCCTATTCTGCTGCGCACGGCTCTCGCTACGAGCCCGTCCGCCGAAACCGCAGGAGCGATCACGTGGCCGTACAGCGCCGACCCGTCACCGCGCGGCAGCCGGCCACGGCCTGCGCCGTCCGGATCTGCCAGAGGTGAGACCGACCCTGCCCTCGGACGAGGGCGCGATCTACTGCCGCATCCCCCACCTGCGCTGCCGGGACCAGACCACCGTGGACCGCCGGGAGCGCGGCTGCCGCGAACTCGCGTGGGAACTCGGAATCCAGGTCGACCCCCGGCACGTGTATCTCGACACCCGGGCGATGTCCTGGCAACGAGACCGGACCCGGTCGGGCTGGGAGGCGATGCTCGCCGCAGCCCGTGCCGGCGCCTTCCGGCACCTCGTCTGCTACGAGCCGGAGCAACTGATCTGGCAGCCCTTCGACTTGGTGGAACTGCTTCGAACCGCCGAGGCCCATGGCATCCTCCTCCATGGTTGCGTCGCCGGCCGCGATCTCACCGACCCCGAGCAGCGTCGCCTGCTGCTCGGTGATGCCGAACGCGCCTGCCGTGCCGCCTCGGGCGTGTCCGCCACCGCCAAAGCCGCACACGAGCTCACCGCGGCCCGAGGTCGCCCCCACGGCGGCGGACGGCGCGCCTACGGCTACGAGGCCGGCACCTATCGCCTGATCGAGGCCGAGGCGCTCATCGTCCGGGAGATCTACAGCCGCTTCCTGGCCGGGGAGTCGACCCGCGGCGTGCCGACCTCCGGCGGCCGCCGCTGGACCGTCGGCGGCGTCGCCCGCGTCCTCGACGCGCCCCGATACGCGGGGCTGCGCGTCTTCCGCGGCGGCGTCCTGCGCGAGCCGGACGGCGGTTACGTCAGGGCCACCTGGGAGCCGTGCGTCAGCGACGCCGAGTGGGAACAGGTCCGCGACCTGCGTGAGAGCCGTAGTCAGGCCAGTGCCGTCGGTCAACGCCCCCCACGCCTCTACCCGTTGACCGGACTTCTCCTGTGCGCAAGGTGCGACCGCCACATGGTCGGCCACATGATCGGCACCTACCCCTTCTACTCCTGCACGGCCAAGAGCGGGCTGGCGACAGATCGCTGCCGACGACACATCGCCGCCGGACGACTGGAGGCCTTCGTGGCGGAGTCAGCCGTCACCGCCCTTGAACAGTGGCAGGGCGGCGACAACATCGCCCCTCTCTCAGCACCGGACCCGGCCGACGGCCACCTCGCCGACCTCGACACCGACCTTGAGCACCTTGCCCAGCTCGCCGGTCTGCGCGAGAACGAGCGGCTCACCCCCGCCGAGTACGTCACACTCCGTGCCGCCGCGCTCAAACGCGTTCGGGCAGTTCACTTCGGCGTCAGAGTACGACCGGTCGAGGCCCTCGACGGTGTGGCCACCGGACCTGATGCCCGGTTCCATTGGCACCGGCTGCCGCCAGAGCGCAGAGCGACCGTGCTGCGTCTGCTCTTCTCCTCGATCCGGATCGGCCCTTCCGCGACCGGCCCTGGTGTGTTCGACTACGACCGCATCAACCTGATCGGGTATAGCCCGCCGGGCCCGACGGGCTGAGCACTTCCGCGCTGGCCTCGGCCGTTCCGTGCACGAGGTGAACCGGCGCTCAGCCGGCGGGGCGGCGTGAGCACGCCAATGGCGACATCCCGCCCGGTCAAGCCTCGGTCATGGCGCGGACATCCGCCTTGTTCGCGGGTCCGCGCTTCGCTACCTTTCTGCCGCTGACGCCGTAGAGGCTCAGCACCACCCCCATGGCATGCCCAGAACACCCCCATTCGGCTGGGCTCCCGTTTCCCCCTCCGGAGGCCTTGTCGCCCCGCCCCCGGCCGAGCCGCCTGGGCAGCCGTCTGCACGTGCGCGTTCCCCCTCATCCCCGGGCCTGCCCGAGAACCGGCACCCCCACAAAGGCGTGTCCTCGCCTGACCGGGGCCCAACCCCCATACGGGAGGGCTAAGTTGCACACCCTCATCCGCTCAGCGCTACGCCGCGGCGGGCTCCGGGCGACCACCGCGTCCCTCGCGGTCGGCGCCGTGGTGGCCGCCGGCCTCGCCGTCGCGGCGCCGTCCGACGCCGCGACCACCGCGTCCGGCGCGAACGCCAAGCACGTCTGCGCCAAACCGACCCAGCGTCACCAGATGGCCTGCAACGCCCTGGTACGCACCGACGTCGTTCAGCCGCACGCGTTCTCCCTCAACGCCGTGTCGCCGAACGCGACGCCGTCCGGCTACGGGCCGGGCGACCTCCAGAGCGCCTACAGCCTGTCGGCCAACGGCGGCGCGGGACAGACCATCGCCATCGTCGACGCCAACGACGACCCCAACGCCGAGTCCGACCTGGCGACCTACCGCACGCAGTACGGGCTGCCTGCGTGCACCACCGCCAACGGCTGCTTCAAGAAGATCGACCAGAACGGCGGCACCAGCTACCCGGCCGGTGACACCGGCTGGGCGGGCGAGATCTCCCTCGACCTCGACATGGTCTCCGCCGTCGCCCCGAACGCCCACATCCTGCTGGTCGAGGCCAACTCGGCGACCATGGCCGACCTCGGCGCCTCGGTCAACCAGGCCGTCACCCAGGGCGCCAAGTTCGTCTCCAACAGCTACGGCGGCCCCGAGGACTCGACCGACACCACCTCGGACAGCCAGTACTTCAACCACCCCGGCGTCGTCATCACCGTCTCCTCCGGCGACTCCGGCTACGGCGCCCAGTACCCGGCGGGCTCCCAGTACGTCACCTCGGTCGGCGGCACCTCGCTGAGCCGTGACTCCAGCTCCCGTGGTTGGGGCGAGACCGTCTGGGGCTCCAGCGCGGGCGGCAACGGCGCCGGCTCCGGCTGCTCCGCCTACGACCCCAAGCCCAGCTGGCAGACCGACAGCGGCTGCTCCAACCGCACCATCGCCGACGTGTCGGCGGTCGCCGACCCGGCCACCGGCGTCGCGGTCTACCAGACCTACGGCGGCAGCGGCTGGGCCGTCTACGGCGGCACCAGCGCCTCCGCTCCGATCATCGCCGCCGTCTACGCCGACGCCGGAACCCCGGGCGCGAGCGACTACCCGACCAAGTACCCGTACCAGCACACCGGTTCACTGAACGACGTCACCAGCGGCGCCAACGGCACCTGCTCACCGTCGTACCTGTGCACCGCGGGCGCCGGCTACGACGGCCCGACCGGCCTCGGCACCCCCAACGGCCTGGCCGCCTTCTCGGCCGGCAGCAGCACCGGCAACACGGTCACCGTCACCAACCCGGGCAGCCAGACCAGCGCCGCCGGCGCCGCCGCCTCGCTGCAGATCCACGCCAGCGACTCCGCCTCAGGCCAAACCCTGACGTACTCGGCCACCGGCCTGCCGGCCGGCCTGTCCATCAGCTCCAGCGGCCTGATCAGCGGCACCGCCACCACCGCCGGAAGCTACAACGTCACCGTCACAGCCCGCGACACCACCGGCGCCACCGGCTCCACCAGCTTCACCTGGACCGTGACCGGATCCGGCGGCAACGCCATCACCAACGGCGGCTTCGAGACCGGCAACCTGACCGGCTGGACCTCCGCCGGCTCCACCTCCGCCACCACCGCCGCCGCCCACACCGGCAGCTACGGCGCCATGGTCGGCTCGACCAACCCGAGCGCCAACTCCTCGATCGCCCAGACCTTCACCGCGCCGGCCGGCTCCAGCAAGCTGTCCTTCTGGTACAGCAACACCTGCCCGGACACCCTCACCTACGACTGGGCCACCGCCACCCTGAAGGACAACACCACCGGCACCACCACCACCGTCCTCGCCAAGACCTGCGCCGCCACCTCGGCCTGGGCCAACAAGACGGCGACCGTGACCCCGGGCCACAGCTACACCCTCACCCTGTCGAACCACGACGACAACTACCCGGGTGACCCGACCTACACCTACTACGACGACGTGACCGTCTCCTGACCCATCAGCAGGTCAATCGGTGGGGCCGCGGCCGACCGCGGCCCCACCGGCACGCCCGTCGCCGTGTCGGGCCACCAGGACCGAGCCCGGCTACCGCCCCTCGACACCCGCCGGGTTCGCCCTGCCCGAGGAGGCCGCGATCAGGTGATCACCGCGTCGGCAGGATCGGCCACCGGCGACAGATCGTGGCTGATGGCGGCGAGGGCGAAGCCGCGCTCGGACCGGTGACCTGGCCGTCCTCCAGATAGCCGCCCACTCCGCCGGCAGCCTGGAGGGCCCCGTCTTCGCCCGCCTGGCGGCTCACCGCCTCGCCCGCGGTGGGTCCTCGACCAGTTCCGCAAACACACCATCGTTCTGGGCCTCCCCCGCATCGGCCTCCACGACCTGCGCTACACCGCCGCCGGCATCCCCCTCGCCGTCGTCTCCAAGACCCTGCGCCACTCTACAGTCGCCATCAACCTCTACGGCCACCTCCTCGCGGACCCGGACCTCGTCCCCGGGCCGCAGCGACTGCGCCTGCTTGGCCGGCTCGCCGTTCACCCGCACGTGCCCGGCCCAGCAGGCCGTCGCCGCCAGCCCACGCGCCTTCGTCAGCCGGACCCACCAGACCCAGCTGCCCCGGACGCTTCCCTCGCCTTCAGCCATTCCCGCAGTTCAAGAGCCGATCGACTTCAGATCCGACTGACTACGCCGCCCTGGGCGCTTCCTGGACCGCCCAGCCGTTGCCGTCCGGGTCGTTGAAGAACACGAAGGAGTTCCACGCCTCCCCGTGCTCATTCACCCGCGCCCCCGCCTCGAAGTGCTGGACGGGGCTGACCTCGGCGCCCCGCGCCACCAGTTCGGCGTGCGCCTTGTCGATGTCCGGCACCACCAGTTGGAGTCCCTTCACCGACCCGGGCGCCGAATCGATCACCCCGGTGCCCACCACGATCGAGCAGGTCGAGCCCGGGGGAGTCAGCTGGACCACCCGGACGCCGTCCCGCAGCCGGGTGTCGTGGTTGACCGTGAAGCCGGCTTGCTCCTCGTAGAACAGCTTCGCGCGGTCCACGTCCGCCACCGGGACAACCACGACTTCGAGCTTCCAGTCCATCGCCCTCACCCCTCTCGGCTGGGCTCTTCCAGTATCCGTCCGCCCTTCCCGGTCGAGCCGTCGGATAGCCTGAGAACACGGTGAATCCCCAGAGCACGCCCGCCGCCGCGACCCCGTTCACCACCCCGTGGGGCACCTTCCGGCTCACCCGCCACCCCGAGGACCCGCACGAGCGGCTGCGCGCCTAGGACGCCGCCGACGAGTACCTCCTGCGCCACCTCGCGGGCGAGACGGACAGCGCCGACGGCACCGCCACCGAACTGGACGGCCGCCGGATCGTCGTCCTCGGCGACCGCTGGGGCTCCCTGACCACCGCGCTCGCCCCCTGAGTCCGTGCAGATCTCCGACTCCCACCTCGGCCGCGAGGCCACCCACGCCAACCTCGCCCGGGCCGGCGCCACCACCGACCCGCCCGGCTGCTCACCACCCGCGACACCCCGCCCGAGCGCATCGACGTCCTCCCGAGCCCGTCCGGTGTGAGACCAGGAGGGGCGCGCGGCCTGGCGCACCTTCGCCGGGTCCTCGTTGAGCGCGTGGCACCGACGATCGTCGGCGCCACGGGCTCGCCATTGACCGATCCGATGCCTCCGTCGTGTCCCGTCCGTCAACCTGCGGGAAGCAACACCACGAACCTCGCGCCCTCGGACGAGTGCGCGAGGGTGATGTCGCCCCCGGCGGCGCGGGCGAGGCGGCGGGCCAGGGGAAGGCCGAGGCCTGCGCCGTCGTGGCCGTCGCCCGGGTGGGCGCGGCGGCCCGCCTCGAAGACGGCCTTGCCCATCGTCTCGGGCACGCCGCAGCCGTCGTCGGCTATCGTCACCTGCACCCCGCCGGGCCGCCGCTCGGACTCCACCGTGATCCGGCGCACCGCGTAGCGGCGGGCGTTGTCGAGCAGCGGCGTCAGGATGCGCTCCATGAGCGCGTCGGAGATGCCCGCGGTCGCGCCGTCGCCGGCCACGGTGACGGGCGGAGCGTCGGGGTGTTCCTCGGCGCTGCGCCGGGCCAGTGCGCGGGCCACGTCGTCCACGGCGCAGCGGCCGGGCACCTGGGCGCTGCGGGTTCGGGCCTCGGAGAGCAGCGTCTCGCAGATCCGCCGCATTTGGGCCGCGGCGGTGGCGATGGCCTCGTGCGAGGTGCGTTGGTCGGCGGCGTCCCGGGGACGGGTGGTGAGCCAGTCGGTCTCGGCGGTGATCCTGGCCAGGGGGGTGCGCAGCTCGTGGGAGAGCTCGGCCGTCAACTGTTGCTCGTGGCGCAGCAGGGCGGCTTGGCGGTCGAGGAGTTCGTCGAGGTTGCCAGCGAGCCCGGCGAGTTCGGCGAGGTGGCCTTCGGCGCCGAACCTCTGGGTGGTGCCGTGCTCGCTCCACTCGGAGGCCTGGGCGCTCATCTGGCCGACCGGCCGTAGGGCCCGGCCGACTACGGTGCGGGTGACCAGGTAGATGCCGCCGAGCAGCAGTACGCCGAGTCCTATCGAACCGGCCAGCGCCGACCGGGCGCTGGATCGGTACGCGTCCAGGTTGACCGAGGCGACGACTGTGCCCACCTGGTGGTCGCCTGTCATGACGGGCAGCGCGTACATCCGGAAGGCGTGCGGTTCGGAGGTGTCCGTGAAGGTCTCTCCGTTCCCGGCCAGGTGGTCCGCACGGTCCTGGAGCGCGCTCGATGCGCTGGGGCGCTCGATTGCCGTGGTGCCCTGGTAGATCCAGATGCCGACGTCGAGCGCCGTGTCGTCGGTCGGTTCACGTACCACGATCCGGCCGTCCGGTTGGGCCTCCACGGTCGCGGCCACCGCCTGCGCGCGGGTGCGCACCAGGTCGTCGGACTGCTGGCGCAGGTGCGCGCCCAGTTCCACGTTGAAGACGGCGGTGAGCAAGGCGACCCAGATCGCGGTGGTGGCCAGGGCGAGCAGGGCGAGGCGCCCGCGCAGGGTGGCGGGGGCTCTCATCTTCTTCATGGGGTCCTCATGCGAAGCGGTATCCGACGCCGCGCACCGTCAGGATGCCCTGCGCGCTGCCCGCCTCCCGCAGCTTGCGCCGTAGCCGCGCCAGGTACTGGTCGAGGGTGTTGTCACTGACCTGGGCGCCCTCGGGCCACCCCGCCCGCAGCAGCGTCCGCCTGCGGACCACCGCGCCGGGG
This sequence comes from Kitasatospora sp. NPDC004669, assembly GCF_040609455.1. NCBI lineage: Bacteria > Bacillati > Actinomycetota > Actinomycetes > Kitasatosporales > Streptomycetaceae > Kitasatospora > Kitasatospora sp. NPDC004669. The sequence goes on from NZ_JBEXKB010000113.1 coordinate 12,033, forward strand.
GCGGACATCAGGCAGGCCAGCAGCCGGAACTCGGTCGGGGTGAGTGCCACCGCCTCGCCGCTCGTGGGCTCCAGTACGTGCGCGACCGGGTCCAGCCGCAGACCGTCGACCTCAACACCGGGCTCGCGCGCGTTGCGGCGCAGGGCAGCGCGTACCCGGGCCGCGAGCTCGGTCAGATGGAAGGGCTTGGCGAGGTAGTCGTCGCCCCCGGCCGAGAAGCCCGACAGTCGGTCGGGCAGCGTGTCGTGGGCGGTGAGGAAGAGTACGGGCGCGTCGAAGCCCGCCGCGCGCATGGCGTGGCAGACGTCGCGCCCGTCGGAGTCGGGCAGGCCGATGTCCAGGACCACGGCGTCCACCCGGTCGTGGACGGCGCGCAGCGCGCCCGCCCCGTCGGCGGCGGTGAGCACCTCGAAGTGCTCCTCCCGCAGGCCTCGGGCGAGCACGTCGCGAAGTCCGTGGTCGTCCTCGACGACCAGCACGCGGTGAGCGGTCATGCGGGCCAGTATTGCCCGGCCGGGGCGCATCCCCGAAACCGTGCTCAGGTTGTGTTCAGGTCCGCTGTGTCAGCCTCGCCCCCATGGCTACCACCACTGAACGGGCCGCGGCCAGGCCCGACGCCCACCGGATGCTGAACAAGGTTCCCGAGGTCACGATCTGGTTCTGGGTGATCAAGGTCCTGTGCACCACGGTCGGCGAGAGCTTCGCCGACTGGATCAACACCACCCTCGGCGTCGGCCTGATCAACACCGCGTTGATCTTCACCGCCGTTCTGGCCGCCGTCCTGGGCTGGCAACTCAGCACCAAGCGCTACATCCCGTTCGTATACTGGCTCACCGTCGTGGTGCTGAGCGTGACCGGCACCCTCTACACCGACATCCTCACGGACAGCCAGGGCGTTCCCCTCGCGGTGAGCAGCAGCGTGTTCGCCGCCGTCCTCACCGTCGTCTTCGGGATCTGGTACGCCCGCGAGCGGACCCTGTCGATCCACAGCATCGTCACCCGTCCCCGTGAACTCTTCTACTGGCTCGCGGTCCTGGTCACCTTCGCCCTGGGCACCGCGACCGGCGACTGGACCCTGGAACTGACCGGCTGGACCCCGGACGTCTCCGTGCTCCTCCCCCTCGGGCTGATCGCGGCGATCGTCCTCGGGTGGCGCCTCGGCGCCGGCGCGGTGCTCTCCTTCTGGCTGGCCTACATCCTCACCCGCCCGCTCGGCGCCAACCTCGGTGACTGGCTCGGCTCGCCCGGCGACCAGGGCGGCCTGGGCCTCGGCACCGCGGTGACCAGCGTGATCTTCCTGGTCGCGATCCTCGCCACGGTCCTCTACCTCACGCGTAGCCGCAGCGATGTCATCGAGGCCGACGACCTGTCCCAGACCCCGCGGGCCGTGAACCCGGCGCGTGAGCGGATCATGCTCGGCTACTACGCCGTCGTAGCGGTCGCGACCGCGGCCCTCCTCGTCTGGGCGCACCAGCAGCCGCACGCGGCGGCGGCCGGCGAGGCCGACGCCCCCGCACCCGCGACCGCCTCCCTCACCCCCCAGCAGGCGACGTCCTCGTTCCCCCCGGCTGACATCGCGAAGTTCCGCACGATCACGGCCGACACCCTGGCGAAGCTCAACTCGGGCAACCAGGCGGCCGCGACCACCCGGGTGACCGACCTCGAAACCGCATGGGACGACGCCCAGCCCACCCTCGAACCCAAGAACGAGCAGGCCTGGACCTTCCTCGACGGCGAAATCGACCACGTCCTGAAGGCGCTGCGCGCCAAGAACCCGGACAAGACCACCGAGGTCGACGCTCTCAACACCCTCCTCACCTCACTCGGTTAAGAACCCCCAAGCGCCTTGATGGCCCGACCTCCCCGGGGCGGGCCATCAAGGCAACTTCACAAATGGATGAAGGACCCGGCCATGCGCCGGATGACCGACCACATGGGCCGCACCCCCCGGCGGGCGACGCTGGCGCGATCTCAGGTGGGCCGCCATCGACCGTCCCCGGGAGGCGGGCATGACGTCCGGTCAGGTATTCCGCCGATCCGGCGGATGCCGATGCCGCCGAGCAGCCGTCGCCGACCATCACCCTGACCTCCGCGCAGGCCCGGTTCGACATCTCCGGCCGCAGCCTGTACGGCAAGTCCGACAACCGCCGGTTCGTTGCCCCTACCATCCGCGTGGCGCCCGCTTCTGCCGTCACCGTCCACCTGGCGAACCACCTGCCGGTCGCAACCAATCTGCACTTCCACGGTCGCCCTCGAGCCAGTCGGACGGCCCGTTCCTGTGTGTGGCGCCGGGAGCCTCGACCACCTGACAGCTGACCATTCCCGCCGACATCTGCTCGGCACGTACCAGTGTCCTGCGGTGTTCCCCAGCAGGCGGCCTGACAGTCGGCGGCCCGGCCGCAACGGCCCCGCAGGCCGTAGTCGCGGTCCACGCATCCGGCCGCGGGTCGATCGCCCAAGGTCATCCGGTCGGCCTTGCGTGCAGGACTTCGTCGGTATCGGGGTCGGCGACCTCCCAGCCGAGCGTGTCCGCAATCCTCACCGCCAGCGCCAGTGCGCTCTCGTAGGCCTGGGGAGAACCGGAGGAACAGATCAGCTCCACCATGTTGATCCGCTCGGGCACCTTGCCCTTGTGGACGGCGTAGTTACCGGCCTCGTTGCACGCGATCAGCGACAGATCGAGCCGGTCGAGGCCATCCTCGGCCTCGTAGCAGCCCAGGTCGCTCCTCCGCAGGCCGGGCACCGAGTCCAGCAGCTCCACCAGCACGCTTGGCGGGACGCTTTCCCCGTAGCGACAGTCCGAGCGAACAGTCAGGTACCAATACACTCCCGCATCCTCGCATCCGCCCCAGAGACGGCAAGGCGCCGAGGTAAGCTTGCGGATACCTTACGAATTCCCGTGCCAGGATCTACCTTTGGCTCATGGCCATCCGAAGCTCATACCCGTTGGCGGGAGTTGTGAAAACAGCCGCAGCGGGTGCGCGGGTGGTGTTCGTACCAAGGCGGTTCCGGGAGTTGGGCTACGCGTTCGGCGCAAGCGTGCTGGTCCCGGTCTGGGTGGCGGCCCCGCTCCTGGTGCTGGCGCTGGCAATCGCCGCGCTCTTTGGGGTGTTGGGGTGTTGATCAGGCGGTCGCTCCGCCGAGGTAGAGGTCTCCTGCGCAGTCGAGCGCTTCTTCAGGGGAGCCGGCGGGCAGTCCGCTGGGCAGGATGTTGTCCCGGTAGCTGTCGTTGCTGGCCAGGTAGAGAGCGAAGCCCCAGGTGTGCAGCACGCCGGTGAACCGCAGGCGGCACAGCGGGATAGTCTGCTCGCCAGGTAACTCGGCATCCACATAGGCGAATCCGGCGCGGAAGCGGACCGTGATGGCGTTCACGTGCGGCCGGCGCTCGCGGGCATGACGGTTCAGGCACTGGCGCAGGTGGTGCTGCATCGATTCCGGGGGGGTTCTTCGGCACGGGCCCCATCCTGCCGGGTGCGGCACGGGCTCGCCGTGATCTCGGTCTGGCCTCGCGCTGAGCGGTGGAGGCCAGACTGCTGTGTGTGCAGGGGGAATGGGTTGGGGATCCGGTCGAGCCGAACGTGTGGGAGACCTGCCGGGAGCTGATCCCGGTGGGGATGTTCCCGGACATGTACCCGTCGACGAACGGGCGGCCGAGCATGCCGCCGCAGGTCCTGGCCGCCACTGGCTCGTCGCCCGGGGCAACCGCAGAGTCCCCTACCGAGGCGCTCTGAAGAACAACACCTGGCTCCACAACCGCGCCGCAGCCCTCAACCTCCGCCGCCTCATCAACCTCGGCCTCACCTGGACCCTCACCCCCGCAACCACATAGCGCAGGAGGGGCTGTTCCCGAATCGGGACAGCCCCTCCACCAGCAAGATCTTCAGCGACCTTCTAGCCTTTACAGCCGGGGACGGCCCCGGTTGGGGCGCAGTTGTCCGGCTCGTTGTCGCGTACCTCTGAATCGTGCAGCAGCACTTCCTGGCTCGTGAAGATGCCGCCGCCGCTACCGGGGCCGCCGTTCGCAGTGTTGTCCTTCACCTTGGAGGCGAACAGGGTCACCGTGCCGTCGTTGTAGATACCGCCGCCCTTGCTTGTCCCGGTGTTGTTCTGCACCGTGGAGCCGGTCAGCGTCGCCGCACCGTTGTTGTAGATACCGCCACCGGTCGCTGCGGTGTTGTCCTGCACCGTGGAGTTGGTCAGCGTCGCCCAGTTGCGGATGTTGATACCGCCGCCGATCGCTGCGGTGTTGCCCCGCACCGTGGAGTCGGTCAGCGTCAGTACGTTGTCATCCTGGATGCCGCCGCCCTTGCTTGTCGCGGTGTTGTTCTGCACCGTGGAGCCGGTCAGCGTCGCAACGCCGCCGCCCCCATTATGAATGCCGCCGCCGCTGTTTGCAGCGGTGTTGTCCTGCACCGTGGAGTGGTCCAGCAGCATCGAGCCGTCGTTCTTGATGCCGCCTCCGTCGTGCGTCGCGGTGTTGTTCTGCACCGTGGAGTGGTCCAGCAGCATCGTGCCGTCGTTCTTGATGCCGCCTCCCTCGTGCGTCGCGGTGTTGTTCTGCACAATGGAGTGGTCCAGCACCAGCCCGCCGCTGTTGCGGATGCCGCCGCCGTCATTGGCGCTGCCACGGGTGATGCTCAGATTCTTGAGCACCACCCGCCGGGGCCCGCCAGGAACCATCACAGTAGTGCCGGCCTGGTTACCGTCGAGGACAGCGTGTTTGTGTTTCTCGCCGATCAGGGTTAGGTCCTTGGGGATGGTGAAGTTACCCTCGCAAGTCCCTCTCACCAGCAGCGTATCCCCCGGCTGAGCAGCGGAGATCGCGGGCTGAAGGGCTCCAGGGTTATCTCCGCAGTCCACCTCGGTTCCCTTGTCAGGGTGCTCCACGGCAGCAGCCGGGACCACTCCGACCAAGCCAACGGCACCTGCCGCCACCGTCACCGTCGCCGCCCAGCGGCGCCACACTACCTGGGGTGCCCGCCCAAACATCCAGTTCCTCCTGTCCGATACACAAGGGACGCCCGACCGTGCTGCCCTCCGTCGTTTCCAGCACCGACGGTCTTGAGCACCTGCCCGGGAAGAACGGGTGCCCGGCTGAGCGGGAGGTGTACCGGAGGCAGCCTCTGCCTCGCCCGAGCGGATGCAAGACGTGACCGGTATGGCCCATGACGGGAGTGGAAGGAATCGAACACTGCCTGGCGTCCGAACGCTCTGAGCCCGTGCCAGATCCGTGCCAGAACGTGCGGTCAGGAGGAATGCTCAGAACCTGTGGATCGGCTCGGGAGGGCGTACCTTCCTGGGTGATTGATCGATAGGTCACCGAGCAAGACCGACGTTGCAGCGCCGGTCGGGAAGGCACGCCCTGTGCTCACCGTAATCAACGAGGACGGCACCACGCGAGATGGCTCCCTGCTGGACGAGATCGTCCGCGAGGGCGCGAGGCGAATGCTGGCCGCCGCTCTGGAAGCAGAAGTCAACGCCTACATCGCCGAGTTGGCCCACGAACGGGACGACAACGGTCGGCGGTTGATAGTCCGCAACGGCTACCACCAGCCCCGGCAGGTCACCACCGCCGCCGGCATGATCGAGGTCAAGGCCCCGCGGGTGAATGACAAGCGCGTCGATGAGAACACCGGCGAGCGCAAGCGGTTCTCCTCGGCGATCCTGCCGCCGTGGTGCCGCAAGTCCCCGAAGATCGCCGAGGTGCTGCCGCTGCTCTACCTGCACGGCCTGTCCTCGGGCGACTTCGTGCCCGCCATGGAGCAGTTCCTAGGGAGCTCGGCGGGACTGTCGCCGGCCACGGTGACCCGGCTGACCGCCCAGTGGCAGGCCGACCACGCCGCATTCCAGGAGCGCGACCTGTCCGGCACCGACTACGTCTACGTCTGGGTCGACGGCATCCACCTGCGCATACGCCTGGACGAGACGAAGGCCGCCGTCCTGGTGGTGATCGGCGTGCGTGCGGACGGCACCAAGGAACTGGTCGCGATGGCCGACGGCTACCGGGAGTCGTCCGAGTCCTGGGCCTCGCTGCTGCGGGACTGCGCAAGACGGGGAATGCGCGCGCCCGCGCTGGCGGTCGGCGACGGTGCACTCGGGTTCTGGAAGGCCCTGCGCGAGGTCTTCCCCGACACCCGCGAACAAAGGTGCTGGGTTCACAGAAGCCGTAAGGAATCAACCTGTTGCTTCGGGGGCAACGGCTCGTTGATCTGGTATGGCGATCACGGAACAGATGCTGTCCCAACTCGATTGTCG
>NZ_JBEXKB010000114.1:0-18235 GCF_040609455.1 Kitasatospora sp. NPDC004669
CCGCCCGGGTGCCCCCGGGCGGCCGGGGCGGCGGGGCGGCCCGGCCCGGGCCCCCCCCCGGGGCTGGCGCGGGGGGGCCGCCGGGCGCGCCCCCGGGGGCCGCCCGACCGGCTCACGCCTCCGGCCCGTACGCGCCGAAGCCGCGGCAGACCAGGCCGTCGCGGAAGGCGAGGACCTCGGCGACGGCCTGCCCGCGCTCGTCGCGGTAGTTGATGACGAGCGTGTCGACGGAGGCACGGACGTCCTCCACGGTGAAGTGCAGATCGGGCAGGTACTCCAGCCCCTTGGCCCAGTAGGCGCGAAGGGCGTCCTTGCCGCGCACCTCGCCGGCCGGGTCGCCGATGATCTCGACGATCCGTGGCGAGGCGAAGACGATGTCCTCGGTGAAGTGGGCGAGGATGCGCTCCAGGTCGTGCGAGTTCCAGGCGGCGGCCCAGTCCTGGGCGAAGCGGGTGGCGAAGTCGAGGTCCATGGCCCAGGACGGTACGACAACCGGCCCGCCCCCGCCCACGATTCCGGGATCCGGTCACCGACGACCGCCCTCACCCGGCCTCCGGTGCGGGCGGTGGGAAACCGGGCGCGAAGCCGAGCGGCGAGCGGCGTCAGCGGGCGGACGCGGCCGGTCGCGGCAGTGGGAAGCTGCGGCGCATCACCGCGTCGAACGCGGCGTCGGGCAGCAGCCGACGGGCCGTCATCACCACCCGGGAGAGCCCGCCGATGGCGTACCGGGCGCGCGGCCGCGCGGTGGTGGCGGCCCGCACGATGACCCGGGTGGCCGCCTCCGCCGGCACCGCGCCGTTGCGCCGGGTGAAGCTCTTGTGGGCGTACATGTCGGCGAGCTCGGCGCGGAAGGTGCCGTACGGGTCGCCGGGCGCCGGCGGTGCGGCCATGGTGTCCACCGCCGTGCCCGCGAACTCGGTGATGGTGGGGCCGGGCTGGACCACCACCACGTCGATGCCGAACGGCGCCACCTCCAGCCGCAGCGAGTCGCTGATCGCCTCCACGGCGTGCTTGCTGGCGTGGTAGAAGGCGCCGCCGGGCGGGGAGAAGCGGCCCGCCATCGAGGAGATGTTGACGATCCGGCCGCGTCCGGCGGAGCGCATGCCCGGCAGCACCAGCTGAGTCAGCCGGACCAGCCCGAACACGTTGGTGTCGAACTGCGCCCGCACCTCGGCCGGGTCCGCCGACTCGACGGGCTGGTGCAGCCCGTACGCGGCGTTGTTGATCAGCAGGTCGATCGGGCCCTCCCGCCGCTCGACCTCCCGGACGGCTGCGACCATCGAGGCCTCGTCCGTGACGTCCAGCGCGAGGGTGGCCATACCCTGGGCGGCCAGGTCGGCGATCACCTCGGGACGGCGCGCGGTGGCGTACACCCGGTGGCCGAGACCGTGCAGCGCCAGCGCGGTCTGCCGGCCCATTCCGGAGGAGCAGCCGGTGATCAGGACGGTCTTGGGCATCTCAGGAGTCCTTTGCGCTGAGGAGGGACCAGACGGCCTGCTCGGCCCGGTCGCGCTCGACGGGGGGAAGGTCGGTGACGGCGGCGGGCCGGATCGCCCGGAGCAGCCCCGCGAAGGCACCGAGCGCGAGCGCCACCAGGAACTGCGGCTCACCCTCGCGGATCGCCCCGGCCCGCTGGCCGCGCTCGATGAAGTCGGCTGCGATTCGGTCGAGTTCGGCCGCCAGGGCGCGGCTCTCCTCGTCCAGGAAGGTGTCGTGCTGCTGGTGCTCCAGGAAGACGAAGGCGGCCGGTCGACTGCCCGCGAAACCGGTGAACCCGGCCCAGAACTGTGCGAACTCCGCCCTGATCGACTCGGCGGGCGCCGCCGTGGCCTCGGCGAGGTGGGCCAACAGGTCACGCTTGGCGTCCTGGAAGGCGGCGTTGCCGAGCGCTTCCTTGCTGGGGAAGTACCGGTAGATGCTGCCCACCCCGACCCCCGCCCGCGCCGCCACGGCGGGCATCTGGGTGCCCTCGTAGGTGCGCTCGGCGAAGAGCGCGATCGCGGCGTCGAGGAGGAGCTGGGGGGTGTCGTGATGTCGAGGCACGGAATGAATATTCATTCCGAACGAGCGGCGATGTCAAGCGTGCCCGGATGGCCACGCCCGGTGGGCCCGTGATCGCGCAACGGGAGGACGGACGGCCCGGCAACCGCGACGGGGCGGCGCCGTCCGTCGGCTCAGTACCGCTGCGCCTGGGCCACTCTGGCGATCAGCGCCTTGTCCCGGTCGATCGGGCTGAAGGCGATCGGGGCGGCCTTCGCCCCCGAGCCGAGGGCATCGACCCCCAGGTAGGAGCTGTCCACCACCGTGCCGGTCTCGTCGAGGAACTCGACCTTGATCGCGTACGACGCCGTCGAGGCCGTGCTGTTCACCACCGTCACCAGTGCGGCGTTGAAGCCCGCGGCCTGGGCCTTGGGTAGACCGGTGAGCGTGACGTCCGACATCGCGTTGCCCGCACCCTCGGTCTTCGACAGGACCGCCTGCGCCTGGGCGCGGCCGGCGGCCACCTGGGCCGAGACGGACGCCTCGAACGAAGCAGCCGCCGACGACAGCGAGGCCATGGCCTGGGAGGCGGCGGCCGACGCCGACTCCAGCAACGAGGCCTTGGCCGAGGCGACCGAGGAGGGGAGCTCACCCGAGAACGAGCTAGCGTTCGGCGAGAACGGAGGCGACGGCGTGGTGGACGACGTCGTGCCCGACGAACCGCACCCGGCGGCGACCAGCACCGTACCGCCCAGCGCGACTGCGGCGAGACCGGCCCTTCGGCTCGACCGCCTCGACACCCGCTCCGGTCTGTCGAGGAAACGTGTCATGGCCCTCTGCCTCTGTCTCACGGCCGAACACCCAGCGGCCCGGTCCTGCTCGGTACCAGCCTCTGCCCCGACGCGCCGATCCCGCCAGCCGGCCTGCTGCGAACAGGTAACCACCCGGACACGTCGTTTGCCTTAGGACACCTTGTGTCCTTCACCGGGGGCGTGACGGTCGTCGGCGGCGACCGTCATCCGACTACGAGGGGCCGGCGGTGCCGGCCGCCGAAGTCACTAGCCTGCTCGCGCCCGGCCGGCAGCGTGCAGTACCGGAAGGCGTTGACGGGGTAGCGGGCACCGCAGATCCGCACCGGCGGCACCGACTGGCCGCAAGGCCTCCGTCATTGGCGTGGGATGGGTACGCCTGCGGAGCGGAGTCTGGCCTCGGTGAGCGCGGTCAGACGGGCTGAGACCGGAGCCTGGTCCCCGCGGTGGTTATTGATCAGCCGGTACTGGGTGGAGGCCTTGGTCCAGGCCCGCTGGCTGGTGGGGTCTCCCAGCAGCTCGGGGTTGGCGAGGTAGTGGTCGGCCATGGCGGTCGCGAGTTCTTCGATCCTCGGGTCGTCCGGTTCCCAGGTCTCGGCCTCCTGGCCACGCTTGGCCAGCTCGATGTACTCGGGGTCCTCCAGCCGGTGTTCGAGCTGGGTGAGGAAGCCGTCGAAGCCCTCCGGCACCAGCACCCGGGCCAGTACCAGGGCCTCGCGTTGCGCGGCCACGTAGTCGGGGCCGAAGCCGAGGCCGGGCATCCGGCCCAGGATCGTGCAGGCGCGCTCGGGCAGCAGGGCCCGGTCGCCGTCGGCGAGCCGGTGCAGCATGTCGAGGCGCGCGACCAGGTCCGCGATCCGTTCGGTGAGCTGCCGCGCGACGTCGGCGAGGGCATCGGCGAACTGGCCGGCGTCGGCGTCGAGCAGCGGCCCGATCTCGGCCAGCGGCACCCCGGCGGCGGCCAGCGTCCGGACCTGCACCAGCCGCAGCAGTTCCTCCGATCCGTACCGCCGGTAGCCGGAGGCGTCGCGCTGCGGCTCGTCGACCAGCCCATGCTGGTGGTAGTGCCGCACCGTCTTCACCGTGACGCCGACGAACGCCGCCGCCTGCCCGATCGTGACCCCGCTCGTCATCCGCTCAGCCTGCCTCGTGCTCGGGCTCGGCCACGACGCACAGCGCGGCCGAGCAGGTGGAGGGGCCGCGCCCGAGACCGACCGGCCCGGCGCGGCCCGGGTTCGCGTGCTGTCTGACGCACGACCGGAAGGGGCCGGCCCCCGAAGCGTACGGGCTTTGGGCGTTCAGCCCGTCGGCAGCGCCGGATCGGCCTGCCCGCCGCCGAACACCTCGCCGACGAGCCGCTGTTGGGCGGTCTGGAATACCGGTGCTACGGACATGTCGGCGTCGTCCACGTAGGTCAGCCCGGCGGTCAGGGTGGTGCGGCCATCGGGCGTGCTGTACATCAGCGCGGCCGAGCCTATGGTGGCGCCGTTGTGGTGGAAGACGGTGCCGCCGCCCGGGCCCAGGTCCTGTGCGAACACCCCCAGGCCGTAGCCGATCGTCGCCTCCGGGGTACGCATCTCGGCCAGCAGTCCGGCCGGCAGGAGCCTGCCGCCCATCAGCGCGGAGAAGTACGTGTGCAGGTCCCGAGTGGTCGAGATCATGTCGCCGCCGGCCGCAACCCAGGAGGGGTTGTGGCGGGTGACATCGACCGTCTTCTCCTGCCCGGCGTCCTCGTAGCGGTAGTAGCCGTGGTTGTGGGGCTCGGGGATCTCCGGCGAGGTGCCCGGCGCCACGGTGCCGGTCATCCCCAGCGGCCCCAGGATCAGTCGCTGCAGCTCCTCGGCGAACGACCGGCCGGTGACGCTCTCGATCACCAGCCGGGCCAGCACGTAGTTGGTGTTGGAGTAGCTCCAGCCCGCCCCCGGCGCGAACCGCGCCGGCTTGGACAACGACAGCCGCACCAGTTCCTCGGGCAGGTAGGCGTGGAATCGCTTGTCCACCCACTCCTTGCCCCGCCAGGGGACCCCAAGCGCGACCGTCCCGTCCTCGTAGAGCTCGCCGGTGTGGCTGAAGATCCCGCTGGTGTGCTGCAGCAGCATCCGCACCGTGATCCGCCGGTCCAGCCTGAACCCGGGCAGGTGGTCACCGGCCGGGGTGTCCAGGCCGATCCTGCCCTCGGCCACCAGCATGAGCACCGCGGTCGCGATGAAGTTCTTGGTGCTGCTGCCGATGCGGAAGTGCCCGTCGGTCAGTGGCTTCGCGCTCTGGCCCAGCTCGCGCGTCCCGGCGCTGCCGACCCACTCGCCTTGCTCGTCGTTCACCCGCAGTTGCACCCCGAGAAGACCGGACTCGACGATCTCCTCGATCGCCTTCTGCAGCTCCGGGCGATCCTGCTCCTGACCGGGAAGGGTGATGGACATGTTGCTCCTTCGGATCTGGTGTGCCCGCGTCGGCGTCGGGCCGTTGCGACGAGCCTCCACCCTGACCCAAGGTCAACCTCAACTGTGTTCCGGCTCACAGCGTGACGGCGGCCGGGGTGTTTCACTCTTGATCTGTGGTGTCTGGATCGCGCAGGGGCCGCAGGCCCCCGGGCCGCCCCGGCCAGCCCCCTCGCCGTCCCCCTCGTGCCCCCGGCACGGGGGGACGGCGCGGTCGGGCCGATAAACTCGCCCCCCGTGAGGGCTGATGCTGCGCGGAACATCGAAGCGGTACTGACCACGGGGGCGCGGATGCTCGCCGCGGACCCGGCCGCGAGCATCGCGAGCATCGCCGCCGAGGCGGGGGTGGACAGGCGGACCGTCTACCGGCGCTTCGCCTCGCGTGAGGACCTCCTCGCGGCGATCTACGCCGCACGTCTGGAGGCCGTCGAACAGGCCATCGCCGACGCCCGCCTGCGCGAGGCCCCCGTGGCCGTGGCCTTGCACCGCTACGTGGAGAACATCATCGAGGTCAACCGGACCTGGCCGGTGGACCTGGCCCGGATGCTCGCCGATGACGAGTCCCGCAAGCGCCGCGACGCCTCGGTCGCCGAAGTCGACGTCTTCCTCCGGCGCGCCACCGGCGAAGGCCTGCTGCGCGCCGACCTCCCCCCGGGTTGGGCCGCCGCCCTGCTCCCCCAGCTCATGCACCTGGTGGTGCGTCAGACGCCTGACCTGCCGACCGGCCCGGCGGCGGACCTGGTCGTCGCCACCCTCCTGCGGGGCATCGCCCCCGCGTGACGGGGTGTGATCGGACGAACACCCGCGTGTCGGCCGATCACGGACACGACGGGAGTGCGGATCACGGCTGGTCCTCCGAGCGTGGTGACGACCCTCGGCGACATGCGGTGACCGCTCCGGCGTCGGGTGGGCGGCGCCTGGTGGGATCGGTCGTATGACTGAATGCGGCCGAGTGCAGCCGCCCGCTCGGCTCGGGGACCGTGACGAACGCGGCCCGCACCCCTCGGGCGGGCGCGGGCCGCGGTGATGAGGGGCCGGGTCGGCCCCGGGAGGCGGGGCCGCAGCGGAAGTTCGCGGCGTCGGCGGGGTCGCCGTGGCCCTGGTAACCCTGGCCGAAGCGGCAGCGCCCGAGCTGTGAGCCGCGCACCGCACCGGCCCCGGCCCGCGCCGAGGCAGGAGCCGGCGCGGGCTTCGGGGTCGTTCAGCGGGGTGGTCACCGGGGGCCGGGACCTGCCGCCGCCGTCACCCGGCTGCCGGGCCGTACTGGCGGTGGTGTCGAGCGGCCCGCACCGTGGTGGGAGGGGCGACGACCGACAGGACGGTACAGATGAACGCGAACGACTCCGGTCCCCGCGTCGTGGTCGGCGTCGACGGCTCGCCGTCGTCGCACGCCGCGCTGCGCTGGGCGGTCCGGCATGCCGAGCTGATCGGCGGGGTCGTGGACGCGGTGGGCGCGTGGGAGCCGCCGAGCCACTTCGGCTGGTCGGCGCCGGTGGTCGACACCGCCTTCGACCGGGAGCTGGCCGAGCGGCGGTTCGCCGATGAACTCCACACCGTGCTCGGCGAGGACCAACCGGTCCAGGTCCGGCGGTCGTTGGTCATGGGCGACCCCTCCGACGTCCTCCTGGACGCGTCACAGGGCGCCGAGGTCCTGGTGGTGGGCACCCACGGCCACGGCGGTTTCACCCGGGCGCTGCTCGGCTCGGTGAGCACGCGCTGCGCGCAGCACGCCGACTGCCCGGTGGTCATCGTCCGCGCGCAGTGACGCGACGAAGGGGTCCGTCTGCCCGTGCCCGTCCCGCCCGGGGAGCCGAGCGCGGGCGGCACCGGCCCGGCGCCCGGCGCCGCCCTGGCGGTCTTCACTTCACGGACCCCGCCATCGCGCCCTGGACGAAGAACCGCTGGAAACACAGGAACACCACCACGGGGACCAGGAGCGACAGGAACGCGCCGGGGGCGAGGATGTCCATGTTGCTGCCGAACTGCCGCATCTGGGACTGCAGGTAGACGGTCAGCGGCTGCGAGTCGTTGCCGGCGAAGATCAGCGCGACCAACATGTCGTTCCAGACCCAGAGGAACTGGAAGATGCACAGCGAGGCGACGGCCGGCGCGGCCAGCGGCAGGGCGAGGGTGCGGAAGATCCGCCACTCCCCGCAGCCGTCCATTCGCGCCGCCTCCAGGAGCTCCGCCGGGATCTCCAGGAACTGGTTGCGCATCAGGAAGACGGCGAACGGCAGCCCGTAGCCGACGTGGAACAGCACCACACCGGGGATGGTGCCGAACAGCCCGACGGCGCCTTCGAGTTTGGCGACCGGAATGAGGCCGACCTGCACCGGCACGACCAGCAGCCCGACCACGCCGAGGAAGACGGCGTCGCGGCCCGGGAAGCGCATCCACGCGAAGGCGTACCCGGCGCCTGCGGCGAGGGCGACGGTCAGCAGGGTCGCCGGGACGCTGATGAGCACGGTGTTCCACAGCGCCTTGGGGACGTCGCCGCCGCCGAGCAGCGCGGTGTAGTTCTGCAGGGTCAGCTGGGCGGGGTCGGTCAGCGCCGTCCACCAGCCGCCGGTCGCGGCGGACTGCTTGTGCCGCAGGGAGGAGACCAGCAGGCCGACGGTGGGCATCAGCCAGGCCACGGCGGCGACGATCAGTACGGCCTGGACGACGCCGCTGCGGGTGAGGGCGGCGAGTCGGGTCGTGAGCGGCACGGCGGGCCGGCCGGTCGGTCCGGGGGCGGTGGTGGTCGGGGCGGCCGGAGCCGCTTGGGTGGTGGTCATGCGCGGCTCCCTCGGAAGCGTCGGACGTTGAGGAGCATCACCGGGACGACCAGGAGGAGCAGCAGGACGCTGAGCGCGCTGCCGAGGCCCTGGTCGTTGCCGCCGCCGAAGGAGACCAGGTAGAGCCGGAGCGCGAGGACGCCGGCGTCCTGCTGTACCGGTCCGGGCGCGATGATGTACACGAGGTCGAAGATCTTCATCACGTTGATGACCATCGTGATGAACACGACGCCGAGGACCGGGGCGAGTTGGGGCACGGTGATGCGGCGGAAGATCTGCCATTCGGTCGCGCCGTCGATCCGGGCCGCTTCGATGGTCTCGCGGGGCAGGTTGGCGAGGCCGCCGGCGATGATGACCATGGCGAAGCCGGCCCAGATCCAGATGTAGGCGCCGATGACGGCGGGGGTGACGAAGGTGGGCCCGAGCCAGTCGACGCCGCGGTAGGGGGCGGCGAAGTCGGCGGCCGGCAGGACCACCGAGGTGGTGGCGGACGGGGCGGCGGAGAACCGGAAGGTTCCGTCGTCGGCCGTGGTCGTGGTGGCGACCGTCCGGTCACCGTCCCGGAGTTGGACCTTGATCCCGGGCAGGCCCTTCTTCCCGGTGTCCAGCCGGCCGGGGTGGCCGCCGCCGCCCGGGACGAAGTCCAGGAACACCGTGCCGCTGACCCCGTCGCCGTCGGCCGGCTGCTGGGCCGGGCGGGCGGTGGCCGGGAGCGAGCCGGGCTGCACGCCGACCAGTGGCAGCAGCACGACGCGGGTGGTGGCCGCCGCCTTGACGTCGCCGCCCTCGGCTCGGTCGAGGCCGGTTCCGGGGCGCGGCCGGGCGCCCGGGTAGGAGGGCTCGTCGGTGAAGGTGTCATGGACCGCCACCGCGGCGGCGTTGAGCACACCGCGGTGCGGGTCCGCGTCGTAGACCGTGCGGAAGATGATTCCGGCGGCGAGGAAGGAGATCGCCATCGGCATGAAGACGAGCAGCTTGAACGCGGTGGCCCAGCGGACCTTCTCGGTGAGCACCGCGAACACCAGGCCGATCGCGGTCACCAGTGCCGGGGCGACGGCGACCCAGATCGCGTTGTTGCGCACGGCGGTGAGGGTTGCGTGGTCGGTGAAGGCGGTGCCGTAGTTGTCGAGCCCGACGAAGTGGCGCCCGGAGGCGTCGAAGAGGCTGCGGGCGACCGAGTAGCCGATGGGGTAGACGACGAGGGCGCCGAGCAGCAGCAGGGCGGGCAGGACGAGGAGCAGGGCGAGGCCCCGGTGGCGCCGGAGCGCGCCACCGGATGCCCGGTCCCTGCGAGGTGAGCGCAGAGACATGGTGGATCAGCCCTTGTACGCCTTGGCCGCGTCGGCTTCGAGCTTGGCCGCGGCGCCCTGGACGTCGGAGGGGTTGGCGAGGAAGTCCTGGAGGTCCTTCCACTCGCCCTGGCCCGCGGTGCCGCCGAACGCGGCGGGGGCCTGGTCCGACATGTCGAAGCGGAACGCGTCGCCGGCGTCGATCACCGACTTGGCGAACTGCCGGGTGGTGTCGTCGGGGTAGACGGACGGGTCGACGGCCTTGTTGGGCGAGATGAAGCCGCCGGCCTTGGCCCAGACGGCCGCGGCCTCGGGTCCGGCCAGGAACTCGACGAACTTCTGCGCGGCCTCGGGGTGCTTGGCACCCTTGAGGACGACCGCCGCGTCGCCCGCGCCCATCACGGGGGCCTTGCCGCCGTCCACGGCGGGGAAGGGGAACACCTTGGCGTCGGTGCCGACCTGCTTCTTCAGCTCGGAGGTGATGACACCGCCGACGAAGTCGCCCTCGTAGGTCATGGCGGCCTTGGGCTGGGCCCCGAAGACCTGCTGGACGGAGGTGGGGAAGTCGGTCTGCAGCGCGCCCTGTCCGCCACCCGCGACGAGCTGCTGGTCACCGAAGACCTTGCCGAGGGTGGTGAGGGCCTTGATCACGGACGGATCGGTCCACGGGATCTCGTGTCGGGTGAGCTTGTCGTAGAGCTCGGGCCCGGCCTGGGAGAGGTAGACGTTCTCGAACCAGTCGGTGAGGGTCCAGCCGGCCTGGCCGCCGATCGTGAAGGCCGGGGTGCCCGAGTCGGAGAGCGTCCGGCCGGCCTTGAGCAGGTCGTCGAAGGTGGCCGGGGGCTGGACGCCGGCGTTCTGGAAGGCGGTGGGGTTGTACCAGACGGTCGACTTGTCGGCGGCCTTGAAGTAGAGGCCGTACTGTGCGCCGTTGACGGTGCCGAGGCTGGACCAGATGCCGGCGTAGTTCTTCTTCGCGGCGTCGGTGACGGCGGGTGAGAGCGGCGCCAGCCAGCCCTTGTCGGCGAACTGCTTGATCACGCCGGGCTGGGCGACCATGACGACGTCCATCGGGTCGCCGCCCTCGATCTTGCTGCCGACCACGGTGGAGAGGTTGTCACCGGTGGAGGTGTAGCTGACGGTGGCGCCGGTCTTGGCGGTGAAGGCGTCCAGCACCTTCTTGAAGTTCTCCTGCTCGGTGCCGCTCCAGACGGCGGCGACGGTCAGGCTCTGGCCCTTGAGCTCCTGGGTGGCGGAGCCTGCGGCGGTGCCACCGCCGCCGCTGCCGCAGGCGGTCGCGGTGGCGGCGAGGACGACGGAGGCGGCCAGGGTGGGGAGGGTGTTGCGGAGTCTCATCGTCGAGGCTTCCTTACGTGGGGTGGGTGGGATTCACCGAGGTGGGATACAGGGAGGCGGGTTTCACGGAGGCGGAACCAACGGGCATTCCGTCAGATCCGGCTGACGGAGGTGGGGTTGATCCACCAAGCGGCGGTGGCCGGCGGCAGGACGCCGTCACCGCACGGGCCGCTGGCCAGCAGCGGCGGGCCGGGGACCGGGGCCGGCGCGGGGGCGTCGCCGAAGTTGACGGCGCACACCAGGCCCTCGCCGCGGACGAACGCGAGCACCCCGGGCGGGGTCTCCAGCCACCGCAGCGTGCCCTCGCCGAGCTGGGGGAGTTCCCGGCGCAACTGCAGGGCGGTGCGGTACAGGTGGAACACGGATCCGGCGTCGGCCCGCTGCCGCTCTGCGGTGTGGGCGGCGAACGCGGCCGGCTGCGGGAGCCAGGGCGCGGCCGGGGCGTCCGGCGGGCTGAAGCCGAACGGCGCCTCGGCGCCCGACCAGGGCAGCGGTATCCGGCAGCCGTCGCGGATTCCGGCCCTGCTGCCGGTCCGGCGGAAAATCGGGTCGGTGATCAACTCGTCGGGCAGGTCAAGGACTTCGGGCAGCCCGAGCTCCTCGCCCTGGTAGATGTAGGCGGCTCCGGGCAGGGCCAGCATCAGCAGGGCTGCCGCCGCGGCCCGGGCGGGGCCGAGGGCCCGGTCCTCCCCCGCGAAGCGGCTCACCGTGCGGATCTGGTCGTGGTTGTTGAGCACCCAGGTGACCGTCGATCCGGTGGCGGTGATGTCCCGCACCGCGTCGTCGATGACCCGGTGGAAGTGCGCGAGGCCCCACGGTGCGTGCAACAGGTGGAAGAAGAAGGCCTGGTGCAGTTCGTCGGGGCGCACGTACAGCGCCTGCTCCGCGGGGGTGGGCACGGAGGCCTCGCCGACCAGCAGCCGCTCGCGGCCGTCGCGGGCGGTGTACTCCTCGCAGATCGCGCGCCACCGGCGCCAGACCCCGTGCACCTCCGGCTGGTTCCAGGCCAGCGGGTTGACGGAGTCACGGGTGCGCTCGTCCGCGTCCGGATCGGGCGAGTCCGGCAGCTCGGGGTGCTTGTACAGGCCGGCCGCCACGTCGATCCGAAACCCGTCCACGCCGCGGTCCAGCCAGAACCGCAGGACCTCCTCGAAGTGGGCGGCGACGTCGGGATTGCGCCAGTTGAAGTCGGGCTGCTCCGGGGTGAACAGGTGGAGGTACCACTGACCGGGCCGGCCGTCGGCCTCGACGACCCTGGTCCAGGCCGGGCCACCGAACATGGCCCGCCAGTTGTTGGGCGGCAGCTCGCCGTCCGCACCGCGGCCGTCGGCGAAGTGGAACCGTGCCCGTTCGGGGCTGTCCGGGCCGTTGGCCAGCGCCTTCTGGAACCACGGGTGCTCACTGGAGCAGTGGTTGGGCACGACGTCGAGGACGAGCTTGAGGCCGAGCAGTCGGCAGTCCGTCACCAGGCGGTCGAACTCGGCGAGGTCTCCGTAGACCGGGTCGACGGCGCAGTGGTCGGCGATGTCGTAGCCGTGGTCGTGCTGGGGCGAGGCGTAGAACGGGTTGAGCCAGACGCCGTCGGCGCCCAGCTGACGCACGTGGTGCAGCTGTTCGCGGACGCCGGCGAGGTCACCGACGCCGTCGCCGTCGGTGTCGCGGAAGCTGCGCACGTAGATCTGGTAGATCACCGCGTCGCGCCACCAGGCACGGGCGGCGGGGGCGGCGGGGGCGTGGGACCGAGCGCGCGGAAGGGTGACCGCGTCGCCGTCGGGGACGGTGGGGGTGGGCATCTCGCTACTCCAACGGTTATGCATTCGCGTTAGGTATAGCAGGCAGAGACGGCCGCTGTTAAGCCCTTGTTTGGCAAGGTTTCTCAGGGGTGACGAACAGGAAAGCCCGTTCCGGTATAGATGCGCGTTAGGTACTCACAGGTAGGCGCGTCACAAGCAGCGGGAACACCCCCGCCGACGCCGGCTCAGCCGACGATGGCGCGCAGGTCGGTGGCCAGCCTGGGCAGCGCCGCGTCGGTGGTCCGACGGCCCGACACCACCTCGAACGCCGTCTCGCTGAACGCAAGACTCAACTGCTGGTACTGCGGCACGCCCGGGCGCGCCCCGGCCGCCAGGATCGCCGTGCGCAGCACGGGCAGGTACGGGAACCGGGCGGTCAGCTCCGGATCCGTGTAGAGATCCGCCCACACCGGCGGCAGTCCCCCGTCGGTCAGCACCCGGGACTGTGCCCGGCGGCTCGTCAGGTAGCCGATCAGCGCCCGCGCGGTGCGCTGGTGTCGGGAGAACCGGCTGACCGCCAGCCCCGATCCGCCGAGCACGCCGCTGCCCGGTCCGTGCGGGCCGGGCAGCGGCACCACACCGAACCGCCCCGCCACCGGTGAACCGGCCGCACCGACCGCGTGGTAGACGTACGGCCAGTTCCGCAGGAAGAGCAGGCCGCCCCGGCCGAACGCCTCGCGGGACTCCTCCTCGCGGTAACCGAGCACCTCGGCGGGGATCCAGCCGTCGCGCACCCCGTCGGCCAGGAACTCCAGCCCGGCGCGGGCCTGCGGGCTGTCGACCACCACCGAGCCGTCGCCGGACAGCAGATCCCCGCCGGCCGAGCGGATGGCCTCCAGCGCGTTGACGGCGAGGCCCTCGTACGGGCTCAGCTGGCCCGCGTACCCGGACAGCCCGTGCGCGGGGGCCAGCGTCCTCGCCTGCCGCGCCAGTTCGGCCCACGTCGTGGGCGGTGGCTCACCGGCGGCGGCCAACACGTCGCTGCGGTAGTACAGCAGGGCGGCGTTGGCGACGAACGGCACCGCGTACAGCCGCCCGTCGTAGCGGCCGGTGCGGACGACCGGCGGCAGGAAGCCGTCCAGCGCGAAGTCCGACTCGTCCAGCGGCACGGTCCAGCGCCGGGCCGCGAACTCGGCCGTCCACACCACGTCGAGGTTGAGCACGTCGAACCGGCTGCCGCCGGCCGACAGCTCCCCGGCGAGCTGGGCGTGCACCTCGTCCGCCGCCTCCGGCAGCTCGACCAGCTCGGCCGGCTGGTCCGGGTGCTCGGCGTTCCAGTCGGCCAGCAGCCCGCGCAGGTAGCGCGTGGTGTCCCGGCCGGTGGCCAGGGTGACCGGCCCGACGCCCTCGGGGTCGCCCGCCGCTCGGGTGCGACCGGCCAGGCCGTACCACGCGGACGCGCCGCCGACCGCGAGCACCGCCGCCCCGCCCACCAGCGCGCGCGTCACGCGCCGGCGGCCCGGGTCGGGCCCGGTGGGCGGCGGGTCTTCCATGGAGCTCCTTCGCTTCGCCGACGCGGGTGGGCGCCGACGCACGTCCCTTTATACGGCCTCCCTGCTCAGCGGCGCCCACCTGCCCGTACTGTGTGACCGAGGTGTAACCAGCGACTTCGATCGGACAGGAAGAGGTGACGCCCGGTGCGCCATCAGCTGCTGGCGCTGCTGGCCCGGCAGCCCGCCTACGGGTACGAGCTCAAGCAGGGGCTTGAGCAGACCTTCGGCGCGGCGTACCCTCAGCCGAACATCGGCCAGATCTACGTGACCCTGAGCCGACTGGAGAAGTCCGGCCTGATCCGCGGCACCGAGGTGACGCAGGAGGGCAGGCCGGACAAGAAGGTCTACGAGATCACGGAGAAGGGCACCGAGGAACTCGCCGGCTGGTTCGAGGCACCCACCGAGGGGCCCAGGGTCAGGGACGAGTTCTTCATGAAGCTCATCCTGGCCGAAGGCACCGACCTCGCCGACCAGCTGACGCTGATCAACAACCAGCGCCGGCACTGCATCAACATGATGCGCGGACTCAACAAGGTGGCCGCCACCGAGCGCGGAAACCGGACCTCGCTGCTGCTGATCGAGGGCGCGGTCCTGCACCTGCAGGCCGACCTCGACTGGCTGGAGCGTTGCCAGGAGGAGCTGACATGACCGGCGCGGAGCCGATACCGCCGCTGCTGGCCGCCGACGCCCTGGTGCGCTCGCACCTGAGCGGCTCGACCCTGATACCCGCGGTCCGCGGCATCAGCCTGCGCATCGACCGGGGCGAGTTCGTCGCCGTCACCGGCCCCTCGGGTGCCGGCAAGTCCACCCTGCTCCACCTCCTCGGCGGTCTGCTGCGGCCCGACGCGGGCGAGCTGAGGCTCGACGGCCGCCGGGTCGACCGGCTCGGGGAGGCCGCCTGGGCCCGGCTGCGCCGCCGTCACTACGGCATCGTCTTCCAGAGCGGCAATCTGCTCTCGGACTTCTCCGTCGCCGACAACATCGAACTGACCGCGGTGCTCGCGGGCGTGTCCGGCCGCACCGCCCGCGAACGCCGCCAGGAACTCCTGGCGGACCTCGGCCTCTCCGACAAGGCCACCGCCGGTCCCGGGGAACTCTCCGGCGGCGAGCGCCAGCGGGTCGCCCTGGCCCGCGCGCTGGTGAACCGGCCGCAACTGCTCCTCGCCGACGAACCGACCGGGAGCCTCGACAGCCGCAGCACCCGTGACGTCCTCGCCCTGCTCAGCCGCTACCACGAGCAGGGCACCACCATCGTGCTGGTCACCCACGACGCCCGGGCGGCGAGCACCGCCGACCGGGTCGTCAGCCTCTTCGACGGCCGGATCGCCGACGACGCCCGCGTGGAGGAGCCTCCCGCCGCGTGGCGCAGCGCGAACGGGGTCCGCGACGTCATCGACTTCGGCGGGTGACGGGGTGCGCGCCCTCCTCCGCTGGATCCGCGCCGATCTGCGCTCGCACCGCGTCCACGCCCTGCTGATCGTCCTCGCCACCGGCGGCACCGCGGCCGCCCTCCTGCTCGCCGGCGCCCTGCTCGGCGCCGCCGCCGACCCGTGGCAGCGTCAGTTCCGGGAGGCCGGATCGCCCGACATCAGGATCGACCTGCGCCCTCCCGCGGCCGCCGCGAGCGGGACCGACGAACCGTCCACCGCCGTGCTCGCCCGCGAACCCGGCGTCCTCGCGGTCTCACCGCCCCAGCACACGGCCGAGACCACGCTGGTCGGCCGCCGCGCCGACGGGGCCGCCGGGCCCACGGGCGCGGCGGACCGCGCCGACCGCACCACGCTCGTCCTGCGCGGCGACACCCCGGGTGCGGCCCGGCCGCTGTTGCGCTCCGGTGCCTGGCTCGATCCCGCCGACGTCCACGGCATCGTGCTCGAACAGTCCGCCGCCGACGCCGCCTGGGCCCGCCCCGGGGACCGCCTGACCGTCCTCGACGGCCACGGCGCCCCCGTCGAACTGCGGGTCCTCGGTATCGCGGACAGCCCCGACCAGCTGCCCAGCCAGGCCGCGGGCTACGACCTCGGCTGGACCCTCCCCGCCACCCTCGACCTGGTACAGCCGGACCGGGCCGCACAGGGCCTCACCGTCGGGCTTCGCCTGACCCACCCCTCCGACGCGGGGTACACGGCCCAGCGGGCGGTCAGCGTCCTGGGCGCCGACCGGGTGTCCCGGATCACCACCTGGCTGGACGCGCGGGCCGCGCGGCAACAGGACAACCGGCTGGCCGGCCTGCTGCTCGGACTCAGCGGACTGGCCGCGCTGCTGTCCGCCGCCCTCGCGGTGGCCGGCGCGGCCGGCGGGCGGATCCGGGCCAGGACCGGCGACATCGCCCTGCTCAAGGCGCTCGGCTTCACCGCGGGCCAGGTCGCCTGGATGTTCATCGTCGAACAGCTCCTGCTGGCCGGCGCCGGTGTCCTGCTCGGTGTCGGCGGCGCGGCGATCGCCGTGCACGCCGTCCCGGCGCTCGGCGGCGGGACCGACGCGCTGCACCGGCTCGCCCCCGGAGGTACCGCGGCCACCGGTGCCGTCATGGCCGCGGCACTCGTGGCCGTCGGGGCCGCCGCCGCCCTGCCCGCCCTGCGCGCCGCCCGGGTCGCCCCGGTCCCCCCGACGGACGGCACCAGGCCGACGGCCATGACGGCCCGGCCGGTCCGTCTCGGCCCGCTCCGACGGCTGCCGCCGAGCCTCGTGTTCGGACTCGGCAGCGTCCTGCGCCGCCGCTCGGGCCTGGTTGTGAGCGCCGTCCGGCTGACCGTCCCGGTGGTCGCCGCCACCCTGGCGCTGAGCACCTGGGCGACGCTCGACGCCGTCACCCGGCCCGACGGCGGGGTCACGGCCCCGTCCGTCACGGCCCGCCGGACCGCCCCCGAACAGACCCCCGACGACGCTCGGCTCGCCGACGCCCTGGCCGCCGACCCCGCCGTGCGGGGCGTCTACCCGGGCACCGAAATGCAGGCCCTCGCGCCCGGCCAGTCCGCGACGCTCACCCTGCGGGCCGTCGGCACCACCGAAGCGCCGTACCCGTACACCGTCGTCGAGGGCCGGGAGATCCGCGCGACCGACGAGGCGGTCGCCGGACAGGGCGCCCTCGACCTGCTCGGCGCCCGGGTCGGCCAGTGGGTCCGGCTCACCACCGGCGGCACCCCGCGCATCCTGCACATCGTCGGGCGCGAGCTCCAACCGGAGCACGGCGGTCGCGTCCTGTCCACCGGCTTCGACACCCTCGACCGGCCCGGCGACCCCACCCACCCCGGCTTCTGGCGGCTGACCCTGCGCCCCGGCCACGACCCCGCCGAGGTCCAGCGCGACCTTCCCGCCCGCGCCGGCCTCGCCGGACAGGTGGAGCTCCGCCTCCCCGCAGGCCCGGTCACCAGGCCGGACGCCCTGCGGGCCAGCGTGGTCGGACTCCTGGTCGTGCTCGCCCTCATCTGCCTGGTCGAGCTGCTCACCACGGCCGCGGCCGGCTTCCACGAGCGCCGCCGAGACCTGGGACTGCTTCGGGCGATCGGCCTGACCCCGGGCCAGTCCGCCGTCGTGATGGCCGTGCGCGGGACGGCCATCGCCCTGCCCACGGTCGCCGTCGGCTCGGCCGCCGGCATCCCGCTCGTCCGGTGGCTCATCGACCGGCAGGGCGAGCAGGGCGGCATCGGTGCGGGCATCGCCCGCGCCCCCTCCGTCTGGACGCTCCTCGTGGTGGCCGCCGCGGGCGCCGTGGCAGCGGCCGCGTTCTCCGCGCTGCCGGTGCTGCGCGTGCCCCCTCCCACCCGGACTCCGGACGGGGCCGGCCGGTAGACGTGGGTGGCCCCGCGCTCGATGCCCGACATCGCCTCGGTCCACAGCTGCGACGTGCCGCCTGGGGAAGCACCGGAAAACCGCAGGGGCGGAAGTCGAAAACGACTTCCGCCCCTGCGAGTCGGAGCGCCGGGCCCGAATCGAACGAACCCCTCCCACTGAAAGTGGGCGTGCTACCGCTGCACCACCGACGCCTGGTCCTGCAGGTCTTCGATCACGTCCGTGATCTCGTCCTGCTGACGAGGAATGAAGTTACCAGCAGATGATCGGAAGAGAAAAATCGCGCGAGCGGGTGCCGCGGCACCCGGAGCACGGAACGAGTGGACGCAGCGACAAGGAACTGTCGACGCAGCGCCAACACGGCCGGGCCGCAGCCTGACATCCTGCCGGAGGAACACGACGGCGCCCACGCCGCCGTCCCCCTCCGCGGGGGGGGGGGGCGCGGGGGGGGGGCGGGGGGGCGGGCGGGGGCTAGCACCGCAGAGGAAGACAAACGCGATTGGGTATT
>NZ_JBEXKB010000115.1:0-17852 GCF_040609455.1 Kitasatospora sp. NPDC004669
TGTGGGGTGTCCCGGGGGCCCCCCCCCCGGGGGCGGGGGGGCCCCCCCCCGGGTTGGTGGGGGGGGCCGGCGGCAGCGGCGGAGACCGGGATCCCGGTCTCCGCCGCTGCGCCGCCCTCGGGGCGTGGCCGGTGCTCAGTCGTGCGGGACGATCGCCACCGGTGCGTGCGCGTGGTGGAGCACCGCATGGGCGACCGGGCCGAGTCGCATCCCGATGTGGTGGGGGCGGCGGCGCCGTCCCACCACGACGAGGCACGCGTCGGAGCTGATCTCCACCACGGAGGAGGCTCCGCTGCCGATCCGGCAGTCCTCGACCACGACGACGTCGGGGTACTTCGCCCGCCAGCCGGTCAGGGCGTTGCCCAGCAGTTCGGCCTCGATGGCGGCGAACTGCCCGGCCTCGATCTGCGGGCTGACCCAACCCGCGTAACCCCAGGCCGGGGGCGGGGTCCAGCCGTGGACGGCGCGCAGTACCGCTCCGCGGCGTACCGCCTCGCGGAAGGCGAAGTCGATCACGGCCTCGGCGGGGTCGCGGGTGTCGACGCCGAGGACCACCTCGGCCCCGTCGGGCGCGGCGGGGCGCTCGGAGTCGTCGGCGCGGACCAGCACGAGGGGCACGTCGCACCGGCCGGCGAGGGCGAGGCCGAAGGAGCCGACCATGAGCCCCTCGAACCCGCCGATCCCTCGCGATCCGACGACGAGCATCTCCGACTTCGTCGCGGCCTCGGCGAGTACCTCGACGGGGTCGCCGCCACCGACCAGTTCGGCTCTGATCTCCAGGCCGTGCTGGATCCCCCGGATCTCCTCCTTCGCGTCGGAGACCATGCGCGTGGTCAGCGCGCGTACGTCGGCGGGCTGGGAAGGGTCGGCGTGGATGTCGTCCAGCCAGGTCTGGGCATGGACCAGGCGCAGCGGCACCCCGCGGCGGACGGCCTCGTCGGCTGCCCAACGGGCGCCCGCGGCGCTCTCGGGCGAGCCGTCGATGCCGGCAAGCAGGTACGAGGACATCGGTTCCTCTTCAGATCGGTGTTGGCTTGGCAGTGAGTCGCCGAACAGTGTCGGACGGCCCCGGGCAGTCTGCCCAGGGCCGTCCGACGCAGGTCGACGGGGCCGAACGTCCCGAGCCGGCCGCACGCTGCCCGGTGGCCGCGGAGCCGGGAGCGGACGGACCGGTGCTTCCCGGCCACGCGGTCCCGTCCGGGCCCGTGTGTCCGGTGGGGTGAGAACCCCGGCTCAGCCGAGCGCGGTACGCAAGGCCGCGAGGGCGGCGGTGGGGTCGGTCAGGGCATGGTGGACGGGTGGCGTCGGCAGGTCGAGGCCGAGCAGGCGGTGGACGGCGTGCATGGCGCCGCGCACCGAGTACTCGACGGTGAAGACGACGTCCTCGGGGATCTCGACATACTGGCCGAGGAAGGCGAAGTTCCGTGCGCCGTGGGGGATCACCAGGGGCCGGTCGCGGACCTCGCGCCGGGCGAACTGGCTGGTGATGTAGGGCATCATCACCGTGGTGACGGTCGTGGTGGCGCGGACCTCGTCGGCGATGTCGTCGAAGCCGAGCAGGCCGAGGAGCTCGGTGAGGATTTCCCGCCCGGTGCCCTCGGACATGGCCTTGCCGGTGTACTCGCCCGGGGCGTCCATGAACAGGCCGTATCCCCAGAGGGTGAACACGTCCTCGGGCTGGCCGGCGAAGTGCGGCGGACGGGGGACGACGATCGACATCAGCCAGGGCGAGTCCTTGAAGGTCATCAGCGCGCCGGTGCCCGGGGCGTTGCCGCTGAACTCCTCGATCCGCTGGAGCAGCGCGGGGCTGCGCATGGTCAGCGTGAAGGACTCCCACGCCGCTTCGGCGATGTTGCCGTTGAAGACGGCGGGCCGGCCGAAGTCCGGCGCCTTGCGGGACAGGGTCTCCCAGAGCGCCCAAGTGCCGTCCCGCTTGTCCCGGACCAGCTCCGGCACGGTGTCGTCGCCACCGTGGGCGGCGTCGGCGGTCATCGAACCGAGCGTGATCAACGTGAGGTGCTGCCACAGCTCCTGGCGCAGCACCGGGTCGAGTCCGACCGTCGGCTCGTCCAGTACCAGCAGTTCGGGCGTCCCAAGCAGAGCCGCCGCCAGGGAAACCCTCGCTCGCTGGCCTCCGGAGAGCCGCCCGACCAGGTCATGTTCCCGGCCACGGAGCCCGACCTGCTCCAGAACGCGCGAAGGGTCGCTGCGCGGGGCGCCCAGTACCTGAGCGAAGTAGCGCAGGTTCTGGGCGATGCTCAGGTCCGCGTAGACGGACGGTGCCTGCGTGACGTAGCCGACCCGTTCGCGCAGTCCCCGGCTTCCGGCGTCCGCGCCGAGGACCCGGACCACGCCGGCCTCGGTCTTCTGAACACCCACGATGGTGCGCAGCAGTGTGGTCTTGCCGCATCCGCTCGGTCCCAGCAGACCGGTGACCGAGCCGCGCGCCACGTGCAGGTCCAGTCCGTGAAGCACCACTCGGCCTCCGCGGGAGACGCGCAGCCCCGTGACCTCGACGGCATGCCCGCTCGTCGCGTCGTGTCCTGTGGTCGAGCCGCTTCCGGGGGCTGTGTCAGGCTGTCCATTCCTGTTCTGCTCCAAGTCGTGGGCGTGTCGCGGGCGCTCCCGTCGCCTTCCGTCCCGGTCGGCTGCCGCCGGGTGTGAAGGCCGGATCACCATGACATCCAGCCGTGGCCTGCCCCAGGGGCCGATGGTCCCTGGGGCAGGCCACGGCAGTGCCGGTGCCCCGCAAGGCCGAAGGGGTGTTTCGCTCCGTCAACGCCGGCGACCCGGCGCGGCCCGGTCTCCAGCGGGTCGCGCACTCCCCGGCGGACCACTTCGTGGTCGTCGAGCATGCGACGTAGCCGGAATCCTGATGGTCCCCCGCTGTCAGTTGCGGTGCATGGTGTGCAGGGCCTGGGCCAGGACCTGCGGATCGTGGTGGCCCTTGTGGACGGCCGGGGGCTGCTTCTCCAGGCCGAGCAGCTGCGCGACGGCGGTCCACGCGGTGCGGACGCTGTACTCGACGGTGAAGACGACGTCGTCGGGGACCTCGGCGTACTGGCCGATGAAGGCGAGGTTGGTGGAGCCCTCCGGCACCACCTGGGGCCGGTCGCCATGGCTCCGAACGAGGAACTGGCTGGTGATGTACGGCATCAGGCACGGGATGACGGTAGACGTCCCGGCGACCCGCTCCGCGGTGGGGGCGTCCACCGCGAGGTGTCCGAGGACCTCCTGGAGGATCTCCGCGCCGGTGCACTCGCGCATCGGCTTCTTGACGAAGTCGCCCGGCTTGTCGGGGAAGAGGCCGTAGCCCCACCAGACCGAGACGTCGTCGGGCTGCTGCTGGTAGACCGGCTGGCGGTTGACCACGAGGGTGAGCAACCAGGGGGAGTCGGTGAGGGTGAGCAGGCCGCCGCGGCCGGTGGCGCGGCCGGTGAACTTCTCCATCCAGTCGAGGAACGCCGGGTCCTTGGCGGTGACGGTGAAGGACTCCCAGGTGGAGTCGTTGATGCTGTGGTCGAAGACGGCCGGGTGGCCGAAGTCCTCGCGGCCGCGGGCGATGCGGTGCCACAGCAGGAAGGATTCGGGGCTGCGGTTGGTGTTCGGGCCCTCGGGGGCGGTGGTGTGCGTGCCGAGGGTGGAGTCGGCGGTCATCGAGCCGTTGGTGACGAACACCAGGTCCTCGGGGGCGACCGGAAGGTCAGCGTGCGGGCCGGCGAAGGCGATGCGCTCGACCGTGGTGCCCTCGGCGCCCGGACCGGTCCGGAAGGCCAGGTCGGCGACCCGGTGGCCGGTGTGGATGCGGACTCCGCGCTCCAGCAGCCAGGCGGTGAGCGGGCGGACGATCGAGTCGTACTGGTTGTACCGGGTCCGGTGGATCCCGGACATCGTCTGGAACTCCGGGAACAGGTGGACGAAGCGCTTGAGGTAGCGGCGGAACTCGATCGCGCTGTGCCAGGGTTCGAACGCGAACGTGGTGCACCACATGTACCAGAAGTCGGTGGTGAAGAAGTCGTCCGCGAAGCAGTCGGTGATCCGCTTGCCGTCCAGCATGCGCTCGGGCGTGGCCAGGCACTTCACCAGTTCCAGGCGGTGGCGCTCGGAGAAGCCCATGGAGTGCCCGTCCACGATCACACCGCCCTTGCGGACCAGTCTGGCCGCGTCGTCCCAGGGCGACTCCTCGTGGGAGTCGAGGATGTCCTGGGCGGCCGACTTCGACGGGTCGTCCAGCGACGGGATGCCGGACAGCAGGTCGTAGGTGCAGCGGAACTGCGCCTCGAACATCCGCCCGCCGCGCATCGTGTACCCGGTCTCCGGGGTGCCGCCCGCGTCGAGGCTCCCGCCGATCTCGTCCTGCGCCTCGAAGACGTGGATGTCACCCCCGTCGAATCCCCCGTCCCGGATGAGGAACGCCGCCGCGGAAAGGGCGGCGATGCCGCCGCCGACCAGATACGCCTGTGCCATCGAAAACTCCTCAAGTCTGCTGCGCCGAAGCCCTGTGTGTCCGTCCGACCGAGCGGCCCCCGCGGCGAAGCGCCGACCGGGACCGGACCCCTCGGACGGGGTGCGGACGCCAGCCTGCTCCTCGTCATCGAGCGTGGTCTGTGGGCCATTGGTCACAAGAGGGCGGCACGACGGTCCCGGTCGTGCGGCCTTCGGTCCCGGCCGTGCTCGGAGGTGATCCCGCGACCGGGCCGGCGAGGGGCCCGGACACGCGCGTCCCGCGACCGACCGAGCGCACCACCGCTCCCGGCCACGCGGCTACGGGGCTTGTGGACTCCCACCGGTGGCACATCCGCCCGCCCGCCGCCGCAGCCGTGTCCGCAGGTGGGCGGAAGGTCCCGGCAGCATGGTCCCCTCCGGCCCTTCGCCGCACCGAGCCGGTCGCCCGATCGTGGAGACAACCGCAAACGAGAAGGAGAGCACCGTGACTGAGCAGACCGACAAGCAGCGGCGGATCGTGGTCGGCGTGGACGGCTCGCCGTCCTCCATCGACGCGCTGCGCTGGGCCGTGGACCAGGCCCGTGTGCGGGGCGCCGTCATCGAGGCCGTGACCGCCTGGCGGTACCCGGTGGCCACCGACTGGACCGTACCCGTCGTGGCCGACGAGAACCTCGCCGACAGCGCGCGCAAGGTGCTCGACGAGGCCATCGCCGAGGCGACCGGCGCCGAGCACCGGGGCGGGATCCTCGCCCGGGTGATGGAGGGCGGCGCCGTGTCGTGCCTGCTCGACGCGGCTCGGGGCGCCGAACTCTTGGTCGTCGGCAGCCGGGGCCACGGCGGCTTCACCGGCGCCCTGCTGGGGTCCGTCAGCCAGCACTGCGTCCAGCACGCGCCCTGCCCCGTGGTCGTGGTCCGCCACCCCAACAACTGAGCCCGCGAACCCCGTACCCCACCGCACCACCCAGCCAACGCCACCGGAAAGGAGAAAGCCGACCATGCGACACCGGATCGTGGGAGAGCTGATGACCCACGCCGTCGTGCACGTACGGCCCGACACCGGCTTCAAGGAGGTCGCCCGGCTGCTCGCCGAGCACGACATCACCTCCGTACCCGTCCTGGACCAGGAGGACCGTCCGGTCGGACTGGTCTCCGAGGCCGGCCTGCTGCTCAACGAAGCCGCCCAGGAAGACCCCGCCGGACTGCTGCTCGCCCCGGACCTGCCGCCGCGCGACCGCGCCCGCAGCCGAGCCGTCACCGCCGAGGGCCTGATGACCAGCCCGGCCGTCTGCGCCCGGCCCGAATGGACCGTGGTCGAAGCCGCCCGGGTGATGCAGCGCGACAAACTCAAGCGGCTCCCCGTCGTGGACGAGGCCGGGCGTCTGGTCGGCATCGTCAGCCGCAGCGACCTGCTGCGCGTCTTTCTGCGGCAGGACCGGGCGATCCGCGAGGAACTCCGCGGGGACGTCCTGGAGCGCACGCTGGGGCTCTCCCCGGGCACCGTCGACGTCCAGGTGCACGAAGGCCGGGTCACCCTGACCGGCACGGTCGAGCATCGTGCCCTGGTGTCGGTGGTGGAGCGGCTGTGCCGGGGTGTGGACGGCGTCGTGGACGTGACCAGCCACCTCGACCACCGCACGGACGCCACCACGGTCCTGCACCCGGTCCGCTGACCGAGCGCACACCGATCGGAGCCGTGTGCCCCTACGGGAACCCGGCTCCGATCGGTGGCAATCCACTGCTCCCGTCGATGCCGGACGGCATCGTTGGACCACGGGAATATGACGCCCGTCACGGTGTGACCCGGTGTCTGGACCGTGCGTGCCGGAAGGATCTCGAACCGATGCGGCAGTCCAGTCCAGTGCAGCGGACGCGGCCGGTGTCGGCGAGCAGGCAGAGATCGGGCGAATGGGGCCGTGGGGGCCGTATGTGGACACTCGGTCGCGCCCGCATCCGGCTGGAAGGCGGACGAGGGTGGACGCGTCGTGCTCGCCTGTCGCCTGGTACCGACCGGGCACTCACATGGCTCGGACGGTCCGGCGCGTCCGGTTCAGGGCACTCCGGTCCGGCGCTCCTGCCGGTGCGGCGGGAGGCCGGGCAGGAGGAGGTGCGGCCCGCCGGACGGCGCTGGGCGCTCGACCGGACCCGTCCAGCGAACCGGCTGCCGACCGGCGAACGCGGCGACCAGGTCGCAGGCCGTGACCAGGCCCGCCAGACGCCCGTGTTCGTCGGCCACGACAAGTGCGTCGACGCCGGTCAGGCTGAGGACGACCGCCGCGCGGTGCAGCGTGTCGCCGGGGTGGACCTGAGCGGGGCGGTGGCCCTGGATCAGCTCGCGGACGGTCGTGCGCGACAGGGTGGTGGTCGGAGCGGCGCAGGCGACCGCGAGGTCGGCCCGATCCAGCAGGCCCGTGCAGCGGCCGTCGGAGCGCACGACCGGGAGGTGCCGGTACCCGGAGCGTTCCAGCAGTTCCCATGCGATCAGCACGCTCTCGTCCTCGGTGACGGCGTACAGCGCGGTGCACATCAGCTCGGCCACTGTCCGCGCGCCGGAGGGCGTCTTCGCGTGGGCCTGAGGATTCATGGGCATCTCCATCCCTTGTGACGGCACCCGGCGAGCCGGTGCCGCCGGCAGGTCACCGTTTCCTCCTCCGCCGCCATGGTCCTCCGCGCCGGGCTTCCGGTGACTTTTGCTCGGGCGGCTCGAACAGGCCGCCGCCCCTGCCGAAGCCAGGCATCCCCATCCCGCCGAACAGGTCGCCGAGATCCAGCCCGGCCAGCAGGTCGTCGACGGACGCCCTGCTCGATTAGCATGGGGCTGTACTTCTGGATCCGCTCTGCCTTGCGCTGGCCCTGCGGGGAGTTCTTCCGCTCCTGGTACACCTCGGCGAGCCGGGCCTTCGCTTTGTCCTGCGTGGCGAAGCCGGACTCCTCCGCCTGCTTCCCGGCCGCGTTGCGGTACCGGATCTTGTACTCGTGGGGGCAGCAGGTCCAACGAGATTCGGGATGTTCGCAGTCTTTTTTGAAGAAGCTGCCCATGCCGCGGGGGAGGCGGTTGGTCGCCGTGGTTGATCTCGCTCCAGGGTTTCATGCTGACGGTTTGCTGACCCCGGATGGTCGATCAGGCCCCTGAGCTGCGACGAAACGCTAGTTGCATGATATGTCGAGGACTTCGATCAGGATGGCTGTCCGCCGTACAGGGAGACTGCCCGCCAGCACCACTGACGGACAGTCACGAAATCCGGCCGGCCTTGGGGAAGACCCCTCGCCGTGCTCCCTGTCCTACCCCTTCTTCCTCTCGCCGGCCTTCTCGTCTTCCCAACCGTGTTTCCGGCCGCTGACCACTTGATACGGCCGCATCATCTCGTTGTCCTCGTGACCGAGGACGTGGCAGTGCCAGACGTACTGGCCGACCGTCGGATCGAAGGGGAACAGGTTGACCCCGGGCTTGGAGCGGTGCACGGGGACGCCGGTCGGAGCGAAACGCACGATGACCGTGGTCACCTGATGGGGGAACACCTTGACGGTGTCCTTCCATCCCGATTCGCCCGGGTCCGGTGGCATCGGACGGTCCTGGAGGAAGGGACTGATCGCCGGGTTCCCTCCGACCGCCCCGTCGGCGTTCGGCTTCCTGTATGACAGTGGCGGACCGTAGCCCGGACAGAAGTCGACGTCGGAGGGCTTGCAGGAACTCGGGAAGGACCCGTCCCAGGCCTTCATGTACTTCTCGTAGTCGATGTTCTGGCGGCTGACGATCTGGAACTGCACCAGGTGCGTGTGGATCGGGTGGTAGGCGGTCGGCACGTCTTCGGCGTTGATGAACTGCCACAGCTCGGTCGATCCCACCTCCGGCAGCTCGCTGACGCCGTCCTTCGGGAACTCCCGCTTGATGCTGGCGGACTCACGCCCGTCGTAGAGCGTGTTGTTGAGGTACTGCTCGATGTTTCCCCCTCTCGGCTGCGTGCTGGCGGTGTTGAGTTCGTTGAGCACGAACTGCCTGACCTTGTCGATCTTGGCGCGCGGCCTGCCGTCCGGGCCGGTCAGGTGGACCATGGGTACCGGGCGGGCGCAGACGCACTCCTCCGGGACGGAGCGAGCGGGATCGCAGCTCTCGTCGCGGCCCGTCAGGGGCTTGGTCACCTGGATCTGCATGATGTTCGGCAGGGGCGTGTCGAGCGTTCCCGTGTTGGTCACGGTGATCGTCTTTCCGGCCAGTTGTGTGAAGTCCACGATGATGTCGGCGCGCTCGCCGGGCATGAAGTCCAGGTCGCTGCACTCGGTCGTGGACGCGCCGCCCGCGCACGCCGTGCCGTTGACCGGCACGGGACGGTCCAGATAGGCGTCGTCGGCGCCGATCTGGTACACGGGAGCGCCCCCGAAGTGCAGGGCGAAGCGCCGCCCGTTGGCGCCGTTGAGGAGGCGGAAGCGGTAGCGCCTCGGCTCCACCTGGAAGTACGGCCAGGCCGCTCCGTTCACGGTCGCGACGTCTCCGAACTCGCGTACACCCCAGAAGGGATGGTAGTCCGGATTGGAGGGTGGGATGACGAGCAGCTGACTGTTGGTATCGAAGACACGGTCCTGCAGAGCCATCTCGATCTCGTAGGGACCGCTCGGGAGGCCCTTGGGCTCCTCTTTCGGATCCCTGAGGAAGTAGAAGCCCGCCAGTCCGCCGTAGACGTTGTTGCGGGTCGCCCCGAGGACGTGGTCGTGGAACCACAGCGTCCCGGGTTCCTGGGAGTTCTGGTAGGTGTAGACGGCCTTGCCCGGAGCGGGTTTGTCGTCGGAACAGTACTGCGACCCCTGCAACCCGTTCGGCGTGAACCACGTGTCCGGACCGCCGTCGTAGCAGGCACTGATCTCGGCGCCGTGCAGGTGCACGGTGGCGGGCTGCGGTCCCGTGTAGGCCTGACACACCGGATTGTCCGCGTTCTGCGGTTCATCACAGTTCATGGGCATTCCGGCGCCCGGCGTCTTCAACGGATTGGCCCAGTGAACGGTCTGATCGACCTTCATCAGGCCCTGCACCAGCCCGGGACCGTACGGATTCGACGGATTGAAACTCGGCAGCCTGTTCTCGTAGGTGACCCGCGCGGGAGTGTGCCTCTCGGCTTCGATCGTCACCGCCGGCCAATGCGCGGAACCCAGGACCCGCTTGCTCGTCGTGTCCGAGGTCTCATAGGCCCACACCCGGGTCTTGCCGAACGTCACCCCGAGGCCACAGGTGTCCTGCCGGCCCTGCGGAAGCACCTCCTGATCGGTCTCCGTCATGGTGACGGTGAGATCCCTGTGGGTCGCCGCGTCGACCCGAGGCGTGGACCCCGCCGGACCGAACACCGGCAGGGGAGTTGCGAACTGGGGGACGCATTCCCCCGGCAGCGGCGTCTGCGGGACCAGGGAACCGCCCACGCGCGGTGCTCCCAACGCCGGGGCGACCACCGCGATACTCGACAACACCGCCAGCACACCGACCGCCGCGGTACGCGCCCGCCTCCTCGCTCCGCCACCCGGTCGCGGAACCGACATCCTCAGCGCCACCACACCTCCCGAACACTGTCGTAAACCGCCTCATGGAGCAACCGGACCAAGCCAACTTGACCTGCCCGCCCGTCGACCTCGGCCATCGACACCTCGATGTCACCCGCTCGGGCGCCACCTGTCCGAAGGCTCCGAAGGCGCGCACGGCACGTCGGCATTCCGGTGCGGGGCGTACCGGTGGTCGCCACCACCACCGCAGACTTCCTGTGAGGCATCGGCCACCGGCTCGGCTCGCTACCATGTCCGTCCTGATCGGGCCAGCCACATCGCATCGGGCCCTCCGCCCACGCGGGGCCAGGATCCGCCATCCCTGTCAGTGTTCCGGCCGATGGGGCAGTGCTCGTTGGCGCAGTGCTCGCAGTGCTCGCCGTGTTCGCCGCGTTCGTCGTGCTGGATGGTGGTGGGGTCGGTGGCGGTGTGGGTGGTGGGGTCGCCGCCTCCGGTGACCGTGGCGGTGTTGGACACCTCGTGACGGGTGCGGCAGGAGACTCCGACCGTCAGTGTGATGTCCGGGTAGCTCTGGCCGGCGGACAGCGCGTCGCTGCGGGTGCAGGTCACGGCGCTCAGGTCGCAGGTCCAGCCGGGGCCGTTGATGTCGGCCGCGGTCAGCCCCGGCGGGAGCGTGTCGTGCATGGTCACCGTGGTGCCGTCGGTCGGCGCGTTCCCGTTGTTTCCTACGGTGATCGTGTACGTGCCGTGCTGACCTTGGGTGAAGTTCCCGGTGTGGGTTTTGCTGAGGGTCAGCGACGGAGGGGTGCCGCGGATGACGCGGTCGGTGGCGGTGTGGGTGGTGGGGTCGCCGCCTCCGGTGACCGTGGCGGTGTTGGTGAACGCGTGGGGGGCGGCCGGTGAGACGTTGACCTTCAGCGTGATGGGCGGGTAGCTGGATCCGCCGGCCAGCGCGTTGCTGCGGGTGCAGGTCACGGTGCCCAGGTCGCAGGTCCAGCCGGGGCCGTTGATGTCGGCCGCGGTCAGCCCCGGCGGGAGCGTGTCGTGCATGGTCACCGTGGTGCCGTCGGTCGGCGCGTTCCCGTTGTTTCCTACGGTGATCGTGTACGTGCCTCCCTGGCCCGGGTTGAAGTTCCCCGAGTGGGTCTTGCCGATCGTCAGCGACGGCGATGTCGGGGAGGGGTTGATGGTGGTGGGGTCGGTGGCGGTGGCGGTGGTGCTGCCGCCTCCGGCGGTGGCGGCGGCGTTGGTGACCTGTGCGGGGGCGGTGGGTGAGACGTCGACCGTCAGCGTGATGTCCGGGTAGTTCCGGCCGGCGGGCAGTGCGTCGCTGCGGGTGCAGGTCACCGTGCCCACATCACAGCCCCATCCCGAGCCGCTGATGCCGGCCGCGGTCAGTCCCGGCGGGAGCAGGTCTTCCACGATGACCGTGCTGCCGTCGGTGGGACCGGACCCGTTGTTGCCCACGGTGAGCGTGTAGGTGCCCTGCTGGCCCTGGTTGAAGTTCCCGGTGTGGTGCTTGCTGATCGTCAGCGACGGCGAGGTCGGGGAGGGGTTGATGACGGTGGGGTCGGTGGCGGTGTGGATGGTGGTGTCTCCGCCGCCGATGGTCGTCGCCGTGTTGGTGACCTGTGCGGGGGCGGTGGGTGAGACGTCGACCGTCAGCGTGATGTCCGGGTAGTTCTGGCCGCCCGCCAGGCGATCGCGACGGCTGCAGGTCATCCCCCCGGTCAGTGTGCAGTCCCATCCCGGGCCACTGGCGCTGACCGCGGTCAGCCCCGACGGGGGAACGTCGAACACGCTCACCTCGGTGCCGGTGGTCGACCCGGCTCCGATGGCATTGCCCACGGTGATCGTGTACGTGCCCTGCTGACCCTGCGTGAAGTTCCCCTCGTGGGTTTTGGCGATCGTCAAGAAGGGGCCGGTCGAGGGAGGCGAGTTGGTGAGCGCGAAGGAGGCCGGGGGGACGGAGAGTTCGCTGGGCAGGCTGGCGGTGAGGGCGTAGGAGCCCACTGTCCCGTTGGCGATGAAGCCGGAGGCGGTCGCCACGCCGTTCGCGTCGGTGATCTCGGTGACAGATCTCTGGGTGGCCCCGAAGGTCCCGGATGGGCCGGTGCTCGGCGCGGTGAAGGTCACCGGTGCCCCGGGCACGGGGTCGCCGCTGGTGTCGGTGACCGTGGCCTGGAAGGGAACGCGGAAGAGGGTCCCGATGCGGGTGGACTGCGGGGTTCCGGCGGTGGCGGTGACGGAGGAGACCATGCTGTAGTCGATGGTCACCCGGCCGTTGTTGTTGGCCGTGCCGACCGGGGACGCGGTGTAGCTGGTGGCGATACCCGATGGAGTGGCGAAGCTGCTGCCGCCCCCGGCGCCGCCCCCGGCGGCGTATGCCGCCAAGGTGGTTTCGGCGGGAATGTATTCGGCGGAACCCCCGCCACCACCGCCGCCGAAGTAACCACCGCCGCCGCCACCACCGCCCCTGCCGCCGATACAGAGCTCAGGAGAGAGATTCGGTGAGCCGCGGCCGCCGGCGCCTCCGGTGCCTACCGAGGCACCGGAGAAGCTGCTTCCCGTCCCGCCGGTTCCGGCGACGCAGAGCCGGTCAAGTCGGGTGAGGTTGCCGCCCGCACCTCCCGTGCCGGGGGACTGGGCGGGGGTACTGCCGCCCTTTCCGCCTCCCCCCGGGTTGGTGAGGAAGAGGGAGAAGGTATGGCCTTGGTCGCCATCGCCTGCGTTCAGCCCCCCGCCACCGCCGCGTCCCCCGGACGCGAATCCCGAGCCGTCGCCGGCACCGCCGCCACCGCCCGCGACGGCCAGCATCGCGCCGTTCGCGCTGACGCTGGATGCCCCACCTCCGCCCCCACCACTGTGACCACGGCCAGGCACGCTGGTTCCGCCCGACCCGCCGCCGTTGTACCCGCCTGCGGCAGTGCTGCCGCAGCCCTGGCCGCCGGCGCCCCCGACGTTCACGGTGTAGGTGGTCGCTGCCTTGGTGACCAGCGTGGTGACCACCCGCCCCCCGGTTCCCCCGGGCTGACCGAAGAAGATCGAACAGATATGCGGGTCGCCGCCGCCGGCGCCGTCCGCGGTGATTCTCGCCAGTGCCCCGGCCGGGACGGGGTAGGTCTCCGGGCGGTCGGCGAATTCGAAGGTGTGGCTCACTGCTGCCCGCACGCCACCGACGCGGGGGGCGGCCACCGGTGCGGCGACAGCCGGCGTCACCCCCGCGCCGGCCAGCAGCGCGCACACCGCCGCGCCCACCCCAACGCGCCACGCGCCCCGTCGTCGCCGGGACGCCGCCGGGCCGGCCGAGGCCGACACCGGCGGCGAGGCGGCCCTGTGAGGGAGCGTCAGTGGAGGGGCAAGGAGCCATGATCTGCGCCTGGGTGCCGTGTCCCTGCAGGGATCAACGCTTCTGCGAGCGTCATCGGTCATGGTGGAGGCACCTCTCCTCGTAGCGAAACCCGCTGCCCTCCACTTCGGAGCGGAGGGGCGACACGGCGCCAGGCGGCACCATCGGCGGTCACCGGGCAGCATAGAAGCGGCAATCTGTCAAATTCGGGAAATCCAGGTCGATTCCGGGCGCGTCGCAACGAGGACAGGCGCGGCGCGGCGCGGCACGGATGGCGGCTTCGCCCGTCCGCCACCCGGCACCGCGCGCTTCGTCGGCTTCGCACCCCAGCCGATCCGGTGGAGCGTCGAGCAGGGCCTCGGCACTCTGATGCCGCAACGGGGCCTGGTGGAGCGCGACGAGCGCCGCGCTCCACCGGGATGCCGGGCTCAGTGGAAGGCGTCGACGTGGCGTTCGCACCAGTCGCGGAAGGTCCTGGGGGCTGTTCCGGTGATGTTCTCGACGTCGTCGGTGACGAATCCGGCGCGACCGGCGCGGAGAAACTCGTGCAGGCGTTCGATGAGGTGCGCCTCCTCGGGCGGAGTTCCTCGCTGAATGGCAGCCTGGGCGAACTCGTGGGGAGTGACGTCCTCGAAGTCGATCGAACGCCCGGTCGCCTCGGCGATGATCTCGACCTGCTCGCGCGAGGTCAGGCCCTCCGGACCGGTGAGGAAGTACCCCTTCCCCACGTGACCGTCCTGGATGAGGGTGACCACGGCGACTCGTGCGATGTCTTCCGGGTCGATCACACCACGCCGGCCGTCACCGGTCGGGTCGACGACCTTGCCCGCACGGATGGAGTCCCGCCACCAGAGGGCGTTGGAGGCGAAGGTGTTGGGCCGCAGGTAGGTCACACCGAGGCCGGACTCGCGCAGGACCTGCTCGCGAGCCGCGACGTCGGCTCCCATGGGGTTCTCCTCCAGCGGCAGCAGGCGCGCGCCCACGGAGGAGAGCAGGACGACCTTCGGCACCGCCGCGTTTCGTGCGGCATCGATCACCGTCCTGGTCTGCTCGGTCCCGCCCCCGACCTGCATCAGGAAGATGGCCTCGACGCCCTGAACCGCCTTGGACACGCCGGCCGGGTCGTCGAGATCGCCGACGGCGAGCTCGATCCCCGCCGGGAGGCCGGCCGCCCGGGAGGGGTCGCGCACCAGTGCCCGGACGCTGTGGCCGTGTTCGTGCAGCTGCCGCGCGACGAGGCCGCCGACGTTGCCTGTTGCTCCAGTGACGAGAATCATCGAACATTCCCTCTTCGTGTGCTCAGCGGTGCTGAGGTGTAGTGCCCTGTCATCAGGGCCCGCAGGTGCGCCATCGCTCCGGCGACAACCACTGTGGCACCGCCGGAGCGCGACTGACTGGCCCAACCCGCCCCACCCAGCACACGAGTGCGACCGTCCTCCCATTCGATGCTCTGATCGCTGGTGAGGGTGGAGCGGGTGAGGAAGGTGAGGCCGCCGGCCTTGTCGCGGAAGACAACGGGGCGGTACTCGGGGTGGATTCCGGGCTTCATGGCGGGCTCCTATGCGCCGGAGTGAGTCGGTCAGCGCTCTTCGCGGAAGTCGACGTGCCGCTTGGCGGCCGGGTCGTACTTGCGCAGGACGAGGCGGTCGGGGTCGTTGCGGCGGTTCTTGCGGGTCACGTAGGTGTAGCCGGTGCCGGCGGTGGAGCGGAGCTTGATGATCGGGCGCAGTTCGTTGCGGGCCATGGCGTTCTCCTTCGGTGTGGCGGCGGCGGGTCGTCACTGTAGCAAAATGAAATCCATTTTCATGTAGGGTGGTCGTATCGACCGTACCGATCCACGTCAGGACGGAGCACAGATGTCCGCCCACTGCCAACTGACCGGCCGCAGGCCGGGCTTCGGCAACGCGATCTCCCACTCGCACCGCCGCACCCCCCGCCGCTTCGACCCCAACATCCAGCGCAAGCGCTACTGGCTGCCCAGCGAGGGCCGGTACGTCCGGCTCACGCTCAGCGCCAAGGGCATTCGCACCATCGACACGATCGGCGTCGAGGCCGCCGTCGCCCGCATCCGCGCCCGAGGGGAGAAGGTCTGATGGCCAAGCAGAGCAAGATCGCCAAGAACGAGCAGCGGCGCGCCGTCGTCGCCCGCTACGCCGCGCGCCGCGCCGAACTCAAGCGGCGCATCGCCCACCCCGGCACCACCCCCGCCGAGCGCGCCGCCGCCCAGGCCGAACTCGCCCGCCAGCCCCGGGACGCCAGCGCCACCCGGATCCGCAACCGCGACGCCGTCGACGGCCGCCCCCGCGGGTACCAGCGCGCCTTCGGCCTCTCCCGGATCAACCTGCGCACCATGGCCCACGCCGGGCAGCTCCCGGGTGTGCGCAAGTCGAGCTGGTGAGCCCGGTGCCCGAACACCTCAGGCTCCCCGTCGTCGTGGTCACCGGCCTGCACCGGGCCGAACGCCGCCGCGCCGTCCAGGAGTTGCTGGACGGCGCGGTCAACGGCGTGGTGCTCCACCACGACCTGCGCGACGCCGGGCGGAGCGCCGTCCACCGCGAACTGCGCGACACCGGCGGCGTGTACGACACCTCCGAAGTGCCGCTCACCAACGACTGCCCCTGCTGCGCGCTGCGCGAGGACCTGCTGCCCGAGCTGGTCGGCATCGCCGAGGCCGGGCAGCACGGCCTGGCGATCGTCGAGCTGTGGGGCGGCAGCGACCCGCACCCGGTGGTCGAGGTGATCGCCGGCGGCGAGGTGGACGGCCGCCCGATGGACGAGGTGATCGAGCTCGCCGGGGTGGTCGCCGCCGTCGACCCGGACCGGCTGCTCGGGGAGCTGTCGGTGCCCGACGACCTGGCCGAGCACGGCGAGCACACCGCCCCGGGCGACACCCGCACCCACGCCGAGGCGCTCGCCCACCAGATCGAGTACGCCACCACCATCGCCGTGGCCCGCGGTGGCGAGGCCGGGCTGTCGATGCTGCGTCAGCTGCACCCGAACGCACGGCGGGTGCTGCTCGGCACCGGCGAACTGCTGCGCGCGGCCCTGGGCGGCTTCGACGTCCCGGCGGCTCGCGACCGGGTCAATCCGGCGCTGGCGCTGCTGCCGCAGGAGCGCGACGAGGGGGGCGTGGCCACCCTGGTGTGGGAGCGGCGCCGTCCGCTGCACCCGGGGCGGTTGCACGACGCTCTGGAGCTGCTCGTTCCGGCTGCCCAGCGCAGCCGCGGCAGGTTCTGGCTGGCCAACCGTCCGGAACTGATGCTCGCCTGGGACGCCGCCGGGGCCAGCCTCGCGGTCGAGGAGTGCGGACCCTGGCTGGTCTCGCTGCCCGACGCCGCCTGGGACCTCTACCCGCCTTCCCGCCGGGCCGCCGTCGCCCTCGACTGGCACCCCGCCCACGGCGACCGTGTCCAGCAACTGGTCTTCATCGCCGAGGGGCTGGACACCCACGGGATCGTCGAACTGCTCGATTCCTGCCTGCTCACCGACGCCGAACTGATGGCGGGGGAGCAGGGCTGGAAGGCCTTTCCCGACGCCTTCGAGGACCTGCTCGAACCCGTTTCCTGACCAACCGACCGACCGGAAGAGGGAGCACCCGAGACGATGGCCAGACGCCACGCCAGCGGACCGTCCGCCCGTCCGCGCCCGAACCCGCTGATCGAAGCGGGTATCACGTACATCGACTACAAGGACACCAATCTCCTGCGGAAGTTCATCTCCGACCGCGGCAAGATACGCAGCCGTCGGGTCGCCCGGCTGACCGTCCAGCAGCAGCGCGCGATGGCCCGGGCGATCAAGAACGCCCGCGAGATGGCCCTCCTGCCGTACGCCTCCACCACCCGCTGAACCCCAACTCGTCCACGGGAACTCAGACATGGCCGTTCCGAAGCGCAAGACCTCCCGAAGCAACACCCGGCACCGCCGTTCGCAGTGGAAGGCCGCCGCCCCGCAGCTCGTGCCGATCACCGTCGACGGCCGCGAGCATCTCGTGCCGCGGAACCTGGTGAAGGCCTACGAACGGGGCCTGATCGCGCTGTGAGGCGCGGGCGCACGCATCGAGGGGTCGCAGCCCGTGGGGGGCCGCGACCCCTCGACCGTTTCACGGAGTCAGGAGGACTTTCCGGGAGGCCGGCCTCCGTCGGCGGCAGGTGCCAGTGGCGGGCAGCGGTCGAGTCGGGCGAGGATCCCTTCCCGGCCGGGGAGGCCCACTCCGACGCCTGCCCCGCGTAAGCCGCTACCGGTCCGACGGGGGTGTGTCCCGGTACGGGGCGCGTGGCTGGGGGACGGCGTGCTGTTCGGAGACGTCGATGCGCGGCGCGGCGGTGGCGTCCGGAGTGGGCTTCCAGGTGCCGGTGAGGTCCACCCAGCTGTCGGTGGCGGGGGCCGGATCGTCGGCGTGCACCAGGACGCGCAGGCGGCGGGCGTCCGCGGCGCAGCAGCTGACGACCAGCCGGTTGACGTACCACTCGCCGGGCTGGGCGCCGGGGGAGACGAAGCCGGTGAGACGGACCTTGCGGCCCTCCAGACTCCGCTCCGGGTCGCGACTGCGGCCGATGAACTCGGTGAGCGACATCGG
>NZ_JBEXKB010000116.1:0-17797 GCF_040609455.1 Kitasatospora sp. NPDC004669
CCGGGTCAAGTTCCTGTGGGAGAAGGTCGCCAAAGAGGACACCGCCAAGCTCGCCCAGGCCGCCGGCGTCTCGGTGCGCACCGCGCAGCGCTGGGTCCACGCCCTGACCGCCCTCGCCGAGGGCGAGCTGGCCGGCGACATCCCCATGACGAAGGCCAACGCGGCGAAGGTCGAGCGGGCGGTCCGTTCGGCCTGGCAGCCGCGGGTGAGGCGGCGGGTGCGTCGCCAGGCCGAGCAGCGCGGCTTCATGCTCCACATGCAGGCGACCTTCGGGTTCAGTGCGGCCGGTAGCTCCACCGACGACCCCCGCCCCCGGATGATCACCCAGAAGATGCCCGGCGACGTGGCGCGGCGGCTGTACGCGGCCCGTGACGCCGGAGCCGGCCAGGCCCGGCAGGAAGCGATCCTCGCCGAGGCCCTGCGGGACGAGTACTTCAAGGACGGCGGACGCCGCGCCCGCGGCCTCGACGTCGAGCTGAACGACGTCGCCTGGATGGACGTCGAGCTGTAGAACCACCCCGCTGGCGGCCCTGTGTCGCCGAAATGTGACTGAGCGCTTCAGCTGGCGGGTGAGCGGTCGAGTCGGCGGGTTGAGCCGAAGTGGTCAGCCGCGACTGCCGACGGAGGCCGAGAGTCACTTGTTAGACATTTAGCTAAGTTGTTAAATACTCGGTATGACAGAAGCTCAGGACGAGGCGGGAGCTTTCCGTGCTCTCGCCGATCCGACGAGGCGCCAGATCCTCGAGGACCTCAGAGGTGGCGAGCTCGCGGCAGGCGAGATCGCAGCCAGGTTCGCGATCAGCGCGCCCTCCATCTCACGACATCTCGGCGTGCTCAAGGGAGCCGGACTGGTCACCGAGCGACGGGAGGGGAACCGAATCCTCTACGCGCTGGCCGAGGATCGCCTGGCCGCCTGCATCGGTCGGTTCCTCAGCGCTGTCTGCCCCGAACAGATCGTGCTTCGCCACACCAAATGGCGCCCCAGGGCGCAGAACGAGGGATCATGAGGCAACCGCAACTGTCCACTGTCGTCGAGCGACGGCTGTTGGTGAACTACCGGGTCGCCCCGGATGCCGCGGCCCGCCTGCTTCCGGGGCCGCTGCGCCCGCAGTTGGTACACGGCTATGCGGTCGCGGGCATCTGCCTGCTGCGTCTGGGAAGTGTCCGGCCCGCCTGGGCGCCCAAGGCGTTCGGACTGCGGAGCGAGAACGCGGCACATCGGATCGCCGTCGAATGGGACGGACCGGACGGCGTCGAGACCGGGGTTTACATCCCACGGCGCGACACCGCCTCGCGGCTCAACGCCTGGGCTGGGGGCCGCCTCTTCCCCGGCGAACACGGCCGCGCCGACTTCGAGGTCCACGAGACGTCCGGTCAGATGCGCGTCGCGCTGGCGACACGGGATGGTGACACCCGAGTGGATGTCACCGTCGAGCTGTCCGACGAACTGCGAGGAAGCGAGCTCTTCGCCGATCTTGCCGAGGCTTCCCGATTCTTCCGAGGCGGGACAAAGGGCTTCTCGGCCACCAGCTCCGGCCGTCACCTGGACGGCATGGAACTGCGGACCAATGCCTGGCACGTGGAGGCCGGCCGGGTTCGCTCCGCCGCGTCGTCCTTCTTCGACGACCCGGACCGTTTCCCGCCGGGGAGTGCGACCCTGGACTGCGCTCTGGTCATGCGCGACGTCCCCGCCAGTTGGCTGCCACTCCCAGCCATGGCTTCCGAACGAGGTGCTCAACTCGCCAACTGAAGCGCTCAGTCACACGAAATAAGGCCAGTCCCGGCCGCCGAAAAGGCGGCCGGGACTTTTTCTTTTGAGCACTTCGGTGAATTCAGCGACGAAATTTAGAGGAACACAAATGAGCGACCACTTCCACCATGCGCGAGTGCGGCTGGCCGTCCCTGCAGATCCCCGTGCTGCGCGACCTCCTGAGCGGGGAGCGAGCGCCCTGTGCTGGAGGGGCCGGCGCAGGCCGGCCACGAGCGATGCCGCGCGGCGCCGCTGTCCAGGTGGCATGTTCGCGGCCGGAAAATTGCAGGTCAAAGCCCTGTTCACCGCCGATGTGCGGGTCTAGCATTCCCGCCACGGCGGCCCCACCACAGCACCACCGGGCCGCCGGGCAGAGCAGCCGCGCCGCGGCTCGGCGCTGCTGGCCTCCCACCGGCCGGGCCCCGCGGAACACCCCCCTGCTTCCCCGGGACCCGGCCGGATGACGTCCCGCGGGATGGTGTAGCCGATCAAGGTTGAGGTGTGCGCGGGCTCGCTCCCGGGGCGCACACCCGCGAAGGACTCACGCTTCCTGAGCATGAGTCAGCCATCGTGCAACTCTCCGTAATGAACTGCCAGTTCAACGAGGGAGATGCACGGTGGCCCTGTCCCAGCATGACCTACTACGCCTGCTGGAGTCACTACGTTCGGCGGACGGGCTCGAACTCGTCCGTGGGGTGGCCGAGCGGATGCTGCAGGA
The DNA here is from genome assembly GCF_040609455.1 of Kitasatospora sp. NPDC004669. Taxonomy (NCBI): domain Bacteria; kingdom Bacillati; phylum Actinomycetota; class Actinomycetes; order Kitasatosporales; family Streptomycetaceae; genus Kitasatospora; species Kitasatospora sp. NPDC004669. Next base: position 2,469 of record NZ_JBEXKB010000116.1, read on the forward strand.
GCTGATCGAGGCCGAGGCCACGGCCCGGATCGGCGCGGAATGGAACGAGCACACCGAGACGCGCACCGCGTTTCGCAACGGCCACCGGGACAAGACGCTGACCACCCAGGCCGGCGACCTGGACCTGGCCATCCCCAAACTGCGCTCGGGGAGCTTCTTCCCGAGCCTGCTGGAGCGACGGCGCCGCATCGACCAGGCCCTGTACGCGGTCATCATGGAGGCCTACGTCCACGGCGTGTCCACACGATCGGTCGACGACCTGGTCAAGGCCCTCGGCGCGGACACCGGCATCTCCAAGAGCGAGGTCTCCCGGATCTGCCAGGACCTGGACGGCCAACTGACCGCGTTCCGCAGCCGCCCCCTGGACCACGTCCGCTTCCCGTACATCTACCTCGACGCGACCTACTGCAAGGCCAGGGTCGAGCACCAGATCGTCTCCCGAGCAGTGGTCATCGCCACCGGGATCACCGAGGACGGCGGCCGCGAGGTCCTGGGGGTGATGGTCGGCGACAGCGAGACCGAAGTGTTCTGGACCCAGTTCCTGCGCCACCTGCGCGAACGCGGCCTTGCCGGGGTCCGGCTCGTGATCGGCGACCACCACTCGGGCCTGGTCAAGGCCATCCGGAAGGTCATGCTCGGGGCCGCCTACCAGCGCTGTCGCGTTCACTTCCTGCGCAACGTCTTCGGCGTGATCAACAAGGAGGCCGCGGAGATGGTCGCCGCGACGATCCGCACGATCTTCGCCCAGCCCACCGCCGATGCGGTCCGCACCCAGCTCGACATCGTCGCCGACATGCTCGGCACGCAGTTCCCGAAGGTCAAGGCGATGCTGCTGGAGACGAAGGACGACCTGACCGCCTTCGCGGTCTTCCCGGAACGACATTGGAAGAAGATCCAATCGACGAACCCTCTGGAGCGGATCAACCGCGAGGTCAAACGCCGCACTGACGTCGTTCAGGTCTTCCCGAACGACGACGCGCTCCTGCGGCTGGTCACCGCCGTGCTCTTCGAACTGCACGACGAATGGATCGCCTTCCCCCGCCGCTACCTACCCGAGGGCAGCATGGACCGGATCTACCCCACCGAGCTCCACGAAAGCGCCCCCGCACTACCCAACACCACCAACGAGCCCACCAACTGATCGGCTACACCACGAAAGGGGCGACCGAGCCGGCGGCAACAGTGCGCGGAGCGGTGGCTCGACGCCCTGGAACTCCGCTGAAACCGGCCGGCTCCGGATCTAGGATCTGCGGCATGGCAACACGACTCGTGCAGATCAACATGAAGGCCCAGGACGACGCCGCGCTCGGCCGGTTCTGGGCGGAGGCACTCGGTTGGGGTATCGACAGCGAGGGCCCCGGCGTGACCAACCTCGAACCGGTCGGCTTCGCCTACCCCGACCCCGCGGCCGTCTGCATCGACCTCATCGCCCGCCCAGAACCCAAGACGGTAAAGAACCGGGTGCACCTCGACCTGGCCACCACCTCGACGGCCCATCAGGCGGAGCTGGTCGCACGCCTGAAGGACCTCGGCGCGACAATCGCCGACGTGGGGCACGGCGATGTCCCCTGGACGGTCATGGCCGACCCGGAGGGCAACGAGTTCTGCGTCCTGGAGCCCCGGGAGATCTACCGGGACACCGGGCCGATCGCCGCAGTGGTGGTCGACTGCACCGACCCGCGGGCGATGGCCCGGTTCTGGGGCGAGGCAATGGACTGGACGGTGCACGAGGCCGCCGACGACCACGCGACCATGCGTTCCGCCCACGGCGTCGGCCCCTACCTGGAGTTCGTCCGCACCCCCGACACCAAGAGCGGGTGGAACCGCGTCCACCTGGACATCAGCCCCTACCGCGGTGACGACCCAGCAGCCGAGGAGGCCAGGCTGCGCGCTCTGGGCGCCTCCGACCCGGGCATCGACCAGTCCGCCATCTCGTGGCGGATCCTGACCGACCCGGAGGGCAACGAGTTCTGCCTGCTCAGCCCCCGTTAGCCCCGCTCCGCCCCAGGTCGATCGCCTGCTCAACCACCGCTACGCCCGGGCCTCCCGGGCCGTCCGGTCGGACGGCCCGTGGGCCCAGGAGCTTGGGTCCGTGTGAGGTTGTGATCAAGATCCAATCGACGAACCCGCTGGAGCGGATCAACCGCGAGGTCAAGCGCCGCACCGTCGTCGTCCAGGTCTTCCCCAACGACGACGCCCTCCTGCGACTGGTCACCGCCGTGCCCTTCGAGCTCCACGACGAGTGGATCGCCTTCCCCCGCCGCTACCTGCCTGAGGGCAGCATGGACCAGCTCTACCCCACCAAGCTCCCCGAAAGCGCCCCCGCGCTACCCAACACCACCAACACGCCCGCCGATTGATCGGCTACACCACGAATGGGGGCATGACCCGGGCGGGGCTCCCGAACCTGCATGCATGCCGATGACCTGGCCATTCAGGGAGCTCCGATCAGAGCTGTTCTTTCGTGGATCCTTATCACTGGTATCGGGAGCCGCCAGGCTGTCGGTGTCATCCGGCACTATCACGGCATGCATACCACGACGGCAGATACTGGCACCGGCCAAGGCCGGAACTTCCATTCGCTGGTCGAAGCTGGCGCTGTGCTGTACATCGCAGAGTGCGGCGAGCTGGATGCCCTGAAGGTAGGTGTAACAAGCCGGGCAAGTCGCACCAGCCGGATTCGACGGCATGCTCGACATGGGTGGCGCACTACGGCCGAGATTCCTTTCGACGACGGTCGGCAAGCCTTCGTCGCGGAACAGGCCATCCTGGCGTTCCTACGGGCGTGCGGCGCACGCGAGACCCTCAGGCAGAATCAGTTGCCGCAAGGAGGCTACACGGAGACCATCGCGTTCGCTCGGCAGGCTAACCTAAGCGTCGATCGGCTGCTTGCGGTCGCTCGGGTCGCCACGGGGATCGTGGAAGCTACCGGGAGCCCGCTGTACATGCTTGAGGTGGCGGACAATCTGATCACTTCGGCTACGACTCAGATGATCGAGCACGTCCAGGGTCTGCGTCGCGCTGGCCGTCGACGGGAAGCGGACGAGTGTGCCGCCGAGTTCCGGCTTCGCCTCGACAAAATCATCAAGATCTGTCGAGCTGGCTTGGACTCCCTGCAGGGCCGACCGGTCGTTTCGGCAGCATCGGAATGGGCAGTGCCTGCGGCTGTGGGTCGACAGTAACCAGTGGCGGAGAGTCGGAAACCTCCACAGGTCCGCGAAGATCATTCACGGAACTGCAGCCAGAGCCGTTTTCACAGAGCGGCGACAGCACCTGCTGAGCAAGCCCCCAGGCGGTTCAACCCCGCCGACGGCCCGGTAGCGCGGCCGATCAGCAGGGGATGGCCTGGGCGCCGATGAGGCCCTGGTCGGTGTCGGCGGCTCGCCGCCAGATGGGCACCAGATCATCGAACAGGGCAGCAGCGTTCTCCTCTGATGCCTCGTCCAGGACTCTCGTTCATCATGGCCACCACCCTGGCCCCGTACCTGCCCCCGCGTCCTGCCCTTCTCCGTTTTCGCCTGGTCGGCCAGGCGAAAACGGAGTGAAAGGGTCAGGCGGCCAACTCGTCCGTTCAGACCAGCTGGTTGATGACGGCCAGGCAGGCGCGCTGCAGTGCCTCGTCGTCTTCGACGCTTTCGAAGAGACCGCCGCTTCTCGTTCTCCGCGAGGAACTCGCGGCTGCGTCCCGAACTTCGCGGGTCGTTCACTGCGCGCGGTACACCCACCTCATCCGGGACGGCGCGGGCCTGTGGCCTGCGCTTGAGTACGGGTACTCAGGCGCTTGTCCGGCCTCGCTCCTATGGTGGTGGGACGGAGTAGGACGGAGGGGGCCGGGGTGTTCGACAAGGGGTTGGCGAAGGGTTGTCTGGGGGCCGTGGTGGGTCTCGTCGGCCTGGTCGGGGCTGTGCTCGTGTTCAACGTGGGCGTGTGGTGGTGGATCGCCTACGACGAATCACACCCGTCCGCTCCTGGCCCCGAGCGCGTTCGCCTCACCGCGGAGGAGTTCCGTGAGCGCAGCGAGCAGGCGATCCAGGACACGGTGCGCGGCCTGAGTCCCGCCTTGGTACTGAGCGACACGGGCTTCACGGTCCGGCAGCACGAGCGGCGTCCGGACGGCGAGCCCAGCAGGCTTGCTTTTGTCGACCGCCAGCTCACCGCCCGCACCAAGATCAGCGCCTCGCATCGTGCGGAGCTGAAGAACGGCATCGAGACCGCATGGCAGGAGCGCGGCTACAAGCAGGTCAAGCCGATGTGGACCCCCAGCGAGCCGGAGAAGGGCCCGGACTACAACTTCAGCGCCGAATCCTCCGAGGGAGTCAGTGTCTACGTCAGCCTCGTACCGGGACCCGACCAGACCATCACCTTCACTCTCTCCATCCGCGGCGACGGCGTCGCGTACGCCCCCGACTCCGCCCGGCCCACCTCTACCGTGCAGCCGGACGTCGACGACGCCCACTGGTCGCAGTGAACTCCCCGGAGCCCCCGAGCCGAGACCGACGCCCCAGCACCGGCGGGCGCCGGCCACGGGTGCGGGCGTCGCGGCACAGGCCGGGGACGATTGGCACGGGCCCAGGAACGACGACATCACAGCTTTGGCGATCTCACGGCGCTTGAGCTCCTTGCCGAAGCGACGCGGTCGACCTTGCTGAGGAGACGGGACATGGGCCCGGCGCAGGCCTCGCGTAGCTGAGCTGTTAGAAGGGAGGTTCGTCGGCCCAGGAGCCGTTCCAGGGGGCGGGTGGCTGGGGCTTGTGCCGCTGGAGAGCGGCGATGGCGTCGTTGACGCGGCCGAGGTTGATGAGGTGTCCGGCCAGGGCGTGGCTGTCGACGGGGGAGTGTTCTTCGAGGACGGCGACGGCCTCTTCGGTGCGCCGGGCGTGGGCCAGGAGCTTGTGTCCCGGGCCGCGTAGCTGGCGTTGCCTTCGGGGTGTTCTCGTGCCTGTTCGATGGCCTCCTCGGTCCGGCCGCAGGCGGTCATCAGCGGGAGCCGTATCCAGAAGAGCTCCCATTCCTCCTGGCTGCGGCGCGCTTTGAGGGCGTCGAGGTAGGCCACTCCGTCTTCGGGGCGGCCCTGGTCGGCGTACAGGGAGCACAGCGTGTCGACGATCCAGTCCTCGGCGCCACCCTCGGCCGCGGCGCGCATCACCTCGATCGCCTCGTCGGCCCGGCCGTGCCGTGCCAGGAGCCGTGCGAGCTGCACCGCCATGTTGCCGCGGCGGGCGGACGACTTACTCGCCTGCCGGTACACGGCGATCGCACCCTCGACGTCACCACGCTCCTCCAGCAGCTCCGCGAGACGCTGCGCGGCGTACCCGAGCGGCTCGGCCGCCGCGTAGGCGCGCAGTTCCTCGATCCGGTCGTGCCGGGTCAGCAGATGGGCCAGCGGGTCACGGCCATTGACCGCCACAGCCTTTGGGGTGCGCAGCAGGGTGATCGCCTCGTCGAGGCGGCCCTGGCGTTCACGGATCTTGGCGAGCAGATTGACGGCGTTGTACGGCTCGACAGCGTGGCGCCGGCACGACGGGTCGCCACAACTGGGGTCGGTTTCGATGCGGGGGATCAGTAGTGCGGCGGCCTCCTCGTCCCGGCCCGTTCCCTCGGCGACGTCGACCAGCGCCTCGGCAAGGAGCCAGTCCTCAACGTGCGGGCGCAGCAGGGTGAACGCCTCGTTGCCCTGGCCGTGCCGGGCGAGCCGTCGTGCGAAGTACTTCAGCGCCAGCCGGTCCCCGCCCTGCGCGTGGGGTCGGGTCAGCGTGATCGCCTCGTCAATCCGGCCGCCCTCCTCCAGCAGCTCCGCCGCGGTCTCGGCGGCCGTCCACCATCCCGTGGCAACGTAGGGGGCGAGCACCTCCAGCGCCTCCCGCCGTCGGTTCTGCCCGGCGAGCAGCCGAGCCTGTTCCAGTGCGCAGAACCACTCCCCGTGGCCGGCTCAGAACTCCACCTCCCGGGCGTGGCCGAGTTCGAGAAGCCAGGAGACCAGGTGCGGGGGGATACATCCGGACTGCGTCCGGGTCCGGTAGTCAAGATCATCAGCGCCCACGGGGACGTACCGTAGCGACTGCCTCCGACACACCCACGAGGCTGAGGGGAGAGACTCAGAGAGCCCGGTTCAGCGGTCGACCGCGTCGTTGCAGGGCCGCCGGCTGGGACGCGGTCGGCGCGCTCACCTGCGACGGTGGTCGTTGGGGGCGAGCCTGGGGCCGAAGCGGGGCGCGCGGGCACCGGCGAGGAACGCGAGTTTTGTAGGGTCCACGACTCGATGCGCATCGGTTGCTGCAGCGACTGGAAATCCGGGCCTGATGCGCACTCGTCGTGTCGGTGCTTCTTGCGCGAGCGGAGCCGCCGGGCACCTGTCGCGGTCACCGTACGTAAGGGACTGTCAGAGACGTCTGCCGCAGAGCTGTCCTGCGGCGCCGAACTGCCCTCCGGCTCGCAGCTGTTGCCGGGCACGCCACTGGCGGCGCTGGCCGCCGGGTGAGTCAGGGGCAGGGCTTCCGGTACGGCGTTCCGCCGGGGACATACCGCTGCCACTGTTCCTTCGTGATGGTGTCGCCCACGGACTGGCAGATGACCTCAAGGGTGCCGGGCTGGTCCGTGCCCCAGATGTCCACGGTCGCGCCGACTGTCGCGATGAGCTTCCCGTCGGGACTCACCGCGATCTCGGAATGCCGGATCACGCTCGTCGGGCCCGTGGCCACCACGGCCTGGAGCGTTGGGACCCGCCAGTTGCTGACATCCCAGAGCTCGATGTGTGGGTCCCTCGGTCCGACGGCGGCGAAGCTGTCTCCCGTGCCCGTCATGGCGAGGGTACGGCCGTCCGGGCTGAAGGAGATCCCGGGGCCGGTCCCGGGCGCCTGCACGACCACCGGGTCCGCGTCGCTCAGCCGGCCACCGTTGACCTCCCACAGCCTGGTCGCGCCCGTGGAGTCGGACACCGCCAGCAGGCGGCCGTCCGGGCTGAAGGCCGGCTCGGACACGCCCGCACCGGCGGTGAGGGGCTTCGGCGGCAGGGTGACCGGGTGCCGGAGGTCGGTGGTGTCCCAGAGCAGCAGCGAGTCCGCGCTGCCCCCGGCCAGCAGGTGGTGGTCGGGGGAGAAGGCCAGGCGCCAAGCCTCCCCCGGCAGTACGGCGATCCGTTGGGGATGCGTGCGGTCCGCCAGGTCGTACAGCTTCACCGTCGGGGTGACCCGGCCGTCCAGGTTGTCATTGGTGTCGGACACCGCCAGGGTACGGCCGTCGGAAGCGAAGGCGAGGGCACCGGCGGAGTTGTCGAGGTCGTCGATCGTGGACAGCACGGCGGCGTCCGGCTGCTCGCTGCTGCGCAGGCGGACCACGGGTTTGTCGTTCTGGTCCAGTTCGCCGGTGGCCAGGATGCGGCCGTCGGGGCTGAAGGCGACGCCGGCCGCGCCCGGTTGGCCGCTGCCGGGCAGGGCGGCTAGCCGGTGGTGCGGCGGGTCGCCGCTCAGATCCCAGAGCGCCCCGTCGCTCGCGCCTTCCCAGGCGAGCAGCCGCCGCGGGCCGGAACTGAACGCCACGGGAACGACGAACCCGCTCGGCGCCTGGCCCAGGCTGGCCGCTGCGCCGGACTGGAAGGGGTTGGTCACATCGGTGAGGTGGACCCCCCGTCCGGTGGCGGTGAGCAGCAGGCCGGTCACGGGCTTGGCCAGGAGCGGGTTGCCCGCGGGTACGAACAGGGCGGCGCCGGTGTTGGTGGTGACGCCGATCGGGGGCTCCTCCACCATGTTGATGTCGACGACGTCGAGCGGATCGGTGCTCACCTGCCACAGGACCGCGGAGTGCTCGCAGACGGTGGCGAGCAGGTGCCCGCCCGGGCTGAACGCGGCCGAGATCAGGCGTGTTCGGCAGTCCGGCGCGGCGGCGCGGTCCGCGGTCTTGGCCAGGTGCGGCTGGGCCGGGTTCCGCACGTCCCAGAGCCGGAGCGCGTTGCCGTCGTCGTCCCCAGGTCCGACCAACAGGTGCCCGTCCGGGCTGAACGCCAGCCGGTGCAGCGGCTTCTCCTGGAGATCGTCGGCGAGCGGGCCGCCGTCCAGTTTCGGCAGGGCGACCGGCCGGGCGGGCACGGCGAGATCCCACAGGTGCACCGACCTGTCGGCGCCGGCACTGGCCAGGGTGCGGCCGGACGGCGTGAAGGTCAGCGAGTCGACGACCCCGGTGTGACCGGTCAGCGTCGGGAGGGGCTTCGGCACGGCGGGCGCGGACAGGTCCAGGAGCCGGATCGTGCCGCGGTTCGTACCGGCGGCGAGCAGGTGTCCGTCCGGGCTGAAGGCCAGTGCGGTGACGCCGGACTGATCGGCCGCCAGGGGTATTGCGAGTTCCTTGGGGTGGGCGGGATCACCGATGTCCCACAGGTGCACAGCCCGCTTTCCCTGCTGACCGGCGGCTGCGGCGACCAGCCGTCCGTCCGGGCTCAGGACGACCGGGCCGACGCCCGGCAGCTGGATACGGCCTTCGCTGACGCCTGCCGTGCTCCACAGCGCGACCGAGTTCCCGGTCGAGATGGCCAGGCGGCGCCCGTCCGTGCTCTGGGCCAGGTCCGTCACCTGGTCCTGGCCGTCGAAGACACCGTCCGTACTCAGTGCGGCGAACAGCGCGGCCTTGTTTGCCTGCGGGTCGAGCCGGTACGCCGTCACAGCAAGCTGCTTGGCCAGGCCGGGCTGGCCGTTACGCAGAGCGGCGGCTTCGGCCGCGACCAGCTGGGCCACCGCGTGCTGCTGCTGGGCGCGGGATTCCTGCTGGAAGGCGACTGCCAGACCACCGCCGGTCACCGACAGCATGGTCAGCACCACCAGGGACGCGATCGCCGCCCTCCGGCGCCGGACCCGGCGCCGCTCGTACTGCTTCGAGCGGTCGAGGAACTCCGTCAGCCGTGGCGGAAGTTCCTCCGCCCGGCCGGCCTCGGCAGCCCCCTCGCGGGCGGCCGCCAGCCGGGTGCCGCGGTACAGCAGTGAAGAGTCCTGTCCGGCCTCCGACCAGGTCTCGGCGTCCGCGGTGAGCCGCTGACGGGTACGCAGCCAGTCGCGGTCCGCATCCACCCACGCGCGCAGACGCAGCCAGCCGCGCAACAGGGCGTCATGACTCAGCGCGACGGTCTGCTCGTCCAGGACGAGCAGCCGGGCCTCGGCGAACCGATGCAGGGCCCGCTCCGCCGCCTCGGGGTCGGGCAGCCCGTGCACTAGGCCGACGCGGTCGACCCGTTGGGCGGTGTCCACGGTCCGGTCGTCGACCCGGACCAGGCGTGGCAGCATCCGGCGGAGGGCGCTGCGGCCCGCCTCGTCCAGCTGGTCGTAGGTGTCGTCGGCGGTGTTGGCGATCGCCTGGGTGATCCCGCCGGTGGCCCGCAGACCGGCCACGGTCAGCCGGGCGCCGTGGCGCTGCCGCCAGATGGCCCACAAGGTGTGGGACAGCATCGGGAGCGTGCCGGGCTCCGGGCCGGTGAGCCGGGTGGCGCCCAGTTCGTGCAGCAGCAGGTCAGCCAGGCCCTCATCGAGCGTCAGCCCGGCCAGCTCGGCCGGCCGCTCGATCGCCGCGCGCAGTTCCTCCGGCCTCATCGCCACTGCCTGCACCTGATGGTCCCGCAGCGCCGCCGCCAGCTCCGGGAAGACCAGAGCCTGACCGTAGAAGTCCGCCCGCAGAGCCAGCACCACCAGGACCGAGGCGTCGGCGGCTAGGGCCGCCAGCGCGGCCAGGAAGGCCGTCCGCTCCGACTGGCTCGGGCAGACGGTGAACAGCTCCTCCAGCTGGTCGACCACCAGCACCAGCCGCTCGCCGGACCGTTCCGCCAGTACGTCGCCGACCAGCGCCGCCGCCGAGCCCGGATCCGCACGCAGGGATTCGGCTCCGGCGATGCCGTCCGGGTGCAGCGCGGCGGCCAGGCCCTGCAGCGGGTGCACCCCGGGCGTGAGCAGCACGCTGGGCCAGCCGGCCGAGCCGGGTAACTCCGGTACGCCCCGGCGCAGGGCGGCGACCAGCCCGGCATGCAATACCGAGGTCTTGCCCGCGCCGGACGGCCCGACCACGATCACCGGCTGCCGCCCGTCCAGCGCCTCGCCGCAGGCCCGCACCAGCTCCTCGACCAACCGCTCCCGACCGTAGAAGAACTCCGCGTCGTCCACGGCGAAGGACTCCAGGCCCAGGTACGGGCAGCGGCCCGGGGACGGCTCCTCCTCGACCGGGCCCACCGGCTCGGGCTGGGCCGGGTTGACGGCGAGCACCAGCCCACCCGAACGGTCGCCGGCCTGACGACGGGGCAACGGGCCGTGCTGGGCGCGCAGCGTGCGAAACAGGTAGTCGTACGCCGCGTCCAGGGTCAGCAGGCGCGGGCCGCGCGGATCACCCTCGTCGAGCAGCTTGATCAGCGCCCCGGTGAAGGCGGTGTACTGCGCGTCCTCGGGTGCCAGGGCGAGCTGCTCGGCCGAGCCGAGCAGATACATGCCGTGGGCGGGCGGGAGCGTGAACTGCTGCGGCGAGCGGGTCCCGAGCTTGGCGCGCCCCGAGAAGCAGCAGTCGAGGACCACCACGACCGAGGAGGCCCGGCAGGCGCTCAGCGCTTCCCGCAAGTCGGCCAGTCGCAGCGCCTGATGGGCGGCCAGACCGGGCGTCAGCTGGTCGCTGCTGCTCGCCGCGAGGTACAACTCGTCGCCAGGGCCGATGAGGCCGTGCCCGAGGTAGTAGAGCAGCAGTGTGGTCTGGGCTTGCTGCGCCTCCTCAGCGATGGCCGTGGCCATGTCCCGCGCGGTCTCCGGGTCGGCCAGCAGGCGCACCTGGTCGGCGGGCACGCCGCACCGGTTGATCAGACGATCCCGCAGGGCGTCGATGGTCCGGGAGACCGCAGGAACAGAGGTCAGCGTCGGCCCCGGGTGCGTCGCCGTGCCGATCAGCAGCACCCGGACGCCCGCACCCGACAGATCCGTCACCGCGGGCCCTCGGCCTCGCCCGTGCCCTCCGCCGCCTCCAGTACGCCGATGGCGTCCGCCAGCAGCTCCCGGATCATGCGGTCGTCCAGACCCTGGACGCGCTTGCCCGAGATCTCGACCGAGGCACCGTCTGGCCGGCTGATCTTTAGAGTTACCTCGCCGCGCCGCTGGCGGATCCAGGAGAAGACCGCAGTGGCTAGCGCCGTCGCGACGCCGCCCGGCCCGAGCGCCACCGCCAGTGCGTCGAGCACCGGGCCGAGCGTGCCCGGGACAGGCGGACTCTCCACCGAGGTGACCCGGCCGCGCAGTTCGTCGACGTCGGTGAGCCAGGCGCGCAGCGAGCGCAGCTCGTCCGCCCCCTGACCGCCTGCTGCGGCGAGCGTTACGTCCAAGGCAATCCCCCTGCCGGGTAAGTGACTTGCCGTCAACAGTACAAGCGGAGGACGCCCCTGTGGGGCTGGTTGTGGCATCGCATGAACGTGGGCGCCGACGGTGTTGAAGAAACAGTTGCCGTTGGCCGCGTCCCAGTTGGTGCACCAGGCCTCGGCGACGACACAGCTCGGGTGGAGAATGTTCCCCTTCCTGCAGGACGGGGTCGCCGGAGGAGACGTCATCCGCTTCGCCACCGATGCTGACGGCGACGCCCGTGCTCCGCACGGCCATGCCAAGCACCGTACGGAGCGACGACGCGCCCAGCCCGCCCGACGAGACCACAAGACGTCGACAACCGACCGTTGCGGTCCGCAGTCATTGCGTACCGTCCCGCGGATTTGCGCGTCCAGTGCGCATCGGTTGTCGACCTTGCGCATCAACTCGCGGACCCTACAGGTTTGCAGACGCGGTGGCGCTGGCCGGCGTAGGGGGCGAGGAGTTCGAGCATCTGCTCGTCGGTGCTTCTGGCACGTCCTGTGAAGAAGTGGCCGATGTGGTTGGCGAGGTGGAAGTCGCCGACGGAGACGGCGTCGGGGTCGCCGTTGGCGCGCTGGAGGGTTTCGGCAGCGGTCCAGATCCCGATGCCGGGCACCGCCATCAGCCGGGCGTGCGCGTCCGCGCTTGTCATGGCGGAGGCCTCCTCCAGCCGCGGGGCGAGCCGTACGGCGCGCTGGATGGTGTCGGCGCGTTTGCTGTCGACACCTGCTCGGTGCCAGTCCCAGGAGGGGATGAGGGCCCACTGCCGGGCGGAGGGGGCGACCGACAGGTCCGGCCGGGGGCCGGGGGCGGGTTCGCCGTGGCGGCGAACGAGGAAACGCCACGCGCGCCTCGCCTCCAGGACTTTTCCTGACGTGAGGCTGTGCGAGACGTCGTTGAGCTGGCGAGATACGTCGCGGTCATGTTCGTGACGTGACCTCGGTCTGATCGACACCCCCGGCTCGCGCCGCCGGACCCATCAGCTCAACCCCAGCCCGACGGATTGCCGCACTGCGCATCCGTGCCCGATGGAGGCGGTGTTTCACCGCCCCAGCCGGCCGGTAGGCGGAGTGGGTGCACAGCGCCCTGCAGGGGCGAACGGTGGCCGGTTGACCGGGGAGAGACATGCGCCTTCCCCGGCACAGCAGAGATCGACATTCGTGAGCGAGGAGACGGGCCCCGCTGGTTCGGTTCAGAAGAGGCCAAAGTCGAGCGGATGGCGCGGCTCGGTGGTGCAGACGCGTATCCAGGTGGCGCCGTTGCGGGCGATGGAGACGCCGGTTGGCTGTTGGTCCTGCCAATTGCCCGGGTCGCCCCAGGTGAACGGTGGTGCGCTGTTGGGCGTCCAGAGGCCGCCCAACTCCTCGTTCGAATACGTCTCCAGGAGCGGGCGCATGGGGGCACCGCACTCGCACGAGGTCAGCGGGTCGGTATCGGGCCAGCTGTACTCCCAGCCGCCGACCTTCCAACCGGGCGCGTGGGCGAGGGTCGCGTAGGACAGGTCTTCGGGCAGGCCACTGTCCCAGCTGCGGATACGGGCTTCCAAGGGGGCCGGCAGCATGCCGAGCAGATGGGCGTCGGGGGCGCCGTCCAGGGTGCACACCGGCGGGTACTCGACGAGTTCTTCGGGATGGACCGTGCAGGGGCGCGGCACCCAGTTGTCTTTGTAGACGTGGTTGAGCACCGGCGCCGCTTGAAGGGGCGTCGTGACGTCGCCGGCGGTGCGCCAGAACGCCGCCGGCCGCGGGCCCGGGCGCCCGGCATGCCAGGCGGGGCACCACAGGATCTGGAGCAGGTCGGTGCCGTCCGGGAAGTCGATGCCGGGAGCGTCCTTGGCGAAGAGTTGCAGGACCGGGGCCATGACCACCGGCTCCTCGAACGAGATCGACCGCACCTGGCGCTGCATCAGCGCCAGCGGCTCCGCCTCGGCCCGGGCGAGGGACTCGCGAGCGCTGGCCAGGAGCGCGACCGGCACCTGTGCCCCCAGCGCTTCCAACTGCAGCAGGCTCGATCGCCGGTGTCCCATCTCTTCCTCGTGTCGGCGGTGGGCCTCGTCGTCTGCGACGGGCACGACCTCGACGGTCTGCGTCGTGTGTGGCTGCGTGCACCGGGGCCGCGCCTCGTCGGCGGGCCACAACAGCTCCCCGCCGACCGAGCTGTCGTACGGCGTCGGGGAGCCGGGCCGTGGATGCAACCGCGCAGCCGACCGGGCGAAGTCAGCCAACTCCGGGAACCTCATCAGCAGCATCACGCGCTGGCTGGGGGTCGTGCTGATCAACAACGCCTCCGCTCGGGAACACCCCGCCTGCCGACCGGGGCCTGCGTCACCGTATCGGCAGCAGACCGGACCGTTGAGGCCGCCCCGGGCCACGGCTGGTTGATGCGGCATCAGTTGACCTGCCCGGCCATCCCGCCTGGCCGGTCGCGGCCTCGGATGGCGTGGGGTTCGACCAGGCATCAGCGATGCGTGCTCTAGTACTGCAATCACAGTTACTGGTGCGGTAGTTGTGATTTCTTCCGTGCTGTGTGGTTGTGTGCTGGGGTGTCGTTGGATCTCGGGGTGGGGCGTTGGGTAGGCGTCCTGTGGGAGGGACGTCATGTCGAACATCCTCCGCATCGAGTTGACTATCGATCAGCGTCGCGAGTTGCGCGAACTGCTGGCTCGGCGGGATCTGACCCGCTATACCCGGCAGCGGGCCGAGTGCATCCGCCTGCTCGATCGCGGCAAGACCGCCCCCGAGGTCGCCGACCTGCTGGAGTGCAACGTGGTCACGGTCCGCGCGGCGGCCCACCGCCTCCACGACGGCGGGGTCGAGGCGCTGCCGGACGCACCACGCCCGGGACGTCCGGCCAGGGTGCTCGGCGACGACGACCGCGCTGGCACGGCTGCTGGACGTCTCCGCCGCGGAAGGGATCACCTGGACCGTCCCGGCACTGCGCGAGTGGCTGCGCGAACAGCGCGGGGTGGACATCTCCGCCGACTGGCTCTGGGAGCTGCTGCGCCGCGACGGCTTCCGCTGGAAACGAACCCGTGACAGCGTGCGGCACAAGGCCGACCCCATCCTCCAGCAGGCCGCGAAGGCCAAGCTGGAGGACTTGCGGACTTACGGATGGAGGCGCACACGGGCGAGCGCGACCTGATCTTCCTGGACGAGTCCGGCTTCGCCCCGACCATGCCCACCGGCTACACCTGGTCCCGGGTCGGGCAGCGGGCGGTGGTACCGAAGGAGGACACCAAGAACCGCCGGGTCAACGTGCTCGGCGCCCAGATCGTGGGCACCGTACCGGACCTTCTCTGGCAGCCCACCTGCGGGAAGATCGACGCCGGGGTGCTGCTGGAGTTCGTCTGCGCGGACCTGGCCGGCCTGCCCGGCGGCGCCGGCGCCCTGGAGCTGGCCGCTGACGGCCTCGGTGCCCAGGCAATGCCGGTGTGGGCGCGCCCGCGGCCGTGCACCGTGGTGCTGGACAACGCCTCGGCACACACGGCCAAGGCGTTCAAGGGCCGCCGCGAGCAACTGGCCAAGATCGGGGTGGAGCTGTTCTACCTGCCACCGCGCAGCCCGGAGTTGAACGACATCGAGCTGGTCTGGCGCCAGGCGAAGTACCAGGACTACCCGCACCGCGCCCAGACCAGCACCGACGCCATCGGCAAGGCCGTCAACCAAGCCATGAACCATCAGCGCGACCGGATCCGACAGTCAGCAACGAACCTCAGCCAAGCCGATTACTGACCTCGGCGCTTCAAGGTGATGGCGGTGGGAGGTCGAGGGAGAGTCCGGTTCCGGTGAGGAAGCCGTTGAGGATGTCGGAGCGGTACTGCAGTCGTTTGAGTCGGTTGCGGACGAGGGCTTCGAGTCGGTCGAGGGCGACACTGGCGAGGTTCGCGAGGCTGCGTTTGACGTGGGCCCACAGGTACTCGACCGCGTTCAGCTCGGGTGCGTAGGCGGGCAGCACGAACACCGTCAGCCAGTCCCTCGCGTCGATCAG
>NZ_JBEXKB010000117.1:0-17454 GCF_040609455.1 Kitasatospora sp. NPDC004669
GAGCCGAATCCGAACCACCCGAGACGAACACCACCTACCAGGCCATCGTGAATGCCTTCAACCAGCACCCCGACCAGGCATTCCGGGCACGCGAGCTGCACGAACTCCTCGGCATGCCCACCGACGAGGCGTCCGTCAACATCACCCGCAGCCGCCTCGGACGCCTCACCCGCCAAGGCTTCCTCACCCAACCCGGACGAGGCCGCTACCAGAAACGGACTTAACGTCCACTGAACCCGGACCAGATCGCCGCTCTGTACCGGGCCCTGCGCAAGGGACGCGAGGACGCCAAGGACGAGCCTGATGCCGCCGACTTCTACTACGGCGAAATGGAAATGCGCCGACACGCGCGCCCCGCCGCCGGGAGCCCGGCCGATGGCCGCACCGGCAGGGGACGGGTCGAACGCTGCGTGTTGACCGCGTATTGGCTGGTATCCGGGTACGGGCTGCGCGCCTGGCGGGCCCTTACCTGCCTCATCGCCGTGACCGCGACGCTCGCGCTCGTGTTCCATCTGGTCGGCTTCGCCCGCCCCCCGCAGCCGGTCTCGTACCGGACCAGCCTGCTGTATGCACTCCGCGCCACCCTGTCCCTCACCGACGGCGAGGTGCAGCTCACCGCATGGGGCAAGCTGCTACAAGCCGTCCTCCGCCTCACCGGCCCGGTCCTGCTCAGCCTCGCCCTCCTGGCCCTCCGGGGCCGTGTGAAGCGGTGAGACGAAATACGTCGTCATCCCCCGATCGTGGCGCTCCAGATGATCTTGACGGTCAGCGGGCTTCCGCCACTTGATCTTGGCCGGGGCTGTCCCTGAAGAGGGTCGCCCCGGGACGCCGTTCGGAGCCGCCCGCAGGCCCAGAAGCACCCGATTGCCGAGCCGTCGCGTCACACGTTCCGTGACGACTCGGCATATACCAGTGGCCAGGCACGACACGAGGACCTGGAAGCATGCCGGCCCCAGGACCGCCGGTGGTGCTGTCAGCAATCCAACGATCGGCCTCGTGGGTGATGCGGATGGGAACTGCCGTGAGCAGGGCTGCTGTGAGCAAGATGCCGATGGTCGGCGCGTTGTTCTGGGCGATCAAGATCGTGGCGACCACCCTGGGCGAGTCGGTATCGAACTTCGTGTCGATGGCACCGCTGAACCTCGGCTACGCCACTGCCGCGATCATCTTCCTCGTGGCGTTCGGGTTCACCCTGACGGTGCAGCTGAAGATCGACCGGTTCCAGCCGGTGGTGTTCTGGTCGGTGATCCTGACCACCAGCATCGCGGGCACCGCGATGTCCGACTTCATGAACCGCACCGCAGGCCTGGGCTACGCCCGCGGCGCGACCGTGCTGACCAGCCTCCTGGTCGCCGTGCTCATCGGGTGGCGGCTGACCGGGCAGACCATGGACGTGGAACGGATCGACACCACCCAAGGCGAGATCCTGTACTGGACCGCGACCCTGGTGTCCAACACGCTGGGCACCTCCAGCGGTGACTTCCTGTCGAACGGTCTGGGCCTCGGCTTCCGCGACAGCGCTCTGCTGCTTTCCGGAGCGATGCTGCTGATCCTCGCCGCACACTATCTGACCCCGGTCTCGGGCACCGTGCTGTTCTGGGCGGCCTACGTGCTGACCCGCCCACTCGGGGCGGTCGCGGAGAACGCGGTGGAAAAGCCCGTCGCGCAGGGCGGACTCGGAGTGGGAACCACCATCACCTCCAGCGCTCTGCTCGCCGTACTGATGGTCCTGGTCGGCTACCAACTACTCAGCAACGACGAACAAACCCGCACGGCAGAAGACACTGCTCGCTAAGACGCCACCGTTCGACCCGACCGGGCCGCCACTGGCCACCGATACGGACATCCACTCACCGCCAGCACGGCTCCGCGTGCCAGCTCCGCCCAGGTTCGGTACAAGTTGCGGTGCGGGTCCGGGCAGTTTACGAGCACCGGCAGCCGGAACCGCTGCTCGCCGTCGTTCTGGAAGTCCATGAATTTCCTCCGGCGTGTTTCGTGGAATTCGCTTGGACGCTCAGAGAAAAAGTCCAGGCCGCCTTTTCGGCGGCCGGGACTGGCCTAATTTCGGGCGACACGGGGCCGCCCGAGGGCGGTGCTACAGCTCGACGTCCATCCAGGCGACGTCGTTCAGCTCGACGTCGAGGCCGCGGGCGCGGCGGCCACCGTCCTTGAAGTACTCCTCCCGCAGGGCCTCGGCGAGGATCGCTTCCTGCCGGGCCTGGGTGGCTCCGGCGTCGCGGACCACCGTGCACCACTGGCCGCGCCAGGCCTGGACCAACAGGCCGGCGACCGCCTCCTGGCGCCTCGCCAGCGCGGTGGGTCCGGCGTCGGTGACGACCAGGGCGATAGGCGGGTATCCGGCGCGGGTGTGGCCGGGGCAGGCGCGGCGCCACCAGTGCACCGTGCGGTCGGCGGGTTCCTCGTCGGCGAGGGCCGGGTCGTTGTCGCGGACCTTGGTGCGGAACAGCTCGCGGTAGGCGGTGAACTTCGCGGCGACCCGGGCCGGGGCCATGATGGAGCGGTCGACCTCGACCATCAGCACCGGCACCCCGATCTCCGGGGCCTGCCACACGCCGCCCGGGCGCACCTTGCGCTTCCTCCCGGGCAGCAGGAACTGGGTCTCCGTCGACCAGGAGCGCACGGTGCCCACGCCGCCCGCGGCCCCCGAGGCGCCGCCCCCCAGGACGAAGGCGAGAACCGTCTCGTTGACCGCCATCGCGTGCTGCGCTCCGGAGCGGCCGGCGCCCCGGGCCGTTCCGCCCATCTCCGAGCGAACCATCCCGGGCACCGCATCTGCCCGGCCGTGTCCAGCCCGGCGCCACATGAGCAGCCCGCCGTCCGACACGCAACCCGCACCTGCCCAACGCCGGCGGCGAGCGCCCGGCGCAGCTCCTCGGTCAGCGCCAGCGGTACGCCGACTGTTCCACCCGGAAAACTGCCGGGACTGGCGCTCCCGACGGAAGCCCAACGCGCCGCATAGGTCACCAAGCGCTGCGGGCTGTCTTCGAGTACCCCGCTCCCGCCCCACCTGCCCGCGGCCGACCGTGCCGTCGGGCGGATCATCCTCTCGGCCGCCCACCAGTGGCCACAGCCTCCTCGCGCAACGAGCGTAGTTCGGGGGCTCACGCAAAGGAGAAGGCATGAGTACGCAGGTGGAGCTGGTAGACGAGACCGGCACAATCAACCAGAGCGAGCTGACGAAGGTGGCGGCCGCGCTTCAGAAGCAAGCCCAGCACGACCTGGCGTCCGCCTGGGGCGTCGCCGCACAAGTAACCGCCGGCACCGGGAACGGCCAACCAGGCGTCTGGCCCATCTTCATCAGGGAGAAGTCACCTGCTGGCCTTGGTGTGCATCTCGACGACAAGACGGGCCAGCCGTTCGCGGTCATCGAGCCCGGTACCGACTGGTCGGTCACCGCCAGCCACGAACTGCTGGAGATGCTCGTCGACCCCCTCGGGAGCCGGATGGTCACCGGCCCCTCGATCGACCCGGCAGCCAACGGCCGCCCAGTCCATTACCTCGTCGAGGTAGGAGACCCCGTCGAGACACGGGAGTACGAGATCGACGGCGTCAAGGTCTCCGACTTCGTCCTGCCTGCCTTCTACCAGCGGCAGGCGCCGCCCAACGGTGGGTACGACGAACGGCAGCAGTTGAACCAGCCACTCGAGATCCTGCCGGGCGGCTACATCTCCTGGTGGGATCCCGCCGACAACAGGTGGCACCAGAAAACCCCGGACGGCACCTTCGTCACCGCCAAGGCCGAAGCCGACCTGAGCACCAGCTTCCGCGATTCCCGCGACAAGGCATTCCCCGATGACCCAGACCGCCATGACCTGCGAAAAATCCGGAAGATGCGGTAGCGAACCGACCGCCCGCAAGGGGCGATGTCGGCCGCGACGACCTTCCCCGAGGCCCGGCGCCCGGCCGCGCAGGCGCCGAGCACGGAGCAGCTCGCCGTCCGGCACGGGCGCGAGCACCTGCTCGACGTCGGCCGGATCCACGCCGCCTTCGTCGCCGACGCCCGCAAGCGCGGCGAGGCCTGCGGCCCGCTCGACCTCATCCCCTCCCCTGAGCTGACGGTCGGCGCCGGGGTGCACCGGCCCGCCGCCGATCTGGCCTACACCGCGGGCACCGGCGACGAGCGGCACCGGCTGCGGGCCTTCGTCGAACGCCACCGCCCCGGCGTCGGCGCCGAGGAGACCGCGGCGCAGCTGGCGGCCTGCGCCGCGCTGTGGGAGCAGCCGGGCCGGGACGGACGGGGTCAGGTATGGGAGCAACGCTGGAGGGCGTTCCCGCGGCTGCTGGTGATCCTGGTCGGCACCGGCGCAGCCGCGGTGCGCTCGGTGGTGGCGGACCTGCGGCTGGCCGCCGAGGAGAACCGCGCGACCGCCGAGATGCTGGCCGCCGTCCCGGCCGGGGCCGCCCGCATCGAGGACCTGGTCCATCGCGGACCCGCCGCGTCGATCTGGTACCCGATCGGCGACGGGACCCGGCGGCCGTGCGGGTGGACGGAGCTGTAGGCGGCGGGGCGGGAACCGCGAAAGGGCGGGCCGAATCCTTTCCCTGGGTCGCGCTCAATGTCAACACCGCCCACCCACTGTTCTGGTTCCTCGCCCGCTCCGGCCTGACCTCCCTGGCCGACCTGGCTGGCCAACGGCTGGCAGCAACCTGTGCCGTTCGGAAACTCATCGCTGCTGCACGGAGTGGGTCTGGCGAGCCGTCACGGCCGGCTGGAACTCTGTCCGGGTGATCGTCTCACTGGTGTACAAGGTGGCGCGGAAGCTGCTCGCGATCCCGGCGGTACTGCTGCGTCGGGATGCGGCCAAGGACGCCGAACTGCTGGTGCTGCGGCATGAGAACGCGGTGCTGCGCAGGCAGCTCACCGGACCGGTGCGGTACGAGCCGGCGGACCGGTTGTGGTTCGCGGCGCTCTCCTCACTGATCCCGCGGCGCCGGTGGGCGCTGGTGTTTCCGGTGACACCCGGCACTCTGCCGGCGTGGCACCGCCGGCTGACCGCCTGGAAGTGGGACTACGGCAGGCGCCGGAGCAGGCCCGGCAGGCCACCGACCGCGAGCGCGGTGAAGGCGCTGGTGCTGCGGCCGGCCGAAGAGAACCCACGGTGGGGCTGCCGCCGGATCCAGGGCGAACTGGTTCGCCTCGGACATCCGATCGGCTCGACGACGGTCTGGGAGATCCTGACGACGGCGGGCATCGATCCGGCCCCGCGCCGGAGCGGGCCGACGTGGCACGAGTTCCTGACCGCGCAAGCCGAGGGACTCATCGCGTGCGACTTCGTGCACATCGATCTGATCGACCTGCGCCGGGTGTACGCACTGGTGTTCCTCGAACACGGCACACGCCGACTGCACGTCACCGGGGTGACCGCCCATCCTGCGAGCCCCTGGGCGGCGCAACAGGCGAGAAACCTCGCCATCGCGCTGGGCACACGGGTCAATTCGCCGCGCTTCCCGATCCGTGACCGGCACGCGAAGTACACCGCGTCGTTCGATGCGGTCTTCGAGGCCGAGGACGTGGACGTCATCAAGACACCACCCCGTGCCCCTCGAGCGAACGCCCACTGCGAACGAGTCATCACAACCCTGCGGCACGAGGTCCTCGACCACCTGCTGACATGGAACGAGACCCACACCGGGCAGGCTCTCGACGCCTACGCCCGGCACTACAACCACCATCACCCGCACCAAGCTCGAGGCCAACTCCCTCCCCTGGCCCAAGCGCACCCAATGCCAGTGCCCACCCCGACGGCTCACCGGCTCCTGCGCACCCGGGTGCTCGACGGCGTCATCAACGAGTATCGGTACGTGGCCTGACCAGCAGCGACGAGTTTCCGAACGCCACAGGCGCCGACGGGAGGGTCAGGGAAGGAGCTCGAAGCGGGCGAGGGCGCGCGCATCCTCACCGAGGAGATCCTGCCCGTCGTGCTGCACGGGGCTGTGCCACAGGAGCAGCCGGTGGTGATCTTTGTAGCCGGGCAGGCCGGAAGCGGCAAGACGCTGGTCGTGGATTCGGTGCACGCAGCGCTCGCGGGGCGGGGCGGAGCTCCAGGACGCCGCCCCACCCGGGCACCTGGCTGACGGTGGCAGTGGGAATCCCCTTCCGACCAGCGCCGCCGTACGGCCCCCGCAGCGGAACGGCCCGGGCACGGACATGGGTGTCCGTGCCCGGGCCGGCCGTTCCGTCCGTCGCCGAGGGCTAGCGGGCGTGGCGGCGTACGAGGACCTTGAGGACCTCCCGGGCGTCGCGGCGGCGGTCGGCGCTGCGGGCGGCGACGGCGGTGACGGCCGCGGCAGTGATCGCCACGGTGTACCAGGCGGCGCCGACGGCGGTGATGAGCGCGGCGTTGTGCAGGACGGGGGACACGGTCGTTCTCCTGGTGGGCGGGGCGGTGTCGGTGGAGGTGCTACGGGCAGACGAGGTCGTGCAGCTGCGCGGCGATGGTCTCGGTGGGCAGGACGAAGGCGCCCAGGCGGTCGTCCGCGCGCACGGCGTCGAGGTCGTCGACCGTGCTGCGCAGCTTGGGGTCGGGCCGGGCGAGGTCGGTGGTGTCGCCGGGCAGGTGCTGGCTGTGCCAGGGGATGTTGAAGAGGTAGAGGTCGATCTGCGGGATGCTGGGCGGGGGCGGCGCGGTGGGGAGGGAGCGGTTCGACTGATCCGTGAGCCGGGCGGTCTCGTGGAAGTAGTGCTCGGCGTCCCTCAGCTCGCCGAGGGCGGCGTGGTGGACGTAGAGGGCGTAGGCGGCGTTGCTCTCGCCGCCGCCGGCGGCGAACTGCCACCACCACTGGGCGTTGTTGCGCTTCAGGTTGCGGGCGGCGTCGGCGAAGTGGCGGGCCTGCGGGCCGGAGGGGTCAGCGGCGGCCTCGGCCAGAAACTGCAGGAGGGCGTGGAGGGTCATCGGTCGGCCTCTCGTCCCGAAACGGCGAATCGCCCCTTCGAGGTGCGGGCAGGCCTTCCGACAGCAGCCTGCCCGCGGGTCCCGAGTCGTGGCCGGGGGTTCGGACCCATCCCGGACCTGTGAATTTCGCGGCCGGTATTTCGCGAGGCCGGGCTGGCCGGCGTCAGTACTCCAGCCGTAGATCGTGATCACGTAGCGGGCTGCTGGCAGGCAGCCCCGCCTCGTGAAGGGTCGGGTCAGCGGATCACGCCGATGTCGAGTGCCTCCATGCGATCCAGGCACCGCCCGATCTCGGTGACCAGAGCCTCGGAGCTCAGGGGGAACTCCTCTGGTCCCGTGGACAGCAGTTCCATGACGTTCCCCCCCCTCGTCCTCAAGGGAGACCCCCGCCAGCATGTCCGTTCCGCTGGCGTTGAAGCTGATGGAGAGTCGGAAGATCACCGCCGTATTGTTCGCCAGCTCGATCATCTGGCCATCGCGGTAGGACGCCTGATCCGGGTCGTCCGAGTACTGCCAGACCGGCCCCAGCGACTCGCGGCTGCGTACCGAGCCCGTCGAGGCGCGCTCCTCCCAGGCCTGTGCCAGGCCCTTCAGCTTGAAATGGGCATTTCGTAGGGCCACTGCCAGCGCAACGGCAGCCTGCCCCGAGTCATCCATCATGTCCACTCCCCGCCCGTACTCACGTCACCGCCGCGGCCCAGCTCGCCCCTCACGCCTTCGAGGGTCCGCCTCCATGGCCACAGAGGTTTCATTACCGCGCTTGCCGGGGGCCGACCCGGAGGCGGAGACGGCCACCGTTGATCATCGCCAGTTGTGTGGACAAACGAAGATCAGCCGGTGGCCGTGGGCCACAGCGTAGACCCTGCCCGCTGGCAGGCGGTATTCGAGGGCCTGATGGCCAGGGTGGCGGGCCGGTTCGCCCGGGTGGAACCACGCCGCCGGGCACGAGCGTTCGTCCTGGGCCTGCTCGCCGACCTGCCCAGGAAGAACTGCTGGACGATTGCCGAGCACACCGGGGACGCCAGCCCGGCCGGCATGCAACACCTGCTCAGCCGCGCGTCCTGGGACGCGGACCAAGTACGCGACGGCATACGGGCCTTCGTCGTCGACCACCTCGGCGACGAGGACACCGTGCTCGTCGTGGACGAGACCGGCGACCTGAAGAAGGGAGCCCACAGCGTAGGAGTCCAGCGCCAATACACGGGAACCGCGGGACGGATCGAGAACTCCCAGGTCGCCGTCTACCTCGTCTACTCCGCCAGGGCCGGGCACGCCGCCATCGACCGTCGCCTCTACATTCCCCGGTCCTGGACCCAGGACCCCGGCCGCTGCCGCGCGGCCGGCATCCCCGACGAGCTGAGGTTCGCGACCGAGCCCGCCCTCGCCACCGAGATGATCGCCCAGGCGCTGGATGCCGGTGCCCTGGCGGGATGGGTGGCCGGTGACGAGGTCTATGGCGGTGACCCACACCTGAGCGCCGAACTGGAGAGACGACGGATCGGCTACGTCCTCGCGGTCTCCCGCAAACGGCCGATCCCCACCCGGGCAGGCGTCTTCCGCGCCGGCGTCCTCGCCCACGGCCTTCCGAAACGTGCCTGGCAGCGACTGTCCGCCGGAGCCGGGGCCAAGGGCCACCGCTTCTACGACTGCGCCCAGGTCGACATCGACACACCGACGGCCGACTCCAGCTACCGGTGGCTGCTGATCCGGCGCAACCGGCGCACCGGTGAACTCGCCTTCTATCGCTGCTACTCGGCCCGCCCCGTCCCGCTGAGCTCGCTGGTCAAGGTCGCGGGGCGGCGATGGACCATAGAGGAGACCTTCCAGGCCGCCAAGGGCCTGGCCGGACTGGACGAGCACCAGGTCCGGCGCTGGAAGTCCTGGCATCGCTGGACCACCCTGATCACGCGGCTCCTGTCCCTCCATGACGCCCAGCGCGAGGGCCAGCTCGACCTGCGGCGCGGCCGCCGGCCCCGTATCAAGGGCGATGGCACCACCGGCCGCCGCCCGGTCCTCACCCTCGCCGACCGCCTCCCGGCCGTCCTGCTCCACCAGCGACAGGGCCTCCCGCAAGTCGCCGTCGCCCGGCTCTTCCAGGTCACGCCCGAAACCGTCAACCGGCGCATCCGCGACATCCGCCGGCTCCTCCAGGCTGCCGGGCACACCATCGAACCCACCGGACCCCGGCTTGCCGACCTGGACGCCCTCCGCGACCTCGCCGCAGCTCAGGGCATCACCCTTCCCGCAAAGATCAAAACAGCGAGTTAATGCTCTGCAGGCCCTAACTGAACGGCGTTGGGACTAGGTCCGGTGAAGTGATCGCCGAGCTTCAGCCAAGTCAACACTCGGCCTCCTCCACCATTGCACCACACCTCCGCCGTGCCGCCATCGCGAGTCCGCAGGCGAACAGACCTGGCTGCAGCCGGTCCTGGCGCTGCGTCATGTCCTTGCCAGAGATCATTGACCCGCCGCGGCAGTGGGTGGCAGTATCAGGAACAGAGCAGCGCCTGCGTCCCTCTGATGGGGGTATGCCGGGGGGCGCCGTGGTGATCACCGCGAGAGCGAGGCGGTCACCGCCCGCGCGGGCGCGTCAGCAACGGGGGCAGCGCTTGATCTCCTGGTTGCAGCGACACCGATTCGCGGGCTTATTCCATGCCCTCAGGCGGGGTGACGATGCGTCTCCTCGAGGCGCCCACCCGTCGTCCAGAAGCCGGATCTCGATGATCGGAAAACTCGGAAAGCCATGAACCGCACCACCGTAGGTCCAGACCACATCCGGCACATGCACACGCTCGGTCCGCACGGGACCAACCTCGAGGCAGCCTCCCACGAGTGGCTGCGCCGTCGCGGCGTCAAGGGCACCGTCGAGCTCCACCCCTCGATCGAGTCGGCCCTGGAAGCCGTCCCCGCGGACGGGCGGCACGCGCTGACCGCCTGCGCGGTCTACCCGGCCCTGCACACCCTGGTGTTCAGCAACCTGCACCGGCTGCACATGATCGACAGCTTCGTCATGCCGACGCACAACATGGTGCTCGCCTCCACCGGCACGGGTATGCCCGCCACGGTGGCCTCGCATCCCGCTCCGCGGGGTCTGGTGCCGACCGGCGCCCGGATTCGTGAGGTGCTGAGCAACTCCCAGGCGGCCCTGGACTGCGCCGCCGGCGAGGTGGAGGGCTGCATCACCACCATTGTGGCGGCCGAGCGCAACGGGCTGCGGGTCCTGAGCGACTTCGGCCCGGTGCCGATGGTCTTCACGGTGCATCAGGTCCTGGCGGTGGACGCCGAGACGCCCGCCCCGATCGCGGTGGGGGCGGGCCGATGACGGCCCGCGCACCGATCGCCCCGCAGGTCCTGGCGTACGCTGCCGAGCTGCGCGGGGCGCTGATCCCCCTGGTCGACACCTTCCGGCAGCGGCAGGCCGACGACGGGACGGTGGCCGATCCGTCGTCGGCCGACCGGCGGCTGCTCGAGCGGATCCGGGACGAGGCGAGCGCTTTCCACCGGCGACACGGCAGGCCGGAGCAGGCCGAGGCGCTGATCGCGGACGTCGACGGCTGGCTCGCGGCGGGCCTGGACACGCCACCGCACTTCGGCCGTTCCCGGGACGTGCTGCAGGCCCCCGCCGACGGGAGCACGGTCTTCTTCCTGGCGCCGTTGCAGAGCACCAACAGCGCGCCGCCGGTCGGCAAGCGCCTGGACTTCTTCTTCGCTCTGCGCAAGGAGCCCGACGCCCTGCCCGAGCTGGCGCTCAGCTACCCCCACCCCAAGAACAACTGCCAGTCGCTGATCCTGCTCGCCGGCAGCGCCGGCTTCGCACAGGGCAACTGCATCGTCTTCTTCCCGGAGAACGTGGCGGCGCACGACAAGATCACCGAGCAGCCCTACGCGATGTTCTTCTACAACAAGTTCCGCAGGATCCACGAGACATACGCCTTGCCGGGCGCCGCCGCCGTGCTGACCGCCGACTCGCTGCCCCGTGCCTCCAGCGACCTGGCGCCCGAGGTCTGCTTCGAGGCCCGGGCCATCTGGGGCTACCTGCACGACTCCATGCACTACCAGGGCCTGTGGCCGTTCGACCAGCACATATCGCTCAAGATGAACTGGTTCGTCGGCCTGCTGGAGGAGATCAAGGTCGACGCCAAGACCGCGTTGGCCTGTGCCGACGGCGGGGCGCCGTTCGCCCAGCAGCAGATCGACATGATCCTGTTGGAGCGGATCTTCCGCTACCCGCAGGCGGACGACGCGACGCGCAACTTCGACTCCGGTACCGGGGTCTTCCTCTACTCCTGGCTGCGGGAGTACGGCGCGCTGACCGGCTCGCCCGCCGAGGGTGGACTGCTGCACCTGGATCAGGACAAGGCCCTGGCGGCGCTGCGGGAGTTCGTGGCCACCGTGGAGCGCCTGGAGGCGGCGGTCGCCACCGACGACGACTACCGCGCGGCCGCCAAGGACCTGGTGCGCCGTCACCTGCCGGCTGGCGAGGCCAAGCAGCGCTATCGCTTCACCGAGGACCAGCGGGTACTGCTGCGGGCCAAGGGCGGTCTGGACCGGCTGCCGCCGCTGACCTTCGCGGAGGCGGAGTGGTGACCAGCGCGGCCGAGCCTCGTCGAGAGGGTGGGAAGCTGGTGGTGCCCGCCCTCTCGACGCTGATGGCGCTGCTGCTCGCCACTGGCTGGCTGCTCTCCGGTCACTTGGTCAGCGATGCGCCCGCGCTCGCGGTCGCGGCCGGGCGGACGGCGGCCAGCTTCGTGACCATCTCGCTGGTCGTCGCGCTGACCTCGCGCGGCCGTTCCGAGCCCGGCCGCTCCGAGCCCGGCCGCTCCGGGCGCCGCGGCTCCGACCTGCGTGCCGAGGTCCGCATAGCGGCGAGCCGCCGCAGGGCGGTCGTGCTGCTCTCCTTCCTGGGTTTCTTCGTCTACTACTCCGGCACGCTGCTGGGAACCAGTCGAATCGGGGCCTCGCAGGTCGGGCTGATCGTCTCGCTACTGCCCTGTCTGACCTTCCTGATCGGCATCGCGACCTTCGGCGAGAAGTCCACACTGCGCAAGGCGTCGGGGACCCTGCTGGCCGTCGCCGCGGCGATCGGCTACGCGGTGGCCGACGGCGCCGCGGGCGCGGAGAAGGCCGGCTCCGGCCACGGCGGGCTGGTGATCGGCGTGCTGCTCGCGCTCGGTGGCACGTTGTCCTACGCGCTCTACGGCTACGTCTACCGCTGGCGCATGCCCGACCTCTCCCCGCTGGCCTCGCTGCCGGCGATCACCGGAGGGGGCACCGTGATGCTGGGACTGGCCACCGTGCTATTCGTACCGCTGGGCGGCATCGGCCTGAGCTCCTGGGCGGGGATCGCGCTGCTCGGCGCCGTCCTGACCGCTCCGGTCTTCGTCATCTCCCACGAGCTGATCCTGCGCAAGGGACCGCTGTTCACCTCGTCCGTGGCCCTGATCGTCCCGTTTCTGGTCCGGTTGGGCGAGTGGACACTGGGGTGGGCCACCGCGCCAGGGCCGCTGGTGCTCGTGCTGATCTTCCTGTGCGCGGCCGGGGTCTGGCTCACCGTGGGTGGGCCCGCCCGGCCGGTGCTCAGGACTCGTCTGAAGCAAGGAACCCCGTGACCACCTCGCAGAGTCCGACCCTCGTCCTGGTCTACCAGCGCAGCACGCTGCCCTGGATCTTCGAGAGCGCCCAGCGGGCCGGTATCCGCCTGATCCTGGTACCCCGGCCCGACGAGGCGGTGACTGAGGATCAGCTGCCGCCCGCCGTGGTGGAACTGCTGCCACTGGACCTCGAAGCCGACCGGGCCGGCGCGCTGGCCGCGCTGCGGCGGCGGTACCAGGCTGATCCGTTCCAGGGCATCGTCACCCTCTACGACCCGGCGGTGCCGTTCGTGGCCGAAGCCGCCGAGTCGCTCGGGCTGCCCGGCATCGGCCACCGGGCCGCGGTCGGCGCGCAGGACAAGCGGGTGATGCGGGAGCGGCTGGCGGCGGCCGGGCTGAACGTGCCCGGCTTCGTGCGGCTGGACGCTCCGCAAGACTGGGCCGCCGCCGAGGCGCTGACGTTCCCGGTGGTGGTCAAACCGGCGCACGGCTTCTCCAGCCTCGGCGTGATGCGGGCCGACCGGCTCACCGACCTGAAGGCCGCTGTCGAGGAGGTCTGGCAGCTCTGCCTGAGCAAGCTCGGGCAGGTGGCGGGCCTGGTGGTCGAGGAGTACCTGGACGGCCCGGAGTTCGCCGTCGAGTCGCTCGCCCACCGCGGTGAGGTTCAGGTGCTGAGCATCGGTGACAAGGGCTGGCCCGAGGGACCCTACTTCGAGGAGAGCATCTACCGCGCGCCCGCGCTCCTGCCCGAGGAGGTGCTGCGGGATATCCGACGCGAGGTGGTGGCCGCCCACGCCGCGCTCGAGATCACCGACGGGCCCACCCACACCGAACTACGGCTGCACGGCGGCCGGCACCCCTACCTGCTGGAGATGGGGGCCCGGATCGGCGGATCCGGGGTCTCCCACTACATCGCCTCCCGGGTGACCGGGCGGGACTTCGCCGCCGACGCGCTGCGGATCGCGGCCGGTCTGCCCCCGCACGCCTTTCAGCCCGGAGGGCCGGTCGGCGAGATCGGGGCGGCGGCCAACTACATCGTGCCGTGCGGTGGTTTCGGCCGGATCGAGGCCATCCACGGGCTGGATGAGCTGCGCGCGGATCCGCGGGTCGAGCACGTGGTGCAGATGCTCTTCCCCGGCGACGTGGTCCGCCCCTACCCGGACTTCACCGGCTACCCGGCGTTCGTGCTGTCCCGACACGCCACCACCGCGGAGGCCGAGGAGTTCCACCGCTTCCTGGAAACCTCTGTTCGCATCGACTACACCGCTCTGGAGTCCGACGCATGACCTCCCTCCCGTTCGACGACCGCGACGGTGTCATCTGGCTGGACGGCGCCCTTGTCCCCTGGCGCGAGGCCCGGTTGCACGTGCTCTCGCACGGCCTGCACTACGGCGGCGGGGTCTTCGAGGGCGAGCGGGTCTACGCCGGGCAGCCCTTCAAGCTCACCGAGCACTCCCGGCGCCTGCACGCCTCGGCGCTCGAGCTGGGCTTCCGGATCCCCTTCGGCGTCGCCGAGTTGGACCAGGCCACCCGGGAGGTCGTCCGCCGGCAAGGCATCACCGACGGCTATGTCCGGCCGGTGGCCTGGCGCGGCAGTGAGCAGATCAGTGTCTCGGGAGCCGGCACCAGCGTGCACGTCGCTATCGCCGCCTGGGAGTGGCCGCACGTCTTCACCGCTGAGGCGCAGACCCGCGGCATCCGGCTGGGCACATCGCGGTGGCGCCGCCCGGCCCCCGACACCGCCCCCGTGCGGGCCAAGGCCGCCTCGCTGTACAACATCTGCACCCTGGCGCGGGACGCGGCGGAGGCGGACGGCTACGACGACGCCCTGCTGCTGGACTTCCGTGGCCAGTTGGCCGAGGCCACCGGTGCCAACCTCTTCCTGGTGATCGACGGCGAGTTGCACACCCCGATCGCCGACACCTTCCTCGATGGCATCACCCGCCAGAGCGTCATCGCGCTCGCACACGAGCTGGGCATCGCCGTCCACGAGCGCCACCTGGCGCCCGAGGAACTGGCCCGGGCCGAGGAGGTCTTCCTGACCGGAACGGCCTACGAGGTCCAGCCCGTGCGGGCGGTGGACGACCGCGAGTACCAGGTCGGCAAGGTCACCCGCGCACTGAGCGAGGCGTACCTGCGCCTGGTTCACGCCTGACCGTGCACCGGCGCCTCCGGCTCGGCCTTGGCGGCGGTGAGGATCCGCCGGACACCGTCGAGGCCGACGCCGGGCCACCCGCAGATCCGTTCAGCGGTCCAGCCGCGCCGGCCGACTCCGCGGCGAACGGGGTCCCAGGCCGGCAGGCGGTGCAGCTGCTGAGCCTGGACGATCCGCTCCAGCGAGCTCCAGCTCCAGCTCCCGGACCTGCTTGCGCAGCCGAGCGATCTCGGCGTCCTTGGCCGCATCCGCGGCGGGTTCCGGCTGTGTGGGCTGTTCCGCCTTCCCGGCGGTCTTGATCCACTGGCGCAGGGTCTCGTGGTTCACGCCCAGGTCCGAGGCAGCGCGGGAAGCACGGCCAGGTCGAGGCCGAGTTCCTCGAGCAGCCTCGTGAAGCCTGAAGGGTGTCAAAACTCCGATCAGGCCGCTGAACTGGGGGCTTCCTGCGGGCTGCGAGGTGACTGGATCGGGGCGCCGCGGTACTCGTCGAGGAGTCCGCCGAGTACTCGACGGCGCCGAATGGCTGCGGTGGGCAACGGGATGATGTCGGGTTCGTCGTCTGGGACCCGCAGACCCACTTTGTGATCAGGTCGGTCTCACGGTCTACTCTGGCTGGCCATGGGCTACGACGTGCACATCACGCGGCGTGAGAACTGGTGGGATGAAGAGGGCCAGGACATCAGCACGGCGGAATGGGAAGCGGTGGTTGCTGCCGATCCCGGTCTCGTGGTGGTTCCGATGTGGTGGAGTGTCGGGCGGATCGTGTCCAAGAACCCGAGCGATGCGGTGATCGCGAAGATGCGCGAGGTGGCGAAGGTCCTGGAAGCGAGGGTCCAGGGCGACGACGGTGAGTACTACGGCGCCTGATGCGTGCGGCCACCGCGAGATGATCAAGGGTTGTGTGGACTCTTCAAGATCGTGCGGTGGCCGCCGGCCATGGCGTAGGCCCTGCTCGATGCCGGGCGTTGTTCGACTGGGAACCCGACACCTGTCGGCGTCACAGGGCCAGTGCGGCGAAGGTCGCGTCGAGGAAGCCGTCCGGCAGGCCCGTTCCTGTCCGGGTCCAGTCGGACGGACTCACCGCCTCGGCGGCTTCCTCGACAGCCAGTCCGGCGCTCGCGGGGTCTTCTGCGGGCAGGCCCAGGGCGACCACCGCCCAGGACGCCAGAGTCTCGACCTCCAGGTACTGCCACCATTCGGCGTCGTCCCACCCCCGGCGTTCGGTGGCCTTGTCCGTCCAGGCGGTGCGGAAGAGCAAGGTGAACGCGGAGCGCGGATCGGCGCCGGAGGCCTCGACGGCGCACCGCACAGTCCGCAGGTGCTCCAACTCCGCGGCCCAGGGATGCACCGCGAAGAATTCCAGGTTGCGGCGAAGGGTGGGTCGGAACGCCCGTCCCCGGCCACGGTTCCAACGCTCGGCCGGTGCCCACAGGCCGCCCGGGCCATCGCCCAGCCGTGCGGCCCGGGCCTGTGCCGTGACATCGCCGAGCACCGCGTCACGCCATCCGAGCCCGTACGCCCTCTGAGCGGCGACGATCGCGTGGACCTGCCCGTCCGTGGCCCGCGCGTCAAGAAGCGCGTCGCCGCAGCCGTCCCACAGCACGCCGAGCGCCGCGGTCACCGCCTCCGCGCAGCGTGCGTGCAGATCACCCACGGGTACGCGGGTCCAGGGCAGCAGCGCCAGATAGGTCCTGTCCCACAACTCCCGCATGGTCATGCCCTCCGTCATCGTCCTGTCCTCGTCCCCGGCCACCATCCGGGCCCTCAGAGACGGCGTAGCACGGCGACGACCTTGCCGAGGATGGTGGCGTTGTCGCCGTTGATCGGCTCGTAGGCGGGGTTGTGGGGCATCAGCCAGACCCCGCTGTTGTCGCGCTTGAGCCGCTTGATCGTGGCTTCGCCGTCGATCATCGCGGCCACGATGTCGCCGTTCTCGGCGACCGGCTGGCGGCGCACGACGACGGTGTCCCCGTCGGTGATGGCCGCCTCGATCATGCTGTCGCCGCGCACGGTGAGCGCGAACAGCTCGCCCTCGCCGACCAGCTGGCGCGGCAACGGGAGGACGTCCTCGATGGTCTGCTCGGCCAGGATCGGGCCGCCGGCGGCGATCCGGCCGACCAGCGGCACGGGGACGGGCACGCCGGTACTCCCGGTGGTGTCGGCGGGCGCGACCTGGCGGTCGGCCCACACGCGGTAGGCACGGGGCCGGTGCGGGTCGCGGTACAAGTAGCCCTTGCGTTCCAACGCCTTCACTTGGTGGGAGACCGAGGAGGTGCTGGTCAGGCCGACGGCCTGGCCGATCTCGCGCATGGACGGCGGGTAGCCGCGGCGCTGGACGGAGTCGCGGATGACCTCGATCACCCGGCGCTGGCGCTCGGTGAGCCCTTCGGCATCGGTGCGCACGCCCTTGGGCCGACCGCTGCGGGCGCGGGTTGTCGTGGTGTCGGCCATGGTGCCCTCTCGATCGTGCGGGTGTTGACTGTATCCGGTGTCCTGCGGGTCCGTCACCGGGCTTTGGGGTTCGCTGACCTGCCCGGATGCCGGATCGGGGGCGCACGCCGGGTCATCGGAAGTCCCTGCTGCGGGCCCCGGGCGCGAGGGTGAGCGGGACGAGGCGGGTGGCGACGAGGTTGACGGCGCCGTCGCGGCGCTCGGCCGTGCCGTGGACGAGCAAGCCGGCTGACTGCAGGGCGGCACGGCGCTGGCGTTCCCATATGTGCGGCCGGCAGATCACGTTGACCAGGCCCGTTTCGTCTTCGAGGCTGAGGAAGAGCACGCCGCCGGCCGTCGGCGG
>NZ_JBEXKB010000118.1:0-16815 GCF_040609455.1 Kitasatospora sp. NPDC004669
GCTCGCAGACACCACAGTCACACCGGCGTACCGGACGGCCCGCGCCCATTCTTCCCTGCCCCGTGGAGGGCGCGCAGCGCCCTGGGAGTTCTGGTTTGGCAGGTCCAGGGCACCAAGACGTTCCATGGCTACCTCGACCCCGACAAGCACCTGTCAGCCAACGCGGCCGTCCTCGGCGAGACGACCGGCGAGGAGCCGCCCGGGCACGACGAGGTCGATCGCCACTCCGTCACGATGCGGCCCGGAGGCCAGCTCTGGAGCCACGCTCTGACACCCCAGTGGGACACAACCGAGTCGGCGCTCGCCATGAGCGTCACCCTCGCCCGCGGTGGCCTGTGCCACCAGGGACGCTTCTCCGAGCGGGAGTTGGCACTGCGGGCCTACTGGGACGAGAACCCCACCGAGGCATGGATGCATGACCTGCGCAATGTCCGTTACTGAGACGGCGTCCCACGGCACGGGCTCCTGCCTGTGCCGTGGGACGCAACCACAACCCGGCTACGGGGTAAGCCGGTTCGGCCCGCGGAACAAGAACGTCGCCTCTCGAATCGAGGTCAGGCCGAGCATGACCATCAGCACTCGGCCCAGGCCCATGCCGAGGCCCCCGTGTGGCGGGCACCCGTACCGGAACGCGTTCAGGTAGTCCTGCATCGGCCCCGCGCTCATGCCCTTGTCGGCGGCCTGTTTCAGCAGCACGTCGTACCGGTGCTCACGCTGTGCCCCGGTGGTGATCTCCAGGCCCTTCCACAGCAGGTCGAAGCTCAAGGTCACGCTCGGGTCGTCGGCAGGCCGCATGTGGTAGAAGGGCCGGATGCCGACCGGGTAGTGCGTGATGAAGACGAACTCGTGCCCGGTGGCCTCCTTGATGTGGGCCGAGATGGTCCGCTCGCCCTCCGGGTCCAGGTCTTCCTTGCCCCCTTCGGGGTCCCAGCCGCCCTTGCGCAGGATCTCGTGCGCCTCGGCCATGGTGATGCGGGGAAAGGGTGTCGTGGGCACGGTGATCTCGACGCCAAAGTGCTCGGTGATCGCCTCGCCGTGCAGGTCGGCAACCTTGGCGATCGCGTGGGCGAGCATCTGCTCCTCGAACGCCATCACGTCCTCGACCCCGTCGATCCAGGCCAGTTCCACGTCGACGCCGGTGAACTCGGTGGCGTGCCGGGAGGTGAACGACGGTTCGGCGCGGAAGACCGGCCCGATCTCGAAGACCTTTTCGACGCCGGCCGCGATCGCCATCTGCTTGAAGAACTGCGGCGACTGCGCCAGGTAGGCGCTTCTGCCGAAGTAGCCGAGCTTGAAGACCTCCGCGCCGGACTCCGAGGCGGTGCCCATGAGCTTGGGGGTGTGCATCTCGGTGGCACCCTGCGCGTAGGCGTACTCGCGCATGCCCTGTTCCAGGGTGGTCTGCACGGCGAACATCAGCTGGGTGGCGGGACGGCGGCGCACGTCCAGGAAGCGCCAGTCCAACCGCTGCTCCAGGCCGGTGTGGTCGTCGATCGGCAGCGGCGTGGCGGCCGGGTTCAGGACCTCGACCGCCTCGGGAACGATCTCCAGGCCGCCGAGCTTGACCTGGGCCGCATCGACGACGCGGCCGGTGATCCTCACGGCGGACTCGGGCGTGAGGGCTTCGAGCTGGGCTTCCAGTGGCCCGTCGTCACGCGTGTGGGTCACCTGCACCATGCCGGTGTTGTCCCGCACGATGACGAACTGCATCTTGCGCTGGAGGCGAAGGGTGTTCACCCATCCGCAGACGGAAACGGTATGGCCGATGTGTTCTCGCAGGTCGGAGACACGGACGCGGCTGTGGATCATTGCGGTCCTCCGAAGGACATCGTCATGATCCCTTGGGAGTGCGGGCGAGAAGGGCAACTCGCGGTACCACCGCACTTTCGCCGCCACACAGTGGCGGCCTCATTTCGGCCCGGTGACGGGGGCCGGCCGGCGGGGCATTGGACCACCAAGCGGGGTCGTTCCTCCCCGCGCTCAGGAGGGTCTTCACGTCGGGGCGCGAGACCGCCTTCCCAGCTTCCGGCGGCTCTCTCTGCTCGCGTGATCCCTGGCTACTCGTCTCCATCAACGCGTTGCCTAGCAGGATACGGAGAGTGTGGCAGCGACGGCAATCAAGTAACCCACATGGACGGGAGGACCTGCCGTGAGCGCGACCATGCGACGGGCTGTGGTCGCGGATTTCGAGGAATTCACCCCACGGCTCGAACGGCGCATGGGCTCCCCAGTTGGGGGACTCCGGGGGCACCGGTTCGGTGCCCCCGGAGTCAGCTAGTGTGCTCAGCGCGTGCGGCGCTCAGGGCCTGGGCCCGATGCAGCGGGCGGGGTGGCCGGAGTCCGGCGCAGGAAGTCGGCCTGGCCGACTTCCTGCGCGCTCAGGTGCTTTCTGCGCCAACCGGGTGGCCGACGATCATGCTGCGGCGGTCGTTGGGGGCCGATCACTCCGCGCCCAACGACCGCCGCAGGAAGCCCAGTTCGTGCCGCAGCAGGTTCTCCACCGTCGCCTCGTCGGTCGGCCGGTGGGCGGTGGCCCGCAGCGGTAGGACCTCGTGCGGGCGGCTGGCGGCGAGCAGGGCGTGGGAGAGCCGCAGGGTGTGGACGGGGAAGACGTTGTCGTCGGCGAGGCCCTGGATCAGCAGCAGTGGGCGGCTCAGTTTCGGTGCCTCGGTGATCAGGTCGCAGGAGTCGTAGTGCCCGGGGTACTCGTCGGGGTGGCCGAGGAAGCGCTCCTGCCAGTGGGTGTCGTAGAGCCGCCAGTCGGTGGGGGCGGCCCCGGCCGAGGCGGCGTGGAAGACGTCCGGGCGGCGCAACACGGCGAGGGCGGCCAGGAAGCCGCCGTAGGACCAGCCCCGGATGGTGACCCGGTCGGGGTCGAGCAGTCCGGGCCGCAGCCGGGCGGCCTCGTGCAGGCCCTCGATCTGGTCCTCCAGAGCGGGCCCGGCCTTGTCGCCCCAGATCGTCTTGTCCCAGAGCGGTCCGCGCCCCGGAGTGCCGCGGCCGTCCACCACGAGCACCGCGAAGCCCTGGTCGGCGAACCACTGGGAGACCTGCTCGTGCCAGGGGCCGCCGGTGGTCACCTTCTGCATGGCGGGCCCGCCGTACGGGTCGAGCAGGACGGGCAGCGGGCCGTCGCCGGGGCGGCGGCCGGTGGGCAGGAAGAGCGCGGCGCGCAGCTCGCGCGGGCCGAGCCGGAGCAGTTCGGGCCGCGCGGCGAGGACGGGCGGTTCGGCGTGCGAGGTGAGCGGCAGCGCCGGGTGGCCCTCCCGCAGCACGGTCGTACGACCGCCGGGGTGGCCCTCGGAGTGGGTGGTGAGGACGAGCGTTCCGCCGCGCCGCACTCCGGTGTGCAGGCCCGGGCCGTTGCTCAACTTCCGCACGCCGACATCCGGTTCGTACGTCCACAGCTGGGTCTCGGTGGGTTCGTCGGAGGCGGTGAACAGTACCTCCTCGCCCTCCGTGTCGAGGACGGCCCGCAGCTGCAGCCCGGCCGGCGTGACGGGCTCGCCGTCGACGGTCAGGTGCCGGGTGTCGCCGAGGTCGGCGGTGTCGACCAGCGCGCCGCCCTCGGTGCGGACCGGCAGGCCGGGAAGCAGCTCGACCCAGTGCGGGTCCGAACGCTCGGCGAGCACCCGCGTAGCGCCGTCCGCCCCGATCGCCAGGGTGCGGACGGTGCGCTGGTCGCGGCTCTGCACGGCGGCGTAGGGGCCGTGGCCGTCCCAGCCGGCGGCGGTGAGGTACTCGAAGGCGGAGCGGTCCCAGCGGACCTCGGTGCGCCCACCGTCGAGGCCGAGCAGCCAGAGCGAGACATCGGCGTTGGCGGTGCCGGCCAGCGGGTAGCGGATGGTGCGCGGCGGCTGCCGGGGATCGGTGGGGTCGGCCAGGTACAACCGGGTGACCGGGCGCTGGTCGACCCGGGCGACCAGCAGCGCGGTGCCGTCGGGGGACCACCAGTGGCCGCGGGTGCGGGACATCTCCTCGGCGGCGACGTACTCGGCGAGGCCGTACGAGACGTCCTCGCCCTCGGGCTCGGCGAGCGCGCGGTCGTCCGTACCGTCGACGCCGACCACCCGCAGGGCGCCGCCGCTGACGTACGCGATCCGGCGGCCGGTCGGGTCGAGCCGCGCCTCCTCCGGTTCGCCGGTGGTCGGAACGGTGCGGACGGTGCCGTCGGCGGTGTCGGCCAGCCACAGTGCGCCGTCCAGCGCGAAAGCGGCGAGTCGGCCGTCGGCATCGGTGCTGTACGAGGCGATGCCGGTCGCGGAGCCCAGCGCGGCCGGGTCGGCGATCAGCCGCTCCGCACCGCTGTCGGTGTCCAGCGCCCAGAGGCGGGTGAGCGGGTCGGTGCCGCCGCGGCTGCGCAGGAACAGCACGGTGGTGCCGTCGGCGGTGGGCTCCGGCTGGACGGGGACGCCCAGGGTGAACCGCCGGGTGCGGGCTAACTGGCGGGGCAGCGAGTCGGTCGTCATGCCGGGCACTCTAGGCACACCCGGCCCGGCCCCGTCGAGAGGAATATCCGAGGGGGAAACGACCGGGGCCGCCGTGGATCTCAGGAATCCACGGCGGCCCCGGAGCGGGAGGGACGAGCGTCAGTGCACGTCGCCCATGAGCTTGACGACCTTCTTGCGGTACATCGCCAGCGCGACACCGGCGACGATCGCCATGACGCCCTGGACCGCGAAGTACGCCGTGCCGCCGACCACCTTGTCGCCCAGCACCAGCTGGAAGATGGCGGCGACGCAGTCGCCCGCGGTGACCGCGAGGAACCAGACGCCCATCATCTGGCTGGCGTACTTGGTGGGCGCCAGCTTGGTGGTGACGGACAGGCCGACGGGGGAGAGCGTGAGCTCACCGACGGTCTGGACCAGGTAGACCATGGCCAGCCACAGCGGGGTGACCTTGGCGTCGCCGGAGACGGCGGCCATCGCCAGCATCATGACGATGAAGGAGGCGCCGATCATCAGCAGGCCGAAGGCGAACTTCATGGTCGTGCTGGGGTTCTTCGACCGGCGGGCCAGGGCGACCCAGATCCAGGCGAAGACCGGGGCCAGCGCCATGATGTACAGCGGGTTGAGCGACTGGAACCAGCTGGACGGGAAGTTGAACCCGAAGAGCGTCGACGCGGTGTGGTCGTCGGCGAAGATGCTCAGCGTCGAGCCGGACTGGTCGTAGATCATCCAGAACACGGCGGCGGCGACGAAGAACCAGATGTAGCCGCTCATCTTGGACTGCTCGGAGGCGTCGAGGTCCTTGTCGCGCTTCACCTTGGTGAAGACGAGCACCGGGATGGCGATGCCCGCGATGGACAGCGGCCAGAGCACCCAGTCGATGGTGAAGGAGCCGCTCAGGGCGAGCGCGGCGTAGATGACCGCCGCGATGCCCAGCCAGATGCCGGCCTTCATGAAGATCGAGCGCTTCTCCTCGGCGCTGATCGGCGAGGTGACGACGTCGCTCGTGGGGCTCAGGTGGCGGGTGCCCAGCAGGAACTGGCCGAGGCCGAGCGCCATGCCGACACCGGCCAGGGCGAAGCCGAGGTGCCAGTTGACGCTCTGGCCGATGGTGCCGATCACCAGCGGGGCCGCGAAGGCGCCGAGGTTGATGCCCATGTAGAAGACGGTGAAGCCACCGTCACGGCGCGGGTCGTTCGGGCCGTCGTAGAGGTGGCCGACCATCGTCGAGATGTTGGCCTTGAGCAGGCCGGAGCCGACCGCGATGAAGCCGAGGCCCGCGAAGAACGAGCCGCTGAACGGGACCGCCAGCAGGAAGTGGCCGATCATGATGATCGTGCCGCCGACCGCGACGGTCTTGCGGGCGCCGAGGAAGCGGTCCGCGATCCAACCGCCCGGGAGGGCCAGCAGGTAGACCATGGCCGTGTACACGCTGTACACGGCGGCGGCGACCGCCTTGTCCATGCCGAGTCCGCCGCTTGCGACGGCGGCGGTCATGTAGAGCACCAGCAGGGCGCGCATGCCGTAGTAGCTGAAGCGCTCCCACATCTCGCTCATGAAGAGAGTGGCGAGCCCGCGCGGGTGCCCGAGGAAGGTCTTGCCGCTGGGGGAGGCCGACTTGAGGCCGGAGTCCAGGGTCGTAGACGCCATGTGTAGTGGTTCCTTGCCTGACAGCGTCCGCCTAGGGGGGTGGCGGCGGACGTGGACTTGAACCACTCTACGTGGCGATATTTGGCGTTATCAGATGACAAACGCGGCGAATTAGGTATGGGAATGGCAAAGTCCGTGACGGATCTGCCTGGCTGTTCCATGGTAGATGGGCATCTGCTCCTTCGGTTTCAAGATCCAAACGGAGATTCTTCACCGAACGGCCGGTTGGCAACTCTCCGTTGACCTCCGAACGGTCCTTGTATAACGATCACGCTCTGTGAACTACCTCACAGGGCGTACGCGCAT
Source organism: Kitasatospora sp. NPDC004669 (assembly GCF_040609455.1). Taxonomy (NCBI): domain Bacteria; kingdom Bacillati; phylum Actinomycetota; class Actinomycetes; order Kitasatosporales; family Streptomycetaceae; genus Kitasatospora; species Kitasatospora sp. NPDC004669. Next base: position 6,405 of record NZ_JBEXKB010000118.1, read on the forward strand.
ACCCCGGCGGACTACCATCACCACATGACCTGTGTGCTGCTCGCCGAGGACGATCCGGCGATCTCCGAACCGCTCGCCAGGGCCCTGCGACGCGAGGGCTATGAGGTGCTCGTCCGCGAGGACGGTCCGACCGCACTGGCCGCCGGCCTCACCGAGGAGGTCGACCTCGTCGTCCTGGACCTCGGCCTGCCCGAGATGGACGGCCTTGAGGTCTGCCGCCGTCTGCGCGCCGACGGCAAGAGCTGCCCCGTCCTGGTGCTCACCGCCCGCGCGGACGAGGTGGACACCGTGGTCGGCCTGGACGCCGGTGCCGACGACTACGTGACCAAGCCCTTCCGCCTGGCCGAACTGCTCGCCCGCGTCCGGGCCCTGCTCCGGCGCGGCAACGTCGACCAGCTCACCACCGGCGCGCACGGGGTGAAGATCGACATCGAGTCCCACCGCGCCTGGCTCGGCGAGGAGGAGCTGACCCTCTCCGCCAAGGAGTTCGAGCTGCTGCGCGTCCTGGTCCGCGACGCCGGCCGGGTGGTCACCCGCGAGGAGATCATGCGACAGGTCTGGGACACCACGTGGTGGACCTCGACCAAGACCCTGGACATGCACATCTCCTGGCTCCGCAAGAAGCTCGGCGACGACGCGGCGAACCCGCGCTACATCGCCACCGTGCGCGGAGTGGGGTTCCGGTTCGAGAAGAATTAGCCCCGTACGGAGATCGTGGCCGGGCGTCGGTCGATGAAGCGGAACACCTCGGGGAGCAGCAGCGTGAAACGCCGGATGATCAACTCGCTGCTGATCGTCGTCCTGGTGGTCGTCGTGGTGTTCTGCGTGCCGCTCGCCCTGGTCGAGAAGCGCACCATCGTCAACTCGGCCCAGGACCGGGTGGACGCCACCGCCGTCCGGGTGCTCGCCCTGGTGGAGAGCCGGCTCGCCGCGGGCGAGTCGGTCAAGGAGGGGCGCGTCTTCGAGAGCCAGGTCACCGAGGGCAGCTACGTCGAGGTGCAGATCCCCGGCCAGCAGGTGCTCTCGGCCGGTGACCGCCCGGCCGGGAACCACCTGCTGAAGGCCGCCGAGCACGGCATCAGCGGCGAGATCGTCACCGTCGAGCAGTCCCGCGAGGACGTCGACCACGAGATCGCCAACAACCTGCTGCTGCTCGGAGTGGTCGCCCTGCTGGCCGTCCAGGCCGCCGTGGCACTCGCGGTCTGGCAGGCCAAACGGCTCGCCCGGCCGCTCACCGACCTCGCCGAGACCGCCGAACGGCTCGGCTCCGGCGACCCGCGCCCGCGCGACCGCCGGTACGGGGTGCCCGAGCTGGACCGGATCGCCGAGGTGCTGGACACCAGCGCCGAGCGGATCGCCCGGATGCTCACCGCCGAGCGCCGGCTCGCCGCCGACGCCTCGCACCAGCTGCGCACCCCGCTCACCGCGCTGTCCATGCGGCTGGAGGAGATCACCGCCCTCGCCGAGGAGCCGGAGACCGTCAAGGAGGAGGCGACCATCGCCCTCCAGCAGGTCGAGCGGCTCACTGACGTGGTCCAGCGGCTGCTCACCACCCAGCGCGACCCGCGCAGCCCCACCGCCGTCGCCTTCGACCTGGACGAGGTGATCAAGCAGCAGGTGGAGGAGTGGGGCCCGACACTGCGCGAGCAGGGCCGGGTGCTGTCCCTGGAGGGCCTGCACGGGGTCACCGCGGTCGGTACCCCGGGGACGGTGGCCCAGGTGCTCGCCACCCTGATCGAGAACTCGCTGATGCACGGCGCCGGGACGATCACCCTGCGGGTCCGGCCCTCCGGCACCTCCGTGGTGGTCGAGGTGCAGGACCAGGGCGCCGGGGTGCCGGCCGACCTCGGAAACCGGGTGTTCGAACGCGCGGTCAGCGGCCGCAACTCCACCGGCATCGGCCTGGCCGTCGCCCGCGACCTCGCGGAGGCGGACGGCGGTCGGCTGGAGCTCCTCTCGCTGAAGCCGGCGGTGTTCGCGCTCTTCCTCGGCCGCAGCCACGACGACTAGGGCCTGCCCGGCAAGATCCGTCGGACAGGCCCTGAGGGGCCTCGGGTCGTTCAGGTGCCCGGCCGCACGCCGAGCCGGCGCATCGGGGTCCCCGCATCAGGGTCCCCCGGGGGCTCTCCGGGAGTGCGGCTACTCGGCCTTGGCGTAGCGGATCTGCTCGGCGGCCAGCATCAGCTCGGCCTGCTCGGCCAGCTCCTGGCCGCCGGCGGCGGGGGCGACGTTCTGCTCGGGCTCGGGCAGCGTCTTGAACACCCAGGTGCGGTACGAGATGAAGCGGAACACGGTGGCCACAGCCAGGCCGACCACCTTGGCGCCCAGCTGCTCGTAGTTCGAGTCCAGGCCGAGCACGTACCTCGAGAAACCGAGCACGCCGGTCTCGATCAGCATGCCGATGCCGCTGAACACCAGGAACAGCGTGATCTCCCGCTTGCGCGAGGCGGCGTCGCGGTCCCGGTACAGCCAGTAGCGGTAGCCGAGGTAGTTGGTGGCGATCGCGATCACCGTGGCCGCGATGTTCGACCGCAGTGAGGCCAGGCCCAGGCTGTTGATACAGACCCAGAACACGGCGAAGTTGACCACCACGCCGCTCAGGCCGACGATGCCGAACTTCACGACTTCGCCCGAGATCCCACGCATCTTCTGCACGAGTCGGGGTTTCGAAGCTGCGGTCGTCGCCATACCGGACTGCCTCCATGTGCCTGCGGACGAAAGGGCGGCCGGCACGGGAAGCAGCCACCCCTTGTGCCCTGCGTGCACGCACATGATCAGACCGCGTGGACGAGGACCTAGCCGTCCAGGCTACCCGCTTCCATCGAACGGCTCAGCCCTTCGGGTATGGGCTTGACATCTACGCGCGTCCACTACTCACGGCCCGCCGGCGGCTCCACCATCCCCCACCGGCCCGGATATCCTGGCCGGGTGACTTCCCCGGGCAATGTGAATTTTCCAGTGGTGGGCATGATCGGTGGCGGGCAGCTGGCCCGCATGGCACACCAGGCGGGCATCCCGCTCGGGGTCAGGTTCAAGCTCCTCGCCGACACGCCGCAGGACTCCGCCGCGCAGGTGGTCTCCGAGGTCGTCCTCGGTGACTACCGCGACCTGGACACCCTGCGCCGCTTCGCGGCCGGGTGCGACGTCATCACCTTCGACCACGAGCACGTGCCGACCGAGCACCTGCGGGCCCTGGAGGCCGACGGCATCGCCGTCCGCCCCGGTCCGGACGCGCTGGTCAACGCCCAGGACAAGGGCGTGATGCGGGCCAAGCTCGACTCCATCGACGTCCCCTGCCCCCGGCACCGGATCGTCGCCGACCCGGCCGACGTGACCGCCTTCGCCGACGAGGGCTCCGGCTACCCCGTCGTGCTGAAGACCGTCCGCGGCGGCTACGACGGCAAGGGCGTCTGGGTCGTCGACGACGAGCAGGAAGCGCAGGCGCCGTTCCTGGCCGGCGTCCCCGTGCTGGCCGAGGAGAAGGTCGACTTCGTCCGCGAGCTGGCCGCCGACGTGGTCCGCTCGCCCAGTGGCCAGGCCGTCGCCTACCCGGTGGTCGAGAGCGTCCAGGAGAACGGCGTCTGCGCCGAGGTCATCGCCCCCGCGCCGGACCTCGACCCCGCCCTCTCCGACGAGGCCCAGCAGCTCGCCCTGCGGATCGCCGGCGAGCTCGGCATCGTCGGCCACCTGGCCGTCGAGCTGTTCCAGACCCGGGACGGCCGCATCCTGGTCAACGAACTGGCCATGCGCCCGCACAACTCCGGGCACTGGACCCAGGACGGCGCGGTCACCTCGCAGTTCGAGAACCACCTGCGGGCCGTCCTCGACCTCCCGCTCGGCGACCCCCGGCCGCGCGCCAAGTGGACCGTCATGGTCAACGTCCTCGGCGGCGACTACCCGGACATGTACCACGCCTTCCTGCACTGCATGGCCCGCGACCCCGGGCTGCGGATCCACATGTACGGGAAGGACGTGAAGCCCGGCCGCAAGGTCGGCCACGTCAACGTCTTCGGGGACGACCTCGACGACGTCCGCGAGCGCGCCCGCCATGCGGCCGCCTACCTGCGAGGAACGATCACCGAATGACCCCTCCTGTCGTTGGCATCGTGATGGGCTCGGACTCCGACTGGCCGGTCATGGAGGCCGCCGCCCAGGCCCTGGACGAGTTCGAGATCCCCTACGAGGTGGACGTCGTCTCGGCCCACCGGATGCCCCGCGAGATGGTCGCGTACGGCGAGAACGCCCACCGGCGCGGCCTGAAGGCGATCATCGCCGGCGCCGGCGGCGCGGCCCACCTGCCGGGCATGCTGGCCTCCGTCACCCCGCTGCCGGTCATCGGCGTGCCGGTGCCGCTGCGCTACCTGGACGGCATGGACAGCCTGCTGTCGATCGTCCAGATGCCGGCCGGCGTGCCGGTGGCGACCGTCTCGGTGGCCGGCGCGCGCAACGCGGGCCTGCTCGCGGTCCGGATGCTCGCCGCCTTCGACGCCGACCTCGCCGAGAAGATGACCGACTTCCAGGCCGAGCTGAACAGCCAGGCCACCGAGAAGGGCAAGAAGCTCCGGGCCAAGGTGGCCGGATCCACCTCCTTCGGCTTCGGCAAGTAACCCCGCTGGTGGGGGTGGGGTAGAACAGCCCGTATGACTTCTCAGACGGACTCCCCCACCCCGCTGGACCGCGCCCGGGCCCTGCTCCGTACCGCCCCCGTGGTGGACGGTCACAACGACCTCCCCTGGGCGATGCGCGAGCAGGCCGGGTACGACCTCGGCGCGCTCGACCTCGCCGCCGACCAGAGCGACCGCCTGCACACCGACCTCGCCCGCCTCGCGGAGGGCGGCGTCGGCGCGCAGTTCTGGTCCGTCTACGTCCCCGCCTCGCTGGCGGGCGACCACGCGGTGAGCGCCACCCTGGAGCAGGTCGACTTCGTCCACGCCCTGGTCGAGCGCTACCCCGACCGGCTGCGCCTGGCCCGTACCGCCGCCGACATGGAGGCCGCCCGAGCCGAGGGCCGGATCGCCTCGCTGATGGGCGCCGAGGGCGGCCACTCCATCGACTGCTCGCTGGCCACCCTGCGGGCCCTGTACGAGCTCGGCGTGCGCTACCTGACGCTCACCCACAACGACAACGTGCCGTGGGCGGACTCCGCGACCGACAAGCCGGTGGCCGGCGGGCTGACCCGGTTCGGCGAGGAGGTCGTCCGGGAGATGAACCGGCTCGGCATGCTGGTCGACCTCTCGCACGTCTCCGCCGACACCATGCGGGACGCCCTGCGGGTCACCGAGGCGCCCGTCGTCTTCTCGCACTCCTCCTCGCGGACGGTCTGCGACCACCCGCGCAACATCCCGGACGACGTGCTCGCCCAGCTGCCCGCCAACGGCGGTGTGGCGATGGCGACCTTCGTCCCCAAGTTCATCCTGCCCGCCGCCATCGAGTGGACCCTGGCCGCCGACGAGAACATGCGCGCCCACGGCTTCCACCCGCTGGACACCACCCCGCCCGCGATGGAGCGCCAGCGCGCCTTCGAGGCCGCCAACCCGCGCCCGATCGCCACCCCGGCCACCGTCGCCGACCACCTCGACCACATGCGCGAGGTGGCCGGTATCGACCACATCGGCATCGGCGGCGACTTCGACGGCACCGCCTTCCTGCCGGACGGCCTCGACTCGGTGGCCGGCTACCCCAACCTGGTCGCCGAACTCCTCGGCCGCCACTGGTCGGAGGCGGACCTCGCCAAGCTCACCTGGCACAACGCCGTCCGCGTCCTGCGCGACGCCGAGTCCGTCGCCGCGTCTCTGCGGGCCACCCGCCGCCCGTCCATCGCCACCATCGCCCGGCTGGACGGCTGAGCCCGGGACCCCGGGGAGTGTCTTGCGGATCTTCGCCGGGTCCGACAAGACCCACAGGACACGCTCTAGCCGAGCCGCGGGATCTCGATGGCGGGGCACCTGTCCATCACCATCGAGACCCCTGCGGCCCGGGTCCGCTCGTACGCGGCCTCGTCGACCACCCCCAGCTGGAACCAGACCGCCTTCGCCCCGACCGCCACCGCCTGGTCGGCCACCTCCCCGGCCAGCGCGCTGTTCACGAACACGTCGACGACGGTTACGCCAGGTGCCATCCGATTTCATATCGACCCGGCGGGCTGACCTGCGCTGATCCCGGCTGGGAATGGCCGGGGAAGTGGTGACGCTGGGGAGTGGTGAGTTCTCGGCTCTCAGCTGCGAGGAGGCAGGGCATGTACGGCGACCCGGAGACGGTCCGAAAGATCCTTACCGAGCTGGGCGACACCTGGGCCGTCGTGGGCCTCTCGTCCAACCAGCGACGGGCCGCCTACGGCGTGGCCGAGGTGTTGCAGCGCTTCGGCAAGCGGATCGTTCCTGTGCACCCGAAGGCTGAGATGGTGCACGGCGAGAAGGGGTACCCGTCCCTCGCTGACATCCCCTTTGAGGTCGACGTCGTGGACGTCTTCGTCCGGTCCGATCTTGCCGGAGAGGTCGCGGATGAAGCTGCTGCCATCGGCGCCAAGGCCGTCTGGTTCCAACTCGGCGTGACCGACGAATCCGCGTACGAGCGGGCGCAGGCTGCGGGGCTCGCCATGGTGATGGACACGTGTCCCGCCATCGAGATCCCGCGCCTCGGCTTGGCTGGCCGGGGCCGTTAGATCTTGAGAGTGTGGGGGCTCGTCAGTTGTGCTCCAACTGACGAGCCCCTGGTCTATACCAGGTGCACCTCGATGCCGAACTCTGCGGTCAGGGCCGGGCGGAGGCACCCGGCATGGGCGCTCAGGTACTGAAGGCGTCGCTCGACTCGGCCGTGATCAGCCCGAACTCTTAGGTCACAGTCGGCAGCCCTGTTACCAAACCCGTACGCAGAGTGCTTGTGGCGTGGATGAGCCGATGATTTGATGAGTACGATGGTTCGACGTTTTCCATAAAATATTCCACGGCCAGCCCGGGAAATGGCTACAGGCTGGTGATGCTTTCCATGATGCAGCTAGGGCTCTGAACAACTATGCATCCACTCTGGATTGGGCGCAGGGCGAGGCAACTGACGCCATTAGGTTATGGAGCGCCGGCGAAGCGAACCAGCAGGACGCTCGCGGCAAGCTGGCGAATGCCAGAACTCAACTTGCCGGGGCTGTCAGTACCGCCGCTGTCATCATAGGTAAGGCGCGTGACCTGGCTCCCCTGAAGCCGGGGTTCTGGTCGCAGCTGGGTGACGATATCGGCGATTTCTTCTCCGATGCCGGGAATTTCGCCAAGGATTTCGGTGAAACGGCTGTGAGTGACCTGGCCTCGGTCGGCAACGCCATGGTGCACCATCCCGGGTCGGTTGCTGAGATGGCCGGCGGTCTTGCATTGACCACCCTCGGAGTCGGTGGCGAGGTGCTCGGCGTCGCATTGGATGCCACCGGAGTCGGCGCCGTCATTGGCGTGCCTGCGAACGTGGTTTCGGCGGGGGCCATCGCGACGGGTGTCGGTTTGATGGGTATGGGCGCGTCGAACATCGCCGAGGACGCAGCCGGTCCGGACCGCGTCAACATGAACTCCGACGGTGGCGGTGGCGGTGGCGGTGGCGGTGGCGGTGGCGGGGGTGGTGGCGGGGGTGGTGGTGGGGTTCCGCGATCCTACAAAGTCAAACGAGGGTGCCATCGGCCAGGAACTGGGCTATTCTCGGAAAGATATCAAGCTTGCAATTCACGCAGTAAAAAACAAGCCAGGATGGCGTGGCATCGGCGGCAATAAGAACCCGGACGTTGTCGTGGATGCGAGTACCGGGGAAAGTCTATCCGAAGCTTCCCGACGGAAGCCCGGCTGATGACAGCATCGGGAATGTCTTTGACTACCTGTCAGAGGAATAGCGGCGCACATGACGAATGAAATGAGTGAACTCGCTGATCGGTGGATCCTCCCGTTGCGGGGCCATCGTGTGGTGGATATCGCCTGGGGTGATGATGTTCGTTTCGTGCTTGAGCCATCCGGTGAGGTCATCGTTGGTTGCGGCGCCCTGTGGACAGAAGGCCCGGTAACGGCTCCAGGCGCCCGCCCCGCCACGCTCGACCAGTGTGAAAAGGGGCAGATTCAGCAGGCCACGGGTGCAAGCATCCTGTCGGCTGTCGGCTTCAAGAGCGGTGCGCTGCGTGTGGTGTTCAGCAACGGGTGGCATCTGAATGTGAAGTCCGAAGGGCCGTTCGTTCCCGCGTCGGTGAAGTCGAGTGGCACCGTCATCTGGGAGCGCCCGCGGCCCTGAGGCGGCCTGAAATCTGGCGGGGCAGGCAAGACGGGCCGGATGTCCGGCCCCACGCCAGGCTGTCGTGGAAACTGGGATGCCGACTTCTGCGCCGAGCCAACTGGGCTATATGCAGGCGCGCTTCGACACTGGGCTGCTTTGGCTGGCCTTGATCTATCGTGACGGCCCGTCGGTTCATTCGGCGGGCCGTTTCGACTTTGGGGACCGGTCACAGGCGGGCCTGTGACCAGTCCGGCGGAGGTTGTGCTGTGGTCCGGTTGGCTTGGGCCCTCTCCTCGGCATGAAGGAGGGCCCAAGGTGTCTCTGCCATTGATCAGGCGGCGAGAAGCTCCCGTGCCCGGTCGTTGAAGTCGGCCACCAGGGCGTGGCGGCCGAACGACACCATCTGGCCCGCTGGCTGGAGCAGATCCGCGCCACCGGCGGCTGCGCCGAACCGGATCTCGCGGACCGTCGCTTCGTCGCCGTAGTTCGTCATGCCGCTGCCAACGACGGTCCGCCGAAGGGCATTCCCAGGCGTCAGCTCGGGCGGCCGAGGGCGCGGTAGGTCCAGCCGGCGGCGCGCCAGGCCTCGGCGTCGAGGACGTTGCGGCCGTCGAGGAGGCGGCGTTCGGCGACGACGGCGCCGAGTTCGACCGGGTCCAGCTCGCGGAACTCGGCCCACTCGGTGAGGTGGAGGACGACGTGGGCGCCCTCGGCGGCCTCCAGGGCGGAGCCGGCGTAGGCGAGCGAGGGGAACATCTTGCGGGCGTTGTCCACGGCCTTCGGGTCGTAGACGGTGACCTGGGCGCCCTGGAGCTGGATCTGGGCGGCCACGTTGAGGGCGGGGGAGTCCCGGATGTCGTCCGAGTTGGGCTTGAAGGCGGCGCCGAGGACGGCGACCCGGCGGCCCAGGAAGCCGCCGCCGCACTGCTCGCGGGCCAGCTCGACCATCCGGGAGCGGCGCCGCATGTTGATCGAGTCGACCTCGCGCAGGAAGGTCAGCGCCTGGTCGGCGCCGAGTTCGCCGGCCCGGGCCATGAACGCCCGGATGTCCTTGGGCAGGCAGCCGCCGCCGAAGCCGAGACCGGAGTTGAGGAACTTGCCGCCGATCCGTTCGTCGTAGGAGAGCGCCTTGCTGAGCTGGGTGACGTCCGCGCCGGCCGCCTCGCAGACCTCGGCCATCGCGTTGATGAAGGAGATCTTGGTGGCCAGGAAGGAGTTGGCGGCGGCCTTGACCAGCTCGGCCGTCGCGAAGTCGGTGACCAGGAACGGCACGCCGGCCGCGATCGGCTCGGCGTACACCTCGCGCAGCAGCCGCTCGGCCCGCTCGCTCTGGGCGCCGACCACGATCCGGTCCGGCCGCAGGGTGTCCTGGACGGCGAAGCCCTCGCGCAGGAACTCCGGGTTCCAGGCGAGTTCGGCGCCCTCGCCGACCGGCGCCAGCGCGGCCAGCCGCTCGGCCAGCCGGGCCGCCGAGCCGACCGGGACGGTGGACTTGCCGACCACCAGGGCCGGGCGGGTCAGGTGCGGCGCCAGGTCCTCGATCGCGGTGTCCACGTACGACATGTCGGCGGCGAACTCGCCCTTGCGCTGCGGGGTGTTGACGCAGATGAAGTGCACGTCGCCGAACTCTGCGGCCTCCTTGGCGGAGGTGGTGAAGCGCAGCCGCCCGGTCGAGCCCTCGTGCCCGGCCACGTGCTTGAGCAGCAGCTCGGACAGCCCCGGCTCGTACATCGGGACACGGCCGGCGGTGAGCGTGGCGATCTTGTCGGGATCGATGTCCAGACCCAGTACCTCGAAGCCGAACTCCGCCATCGCGGCGGCATGCGTGGCGCCGAGGTAGCCGGTGCCGATCACGGAGATGCGCAGGGTCACGGGTTCCCCTTGAGTTGCGGGTTCGACCAGTAGAGGTGCCCTGATGCTATCCGCCCGGCCCGGTTCGGCAGGGATCGCCCGCCTCCGGAGGGCGCTAGGCAGCCGCAGGTCGGAGCCCTAGGATCTCTACTGAACGGTAGTTAACCCCGGATTCGACGTCGATCAGACTTCGGTCACTGGACCACGAGGCAGGCATCATGGCGGGCAGCGCTGACTTCGATCTCTTCCGTATCTCCGAGGAGCACGAGATGCTCCGCGAGGCGGTGCGTTCGCTGGCCGAGGCGAAGATCGCGCCGTTCGCGGCGGA
>NZ_JBEXKB010000119.1:0-16601 GCF_040609455.1 Kitasatospora sp. NPDC004669
CTGACGAGCACCCCAGTAGTGTCAGCCGGTCCAACACCCGGCACAAGATCAAGTACAGCAGTCGCAGACCCACGAACCGCGATCATGCCCGTGACACGACCGCTCGCAAAGCCGCTGCTCAGCCGCCGTACGGCAGTAAAGACACCCTTCAGGCGCCCACGAGCGCCGGTGCGTCAGCGAGGACGGGCAGGGCGCTTCTTGGTGCGCTCCATCGCCCAGCCGATCAGCGCCGGAACCAGCAGGACGGCGACGGCGGTGTCGATCCAGCCCATCCACAGCTGCTTGGCGGCGCTCGGGAGCTTGCCAAGTTGCGGGGCGGCATGGCCGGACGGGTCAGTGGTGACGGTGACGGTGTCGCCGACCTGCTTCGACCCGCCGAGGTCTCCGGTAGCCGTCCCGTTGATCGGCGGACCGTCCAGAGCCTCCAGGGTGTAACGCTGGTAGGAGGTGTCGTCGGCGTTGAACTCCGTGGTCACCCGGGTTATTCGGGCGTGCTGCTGCAGGCCGTGGTCGCGCAGCGACCGGGTGTCCAGCAGGGCTATGTGGAGGAACAGCATGCCTGTGGCGAGGGTGGCGACCGCCACCATCCACACGGCCGGGTCGTCGCGCCGCACCCACCAAGTGAGGAAGACGGCCCACAGGACGAGGACCACCAGCACCGGGACGCCCACCTGAAGGTGATTGCGGTGGGCGAAGTCCGCCAGTTTGCGGATGGTGAAGAACACGGCTCCCCCCAGCAGCGCGGCCAGTGCCGTGTTCCAGGCCGCCCGCCCGACCGTGCGCGTCGTCCGCCTCCCCAGGTCTCCGCACATTCCGGATCCAACGGTACGCGCCCGCACCGTCATCAGATGCCTGCCGCCCTGGCCTACGGCCCGTGGTACGACGGTCCCCCGCTCTGAGGTTCTGCCCGGTCCGGGACGGGTCTGTTGCTGGTCAGTCCCAGCCAGACCGCCTGACCATCCTCCCGATCACACATTCCGGTCCTTCGCCGGGTAGAGCTTCTCGTGGAGCACCCGGGCCTCCCACCACGGATCGCCTGGCGCGGACACCAACGCAGCCACCAGCCCCCGCCTGGCCGGCGCGGGCAGCACCGGCGGGCCCACGTCCATTCCGTGTGGGCCTGCACGCACCCCGGGCACTCCAACCGGTCCGGGCCGGCCTCCTCGTCGAGTTCCAGCGGTGAGCCCGCCCTCCCACCGATCGAGCCCCGGCACGTCCAGCACTGGCGCAGCGCGGCGTTGGCCTCCCGGGCCTTCTGCAGGCGCCCCCGGGCCTTGGCGGCGGCCTTGTCCTGGCGTTCCTCGCGCTTGTGGTGGCAGGGGTAGCAGCGGCCTTGGGGACGGCGGGTCCACCGGCCGTGGAGCCCGTACTCGTAGGTGCTCTCCTCCTTCGGGACCTGGCCGCAGTCGACGCAGGCCAGGGTCCGTATCGGCTCCCGGTGAGCCTGGCGGGCCTTCTTCTCCCGGGCCTGCTGACGCTGGTCATAGGCGACGCGGTTGTCCGGGTTCCCCAGCGCCTCGGTCGGACAGTGCCGTCCGGCGCGGCCGAAGCGCCGACACGCCCGGAGCTGGAGCGGTCTTTCTGCCTCGGCGACGTCGACTGGAAGCTGATCGGGAAGCGGCGCGGGGACCACAGCCCGGCGGGGGCCTGCGGCCTCTGCGTGACCCGGGCCCCGCCGATGAGGGCGAGGAAGGGTGAACCACGGGCGGCACCAGCCGATGCGTAGCCACTGAGCGCGATCCGGTAGTCCGCGGTACCGGCCGGTCCGGCGTCGGTGACGACCAGGGCGACGGGCGGCTACCCGGCGCGGTTGTGGCCGGGCCAGGTACGGCGCCACCAGTGCACCGTACGGTCGGCGGGTTCCTGGTCGGCGAGGGCCAGGTCGTTGTCACGGACCTTCATACGGAACAGCTCGCAGTAGGCGGTGAACTTCGCCGCCACCGGAGGCGGGGCCATGGTCGGGCGGTCCACCTCCACCACCAGCACCGGCACGCCGATCTCCGCCGCCTGCCACACGGCATCCGGTCGCACCTTCCGCCAGCCGCCCGGCAACAGGAACTCCGTCTCCGTCGACCAGGAGCGCACCGTGCCCACCCCACCCGCGGGGCGCGCGCATCCGACCGCATCGCGTCCAGTGTCCGGCGGCACGGCTCGCTCCGTCCGATCAGGCAGGGCATGGTTCGGCGCGAGGCGGTGGCGCTCAGGACAGTTCATGCGCTCGGCCATTCAGTTGACCTGTCGTCAGCATCCTTGTGAAGGTGGCCATTCATTTGGGCCACTGGTGTATCCGAACCAGTGCGCCCATGCGCGGCGCCCGCCTTTTGGAGAGTCCGATGCCACTGTCGCCGAACCAGGGCTCCACGGGGGGCCAGACCTCCGTGACGATAACCAGCACCACGGCCAACGCCCTGAGTACCGTCACCCAGGTGCTGTTCGGCGACACTCCGGCCAGCAATGTCGCCTACAACGCGGGCGCCGACCACGTCACCTGTACCACTCCTGCCGGGGCGGGCGTGGTACAGGTGACCGTGCTCCTCGCCAACGGTGAGGTCACCAACGGTGTGCCCTTCTACTACATCCCAGCGCCGGTCGAGGCGTCACTGAGCCCCGCGGCCGGCCCGCTCGCGGGCGGCTCCACGGTCACCATCACCGGCAGCGGCCTGGAGACCACCAGCGCCGTCCTGTTCGGCACCAACGCCGCGACAGTAACCGCGACGACCGACGGCCAGCTCACGGTCACCGCCCCGGCGGGCACGCCCGGGGCAGCCGGAGTCCACGTCACCACCGCCGCCGGCACCTTCGACGGCCTGACGTACACCTACGTCGCCAACCCCGGCACACTGACGATCACTCCGAACACCGGACTGCTCACCGGCGGAACCCACGTGACGATCACGACCACAGGAGACGCGACAACCACCTCGCAGGTCCTGTTCGGCAGCACCTCCGTGCCGTTCGCCGTCTCCGGCTCCACCACACTGACCCTCTACACGCCTCCCGGGACTGTGCTCGGCGCGGTCAACGTCTCGGTCACCACCGCGGGCGGCACCAGCACCGCCACCAACGGCTTCGCCTACGTGTGATCCGGCCTTCCGGCCTCCCGCGGGTCCGCCGCCCGTCTCCAGGACGCCGCCGGCGCCGCCGCGCATCTGGTCGAACTCCTCCACCAGGGCGGGGCCAGGTGCGGTCGGAGGCTCGGAAATCCCGGTTGGTCAGTGTTGAGCGCGCTTTCCTGGACGGCGGCCGGGGCGCGGACGTGGCGCATGGTGAGCTGCGGCGCATCGCGTCGGCGATGCCCAGCAGGTACCGGCCGTCCTCTCCCCAGCGGGCAAGGTCGTCGTCGGCCGGGACGGCGGCCACGGGTGCAGCGGGAGTAGCAGGTGCAGCGCTGCGCGGCGCAGCAGCAGGGTTGGAGTGTGCAGCGCTGCGCGGCGCAGCGGCGGGGCAGGGTGCAGCGGCCTTGGCTGCCGCTGCTCCTCGGGCCTTGGCCCTGGCGCGGTCGACCTTGCTGCGACACGAGCGGGAGCAGTAGGTGCGCGGCCTGCCGGTACGGGCCACCAGGACCGGGTTCGAGCAGCCGGGCCGCGCGCACACCCGGGCCGGTGCCGCACCGTCGGCCGACCGGTCGGTCGCGGCGGTCGGCAGGGCGCTGTCCATGTCCGGGATCGTAGCCGTCAAGGTCAGCGCCCGGGTCGGGTTTCGCCCCGCACCCGTCGGCGGGGCGATACTTTCAGGCTTGGTGGCCGGGACAAGGGGTTCTGCAGCATCCCGTGCCCCGGCGCCCTTGGCCGCGTTGATCAGTTCAGCGAGATCAGCGCGAGAAGGAGCACACCTTGACGACACTTCCGATCCGCAGGATCGCCATGGCCACCGCGGCGGCGGCCATGGCCACGATGACAGCGATGCAGCCCGCAATGGCCGCTGGTGCGTCCCACCGCGCGTTCACGGACCAGACCGACAGCATGTTCCAGAACGACTGTCTCACCGCCATCAACGCCTACCGTGCCAAGCACCAAGCGCCCCCGCTCACCATCGATCCGAAGCTCGTGGACTACGCCAAGACCCGGGCACAGAGGATCTCCCAGCCGGACGGCTTCAACCACAACGGCCTGGCCAACGGGTACGGCGAACTCCTCGGCTGGCGCTCGTACGGCAGCAAGAAGGCTGACGCCGCCTACGCCCCGCACACCTGCAAGGACGCGGTGGACTCCTGGTACAGCGAGAGCAAGCAGTACAACTTCAACAGCCCCGGCTTCAGCGACGAAACCGGCAGCTTCACCCAGCTCGTGTGGAAGTCCACAACGAAGGTCGGCTGCGCGAGGGTGGGCGGCCCCCGCAACGGGAACCCCCAGGAAGACGGCTTCCACTGGTTCGACACCTTCATCGCCTGCAACTTCACTCCGCAGGGCAACTTCTACATGGTAGGCCAGGAAGCGCAGGCATTCGCGGACAACGTCCTGCCGGCCAAGCCGTAGGGCATCGGTAAGAGAACGCACGAAACCCCGGCATGCCGCCGAGGCTGGCGGCATGCCGGGTTTCGCCCCGAAACCAGCGGCGGGGCGATACTCCCAGGCTTGGCGGGCTGGGCGGCGGGCCCGGCGTCGGGTCGGGTAGTACGGTGCGCACGGCCACCGAGGGTGTCGATGGCCGCACACGCGCCCTGACCTGACCCTATGAGGGCCGGGCCCCCTTCCGTGCTCAGCCCGGCGATGCTTATCGTCCGGGTACACACGAGCTCGGGAAGGAGGCCCGGCAATGTCTGTCTACGTCGGGATCGACGTGCACCGCAAGAGGTCCCAGATCGCGGTGGTGGACCACGACGGCACGGTTCAGGTCAACCGGAACGTCCCCAACGGAGTCGAGACCGTGCTCGAGGTGACCGGGGACCTGCCGATCGGAACACCGGTCGCGTTCGAGGCCGCTTTCGGCTGGGGCTGGCTGGTCGAACTCCTTGAGGACTACGGCTACGACCCGCACCTGGTCCACCCTCTGCAGTGCAAGGCGATCGCCTCCGCCAGGCTCAAGAACGACAAGGTCGACGCCGCCACCCTCGGCCAACTGCTTCGCGGCGACCTCCTCCCGGAGGCATGGATCTCCCCGCTCGACGTGCGCCAGCAACGCGCCCTGCTTCGCCACCGCGCCCAGCTCGTGCGCCTGCGCACCCGCCTGCGCAACCGCATCCACGCCGTCCTCGCCGACCTCGGTCACGACCGGGCGGGCGGATTCTGCACCGCACCCGGCCGCGCCTGGTTGGCCGAACTACCGCTGCCCGACGCCTCCCGCCGCGTCGTGGACGACCTCCTCGCGGTCATGGACGGCCTTCAGCCGCCGATCGACGCCCTCGACAAGCAGCTGAACGCACAGGCACGTGGTGATCCACGCGTTGCGGCGCTCACCCAACTGCCCGGCGTCGGCACGCTCACCGCGCTGATGATCGTGGCCGAAGTGGGGGACGTCAGCCGCTTCCCCTCCGCGCGCCAGCTCGCCTCCTGGGCGGGGCTCACCCCCACCGTCCGCAACTCCGACCGCACCGTCCACCACGGGCACATCTCCAAGCAGGGCTCGCCCTGGCTGCGCTGGATCATGTGCGAGGCCGCCCAGACCGCCAAACGCCACCCACTGTTCGCCCCCGCCTACCAGGAGATGGCCCGCCGCCGGGGCAAGAAGATCGCCACCACCGCGGTGGCCCGCAAACTCCTCGCCCGCGCCTACCACGTCCTGCGCGAGCTCCACGACCAGCAGACCACACCGCACCGGCGGGCCGCCGCCCACCGGCCGACACCGACAGCCACACACGCCGGGTGAGCTCGCACCCACCGCATGAGACGGCAACCCGCACATCCCGGCGAACCATCATCGGTCGCCGCTCGTCGGCGTCCAGCTCGTTCGTCCTCGCCTGCTCATCCCTCGCAAGCTCCGGGCGCTCCAACTGGACCCCTCCCGCACGGCGACCAACCCGAACAACCGCCGGGACGGCCCGGAGAACAGCCCCAAGAGGCCACCACACCTCCACGGGTGCACCAGCCTGCCAATTGACAGGCCCGGCCCTCATGGGTGCGGTGGAGACTTTGACGGGGCAAAACTCACCGCCGTTGCGGGGCGGAACTCACCGGCTGTGCGCCTGCGGGCGCCGAATAGTCATCCGCGCTGGTCATGCGGCGTGTTGGTACTTGTGGAGTGTGCCGCCGAGTCGGTCTCGTCGGAGGACCTCCAGCTGTGTGACGTGCCCTGGCGGGTTGATCGGTTCGGGTAGCAAGCGCAGGGGCACGGCCTGCATCAGCGCTCGGTGTGGCCGGTGCCCGTTGTAGTGGGCCTCGAACTCACGGAGCGTGTGGAGGAGGTGACGCTGGTTCCAGATCAAGGTGCGGTCCAGGAGCTCCCTGCGGCAGGTCTGTATCCAGCGCTCCATCAGGGAGTTCATCCGCGGCATCCGAATGCCGGTGGCCACGATGTTCAGGCCAGTGTCGGTCATCAGGGCGTCGAACGCGGCGGTGAACTCCGAGTCGCGGTCACGGATCAGGAACCTGGCCGTGCTGCCCGCGTCCTCGATCTCCATGAGCAGGTTGCGTCCGGGCTGCACGATCCACTGCGCGCTCGGACGCGCGGTGGCGCCCAGGACCCGGATGCGCCCCGTCGAGTACTCGATGGCGGCGAAGACGTACAGGCGCGCCCCGGTCAGCGTGCGGGTCTCGAAGAGATCGCAGGCGAGCAGGGCCCCGGCCCGGCCGCGCAGGGATCTCGATGTCCTTCTCCCGGCCGCCCATCGGCAGCAGCCGCAGCGACACGAAGGCGTTGGTCATGGCGAGGTAGGCCAGGCGCAGCAGCACAACAGATCATCATGCCGTCCGTGCCGCCCCGCGGGGAAGACAACCACGAGGCCGACAGACGCGACCCGCGGCCAGGTGACAAGGCTGCGACCAGGCCGGATGATTTATCGGCACCCGCAGGGCAGCGATCGCCGAGCGCGGCCTAGCGGCCGATGTCTGCTGCTCGGTGTCGTCTGGGACGTCGTGGTCCCGATCGCGTTGTACTACGGCCTGCGCGCCGCCAGCGTCAGCGTCTTCGTCGCGCTGCTGGCCGGCGCCTTCCTGCCGACGCTCACCACGGCGCCGCAGTGGCTGCGCCCCCGCAGCCTGGAGGGCATGGCGGGCCTCGTCGCCGGGACCATGCTGCTCGGCGTTGCGGCCGTACTGGTCAGCGGCAACCCCCGGGGTCGGTGGTGCCGCTCCTGCGCCTCGCCCATCGCCGAGATCGACCATAGAGATTTTAATCGATTATTCTTCTGATCGTCTATCATGCAGACATGACCCAGACGACCCACACCCAGGCCCCGGCCGGGAAGCAGATGCTCTCCGAGCAGGTCTACCTCCGTCTGCGGGACGCGATCATGCGCGGGGACCACGCCCCCGGTGACGCCCTCAAGCCCCAGGAGCTCTCCAAGGAGCAGGGGGTGAGCCTGGCCGTCGTACGTGAGGCGCTCGTGCGGGTGGTCGGCGAGGGCCTCGCCGACCGGCTGCCCAACCGCGGCTTCGCCGTCCCGGCGTTCTCCGACCGTCGCTGGCAGGAGGTCGCGGAGGCCCGCCGGACCATCGAGCCGGCCATGCTGCGCATGTCCGTCGAACGCGGCGACATCGACTGGGAAGCCCGCGTACGAGCCGCCCACCACCGCCTGACCCGCACCCCGGCGTACGTGCCGGAGGAGGGTGAGCACTACAGCAGCGCATGGGCCGAAGCCCACCGGGTCTTCCACCGCACTCTGCTGGAGGGTTGCGGCAACCCCGTCCTGCTGGAGACCTTCGACCGGATGTGGACCGCGAGCGAGCTGGCCCGCCGCTGGTCGGCGCACCGCAATCCCGACCGGGACGGCGCCTTGGAGCACCGCCGGCTGGAGGAGGCGGCGCTGGCCCGCGACGCCGACACCGCAGTAGAGCTCCTGACCCGCCACCTCACGCAGACCGCGGCCGGACTGACCGACCGCTCCCACCACGGACCCACGGGCGAAGCATGACGCGCCCTTCCCGTCCGGCCGCACGACCCCACCTGATCACCGACGTCGGAGCCACCCCATGACGAACCTCGAGGCGAGCACGGGCCGCCACTGCCACAACGCCGTCAGCCCGCTGCACGCATCCGTGTACTTCGCGCCGGAGCCGCAGGACGAACTCGCGGCACTCGGGCTGGAGCGCGGAGCCATGGCCTACCTCGCGAGCCGCGCGGCACCGCTCGGGGCCATCGACGCGGGCACCGTCACCGCGACGTTCTACAACTTCAACCACGAGCACGTACAGCGGTACATCCCCGCCGCGTGGACCCTCACCCCACCGCAGGCGGTGCTCACGGCACGGCTGCGCGGCGCGGACCGGACGCTGCGGCGGTTACTCGGGAAGGAGGCCCTCATGTCCGCGGACATGACCGAGGCGGCCGAACTGGCGCTGCGCGCCACCGAAGCGTGCCGCCGGGAGGCACGGCCGCTCTACGCTGCCAACGCCGACCTTCCGGTACCCGAAGAACCGCATCTGGCCCTGTGGCACGCGGCGACGCTGCTGCGGGAACACCGCGGTGACGGCCACCTCGCCGCCCTGGCGATCGCCGGCCTGTCCGGCATCGAGGCGCTGGTCCTGCACAACGCCACCGGCACCGCGCCGACATCGGCGCTGTTCATGCGAACCCGCGGATGGTCCGCGCAGCAGTGGGACACCGCCCGCGAGCATCTGCGCGAGCGCGGCCTGCTGGACGAGGCGGGCGACCTCACGCAGGCGGGCACAACCCTGCGCGGCGAGGCCGAAGCACTCACCGACCGTCTCGACGCCGCCCCGTACGACCACCTCGGCCCGGGCGCGACCGCACGCCTCACCGAACTGGCCGGTGGCTTCTCTAAAACCCTCAGGGCAGCCGGCGCCTTCCCCGCGGTGCATTTCGGCAAGGGCTGAGGACCTCAGGCCGGGGAGCCCGTGTCAGCTCGACTCCCGCCGGGGATCTCGGGGTCAGCACTTCGCCGAGACGGTCGACGGAGCCGACCCGGCAACCGGGGCCCGACGGCGAACACGGTGTCGGGGCTGTAGGCCGGCCCGGCTACGCGTGGCAGGCCCTGGTGACGGTGAACTGGATGAACTCGGCGGGGCGTACCGGGGCGACGCCGATGTCGATGACCACCTTGCCGTCCGTCGAGCCGGGCGGGTTGTTGGTCGCGTCGCAGGTCACGTAGAACGCCTCCTGCGGGGTCCGGCCTATGAGCGCGCCCTGGCGCCACTGGTTCTCCAGGAACGAGGTCACGGCCTGGCGCAGGCTCGCGTGCAGGCGTTCGCCGTTCGGTTCAAGGACGGCCCGGTCGGTGCCGCTGTGGATGGATTCGGTGAGATAGCTGACCAGGCGGCGGACGTTCAGGTACTTCCAGTCGGGGCTGGTGGACAGCGTCCTGGCGCCCCACACCAGCAGGCCGCGGTCCGGGAAGGCCTGCAGGCAGTTGATGCCGGCCGCGTTCAGCGGTCCCTGCTCGGCGTCGGTCAGCGCCGTGTGCAGCGCGTCGGCGCCCTGGACGCTCTGGTTCGCGGGCGCCTTGTGCACCCCGCGCTCGGTATCCGTCCGGGCCCAGATCCCCGCGACGTGGCCCGTCGGCGGAACGGTCCGGGCCGCACCATCGATCCCCGGCACCTGCAGCCAGGGGTAGTACACGGTGGTGAACTGGGCCTCGTCCTCGCCCAGCCCGAACAGCCCCGGGACCTTCGCGGCGGCCTCGGGTGTGGCGTCCTGCTGGGTGTGCAGCACCGCGAGGCGGTTGCGCATCCGCGCGCAGTGCTCCGCGACGGCCTTGGCGATCGCCGGGGCCTCCGCCTCGTTCTTCCTGTGGGGCTCGGAAAATCATAGCTGCTGGTCAAGATGCGTATCGGTACTCGTTGATGATGACGCCGAGGACGCGGGTGCGCAGGAGTTTGCGACCTTCGAGGTCGTGTGGGGTGGGCTGCTCGTGGGCGCCGGGCGGTAGCTGGTTTCGTGCCCGGTGGGGGCGGTGTGCGTTGTCGTGCTGCTGGTAGGCGGTCAGGACCTGTCGGGCGCTGGCCTCGTTCATGATGAGGACATGGTCGAGGGCCTCACGCCGGATGCTCCCGATCACCCGCTCGCAGTGGGCGTTCATCCGGGGAGTTCGCGGCGCACTCTTGAGGATCTCCATCTCCTCGGCCCCGAAGACGGCGTCGAAGGACTGGCCGTACTCGCCGTCCCGGTCGCGTAGCAGGAAGCGGAGGGACTCCGCGTGGGAGCCGAGGTCGGCTGCCACGTTCCGGGCCTGCTGTACTGCCCGGTCTCGGGTGGGGTGGGTGGTGACGCCGGTGATGTGCAGGCGTCGGGTGCCGTGTTCGAGGAACACCGGCGTGTGGAGCCGCCGGCCGAGCACGGTGTCCAGACGGGGGAAGTCCGCCGCGAGGATGCCTTCGGCCTGGTGCGTGAGGAACCCGCGCCAGGTCGGGCCGGTACGGCGGGGGGCCGGTTCGATGCCGGCGGCATGGAGGATCTCCCATACCGTGGATGCGGCGATCGGATGCCCGAGACGGGCGAGCTCGCCTTGGATGCGCCTGTGTCCCCATGGCGCGTTCTCTCGGGCGAGCTGCAGGATCGGCTTCTTGAGCGCTGCCTTGGTCGGCGGTCGTCCGGTGCGGGCGCGCAGTGTGCTGTAGTCCCACTTCGCCGCGACGAGTCGGCGGTGCCAGGCCGGCAGGGTTCCGGGCGTGACCGGGAAGACTGTCCGCCAACGGCGACGGGGTATCAGGCCGGAGAGCGCTGCCAGCCAGAACCGGTCCGCGGGCTCGTAGCGCAGCGGTCCTGATATCCGGCGGCGCAGCACAGCGTTCCCGTGCCGGAGCACGAGCAGCTCCGCGTCCTTGGCGGTATCGCGGCGCAGCAGTACCCCGGGTACGGACAACAGCTTGCGGGCCACCTTGCAAAGCAGCGAAACGATCACGCGGATGCACAGCTCGATGGCGGCCTCGTCCCGCTCGATCGCCCGCCGGGCCGGCTGCTGCCACGACCAGCCGTGGCGCTTGAGCAGGGCCCAGGTTCCCTCGATGGTGTAGCTGACGTGGAACATCCGCCCGATGAGCGTCTTGATCCGGGCCAGCGTCCAACGCTGGTCCTCCCAGCCATGCGCCAGTGGGCCACGCTCCAACTCGTGCTCCAGCCGAGCCACTTGCGCATCACTCAGCTTCGACCTGCCCGGTGAGCCCTTCGACTGGACCCCGGCCTCGCCGCCCTCCCGCCACTGCCGGCGCCAGCGCTCCACCGACCGCTCCGACACCCGCAACGCAGTAGCGATCTCCTTGTTCTTCTCCCCGCCCTCGAAGCGGACGACTGCCTGCAGCCGGATCCGCTCCCGCGCGGCCCTCTCGGCGTCGGTCAAGCCGCCGCCCTGCGCGTACCTCACAGCCCAGAGCTACCGGACCCCAACCCTCGCCGTCAGGCAAACGGCCCGACTTCACTCAATCAAGTTCAGTATCGGCCGGGCGCGTTCGAGGAGTTCGCGGACCTGAGGGTTTCGGCGGTGCGGCTGGGTCGCGGAGAGCATCCTGCGGATGCGGTCGTCGGCCCGACCAGACTGGACCTGGGGGAAGTCGTCCAGGGCGAGGTTCCAGCTCTGAACGGCTTCCTCCAGCCGACCAGCTTCGAGCTGCCATTCGGCGAGCATCGCCCGGTGGCGTACGCGGGCACGCCGGTACATCGTGGGTCGGACCTTCTCTGAGTGCTGAAGTGCCCGGATCGCGCCTTCGCGGTCGCCGAGTTCGAAGTTGACCTGCGCGACGTGGTACGAGAGCGAGGCGGGGTCGTAGGAGCCGTGGGCCTTGGCCTTGGACTCGGCCTGTTCCATGGCGACTTCGGCCCCATGCAGCATGGCCAGGGCGCCGGCGCGATCGCCGGTCTGGGCGAGGGCGTGGGCCTGCTGGCCGGCGAGGAAGGCGCGCATCCGCGGTCCGGCCTCGGGTGAGGCGGCAGCGGCAGCGTTCGCGTACCGCAGAGCGGGGGCGCCGTGGCCGAGTTCGACGGCCTGGACGCTCATGCCCCGCAGGGTCGTGCAGTAGGTGAGGTGGTCACCGGCGGCGAGCGCCAGTTCCAGGGCCTTGGTGTAGTAGCTCTGGCCGAGTAGGTCCAGGCGCTCGTCCACAGCCATGTAGCCGGTCGGGTAGAGGTGGTCCGCGGCGGCGGAGAGCATCGCCCTGCGGACCTCGCCGGAGGCGGTGGCCTTGAGGTACGGGGCGATGTTGTTGACCATGAACGCGGCGGCCATCGGGCGGGCGGTCCGGCCGCCGAACTGGTCGTCCAGTTCGCTGATCTTCTCGGTCATGGCGATCACGGACTCGACCTCGGCCATGCCGATCCGGGTGTGCGGGTCGGCTTTCAGCCGCTCGAACCGTCCGATGTGGTCCGGCCAGCCGGGGATGGTGAGGGCGACCGAGTACAGGCCGGCCCCGAGAACGCCCCTGCGCGATGGGTCCATGTCCATAACCCCCAAGTCGATCAGTCCCGCCACCGTATCCGCGGACTGGGGCTAAACGTCAGGCTCGTCGGCGAAGCCTGCCTCGAACGCGGTGACGGGCCGCCCCAGGCGGCGGGTCAGGGCCTCGAGCACCACCTTCTGGTACTTCGCCATGGGTCGGGCGCCCGAGAGCCAGTGCGAGACGGCGGACTCGTCGTACTTCAGCTTGTAGCCGGCCTCGGTGCCGGCCCGGTTGACCGCGCGGGCGAACTCGCCGTTGCTCGCCCACCGGCACTCGGCGACCAGGGCCGCAAGTCTTCCGTTGGGTGTCCGTTCGCGTGCTGCCATCGCCGCCCCCAGGCCGGGTTTCAAGGGTTTCAAGCATCCGGGGTGTCTCTACCGTGTTCACGCCCCGCGCATACCTGTTGACTCGATGTCAGGCCGAGCGAGAGACCCCCGGAAGGGGCCGCTGCGGCTCCACGATCGGCGGCACCGCCCACCCGCTCGTCCATTCCCGGGTGGCCGGTGCCGCTCTCCAGGCCAGCGCCGAAGGGTTCCTCACCGTGGTCGTGCACTCCCATGTCTTCTTCCTGACCCGAGATCCGGTCTCCGTCCCCATCGCCCGTCGCAGGGTGAGGACTTGCGTCGTCGGCTGGGGCCCCCTGCTCGACGCGGACACCCGGCTCGCTCTGGACACGGTCACCACCGAACTGGTGACCAACGCCGTCCGGCACACCCAGAGGCCGATGCTCACCGTCGCCGTCTACGTGAGCGTGCGGCTGCGGCGGGTCCTGGTCGAGGTCTACGACGGCTCGATCGCGCTGCCCCGGCGCCGCCGGGCCGGTGCGGACGCGGAGAGCGGCCGGGGCCTGGAGCTGGTCGAGTGCCTGGCCCTGGCCCACGGGGCCGAGCTGACCGAGCGGGGCAAGCGGGTCTGGGCCGAGCTGGCCCTGCCCGAACAGCCGGTGACCCGGCGCCAGCTCCTGGCCGGCCCGCGCCGGGCGGTGCGAGCCGCTCTGCGCGTGATCCCGCGTCCCGGACGCTCCCCGATACGGCCGCCGTTCGCGCCCGGCAGCACCCGCCCCCGCACCGCCGCCTGAACCGGCACCTCGCACCGCCCGGGGAAACCCGCCTCGAAGGGAGATCGGACCCGATGACCAGCGCGATCAACACGGACGGAATCCTCGGCCGCCGCGGACTGCGGACCGGCGTCGAGTGGTCCACGCCCGCAGCCGCCCGCGCCTGCGCCGCCCAGCTCATCGCCGAGCACCGCACCCGCCACCAGGAGATCCTCCGCAACCCGCACCTGAGCGCCGAGTGGGCCCGCGCGACCGTCCGCGCCCCGCAGCTGCTGGCCGCCGTCCAGGACGCGATCGGGCCGGACGTCGCGGTGGAGAACACCTTCCTCGTGATGAAGTGGCCCCACCGCGCCTTCGAGATCCCCTGGCACCAGGACGGCATCGACGCCCGGGTCGAACTCGACCCCAACCGGTCCGTCTCCGCCTGGCTGGCCATCAGCGACGCCACCCTCGACAACGGCTGCCTCCACGCGGTCTTCGGCTCCCACCACTTCGGCTACCTGCCGTTCTCCTCCGAGGCCGACAACGGCGCCGAACGCGGCCGGGCCGACCAGGCGACCGGCTTCACTGCCGACGCCACGACCGCCCTGCCGCTTCGCGCCGGCACCGCCCTGCTCATAAACAACCGCCTGCTGCACCGCTCCGGCACCAACACCGGCGACGGCGCCCGCGTCGGCCTGAACATCCGCTACGTCGCCCCCGGCGGCATCCGCCGCCGCGACCTCCAGAGCCCCAGCCCCGACCCGGTCACCGGGACGGGCTGGTAGCACCACCCAAGGGATCAGCACCCCAGCGAGAGGAGCACAACGCCGTGACCATCCTCGAAGAGATCGCCACCCGGGAGAACCTGGTGACCCGGGTCCGCGTCCTGACCGGGGAGGACGCCGACGCGGCCCGCCGCGCCGACAAGACCCCGATCGCCAAGTCCGACTGCACCTACTACTGCCCCGACGCGGCCACCGCCGAGCGGTGCATCCAGTCCCTGCGCGAGTCCGACGAGCGCCTGCGCAACCGCCCCGAGGAGCTCATGCTCTGGGACTGGCAGTGCACCTACTGGGAGGCCGAGCCGGGCAACCCCAACGGCGGCGGCACCGTCCTCCTCGGCGTCGCCTGGTACGACAAGGCGTTCTTCGACGACCGCCGCGACGCCTGGTTCGGCGCGATGCACCAGCGGATCTACAAGGAGCTCGGCATCCCGCTGGAGGACATCACCGTCACCCACTGGCAGCTGTTCGCCGGCTGACCTGAGCACCACCAGCACACCGGCCGGGCCCCGCACTGCGGGGCCCGGCCCACGCCCGTACTCAGTCGCGGGCCGCCAGCTCCGGCACCGGCTCGACCTCCGGCAGCGGCCGACGGCCCCGCGCCAGAGCCAGTACCAGCACGGCCCCCGTCCCACTCACCAGCGTCACCACCAAGCCACCGGTCAGGAACGCGGCCCTCGGACCGGTGGCGGCCAGTGCCGGGACGAACAGCATCGAGACCGTCCCGCAGGTGCGGATCACGGTCAGGTCCACCGTCAGCAGCCGCCTTCGGGCGGCCGGAGGGAACAGCGCGAAGTGCGTCGACAGCGCGATCTGCAAGAACGGCGACACCGCCCCGGCCAGCAGCGACAGCGCCAACAGCAGCGGCAGCGACCCGGCCAGCCCGGTGGCCGCCAGCACCAGCCCCGACACCGCCCACGCCCCGCAGTACACCGCCGTCAGCGGCGCTGGCAGCCGCACGTTCCCGGCTACCAGGTTCCCGGCCAGGGCCCCGGCGCCGGTACAGGCCAGCACCGCCGCGTAGGCGGAGGCCCCGGCGCCGAGGCGGCCGGCCAGCAGAGCGGGCATCGCCAGCGACACCGCCCCGGCAAAGATCCCGATCCCGTGCACGGCCAGCACCACCCCGGTGTCCGGGTGGGTCCGCACCAGCGACCAGGCACCCGGCCGCGTCCCCGCCGCCTGCGGCCCGGCATGCGGGGCAGCAGCGGCCAGCCGGACGCGGGCGGCCAGCAGCACCAGGGCGAGAGCCGAGACGGCGAACGTCGCCGCGTCCACCCAGAACAGCCCGGCCAGCGGCATCACCGCCAGCAGCAGCCCGGCCGCCCCGGGACCGGCGATCCGGGCGATCCGGCCGGTCAGGTCCATCAGCCCGCTGACGGCCTGGATCTCGCCCGGCCGGACCAGGTCCGGCACCATCGCACCGAGGTTCGGGTCGAACAGCGCCCCGCCGACCCCCAGCAGAGCGGCCGAGACGATCAGTCCCACGGTGCCGAACTCGCTCCATGCCCACGGCAGCACGGCCACCAGGACCAGCCGCACGGCGTCCACCACCGCCAGCGCCCGCAGCGACGCGAACCGGTCCATCACCCGGCGCCCCACCGTGCCCAGCATGATGTACGGCAGGGACTCGGCGACGGCCACCAGGCCCATCGCCCCGGCGCCCGCGTGCTCCCACGCCATCCACATCACGGCCATGGCGTACAGGCGGTCGCCGAACACCGACGCCGTCTGCGCTCCCCACAGCAGGAGCACAGGTCCACGCCGCAGCAACCGCACGTATCGCATGATCCACTCCGCCCCAGGAAGCACGAAGTCCCGGCAGCGAGCCGCCACCGGGAACTCCCCACACCCTAGGGCAACTTGAAGCCCGGCCGACGCAGGCGCCCCGAGCATTGCGCCCCGCCGCCGGCGCCGCGGTCTGACCCGTCAGGCTCGCAAGCCGGTGCATGTCCCCGACCTGATCGGGCGCGATTTCACCGCGCCCCGTCCCGGAGTGCGGTTGGTCGGTGACATGACCTGCCTGCCGACCGAGGAGGGCTGGCTCTACCTGGCCACCTGCATCGACCTGGCCACCCGCGAGGTCGTCGGCTGCGCGATGGCCGACCACCACCGCGCCGAACTACCGGTGGCCGCGCTGCGGATGGCCGCCGGCCGCGGCGGCCTGGAGCGCGGCTGCATCTTTCACTCGGACCGCGGCAGTGAAACCGGGTTCAAGGGGTCGTTGCAACACCGCTGGTTTGGAGCGAGAGTAGCTGATCGTCGAGGGCCTCCGCAGGAGTTCTCCAGCCGAGTGTTTTC
>NZ_JBEXKB010000120.1:0-15868 GCF_040609455.1 Kitasatospora sp. NPDC004669
TGGGTCTGGTTGAGGGCGTCCTCGTCGCCGAAGATCACCTCGCGCAGTGGCCGTTCCAGGTGGGTGTCCAGTGCGGCGCAGGCTTCGTCGAAGGCCGCTGTGAACGCGGGCTGGGTCTCGTACAACTCCCGGCCCATGCCGAGGCGTTGTGCGCCCTGTCCGGTGAACAGGAAGGCGAGCTTGCCGCCGCGTACCGTCCCCTGGACGGCGTGCGGGCTGGACGACCCCTCGACCACAGCCGCCAGTCCGGCCAGTAGCTCCTCCCGGCTGGCGCCGAACACCACCGCCCGGTGCCGCAGCTTCGCCCGTCCGGAAGCGAGCACGCGGGCGGCCTGCGCGAGCCGGTCGACGTCCGTCACCGTGTCGAGGAACTCGCCCAGCCGCGCCGCCTGTTCGCGAAGCGCCGGCTCGTTCCGGGCCGAGAGCAGCAGCGGCGGCAGCACCTCGGCGGCTTCGTCCTCCTCGACGACGCTCTCCGGTGCCGCCTCCAGGATCAGGTGGGCGTTCGTCCCGCTGATGCCGAAGGACGACACGGCGGAGCGGCGGGGGCGGTCGGTCTCGGGCCACGGCCGGGCCTCGGTGAGCAGCTCGACGGCGCCGGACTCCCAGTCGACGTGCGGCGTGGGCTCGTCCACGTGGAGGGTGCGGGGCAGCACGCCGTGGCGCATCGCCTCGACCATCTTGATGACGCCGCCGACGCCGGCCGCCGCCTGGGTGTGGCCGATGTTGGACTTCAACGAGCCGAGCCAGAGCGGCTGTTCGGTGTCGTGGGCCCGGCCGTAGGTGGCCAGCAGGGCCTGCGCCTCGATCGGGTCGCCGAGCCTGGTGCCGGTGCCGTGCGCCTCGACCGCGTCGACCTGGTCGGCCGACAGCCGGGCGTTGGCCAGCGCGGCCCGGATCACCCGCTGCTGCGCGGGCCCGTTGGGGGCGGTGAGCTGGCTGCTCTTGCCGTCCTGGTTGATCGCGGTGCCGCGGATGACCGCGAGTACCGGGTGCCCGGCTGCCTGGGCGTCGGAGAGCCGCTCCAGCAGCAGCATGCCGACGCCCTCGCCCCAGATCACGCCGTCGGCCGAGGCCGCGAAGGACTTGCAGCGGCTGTCCGGGGACAGCCCGCGTTGGCGGCTGAACTCCAGGAACATCCCGGGCGTCGACATGACCGCCGCGCCGCCGGCGAGCGCCATGCCGCACTCGCCGCTGCGTAGCGCCTGGACGGCCAGGTGGATCGCCACCAGCGAGGACGAGCAGGCGGTGTCCACCGTCACCGCGGGCCCCTCGAACCCGAGGGTGTAGGAGATGCGGCCGGACGCGACGCTCAGCGTGTTGCCGGTCAGGACGTAGCCCTCGACGTCCTCGGGCCCCTGGTGGGTGAGCGAGGCGTACTCGTGGTTGGACACGCCGGTGAAGACACCGGCCGCCGTGCCGCGCAGTGCGGTCGGGTCGATGCCGGCCCGCTCCATCGCCTCCCAGCTGGTTTCCAGCAGCAGCCGCTGCTGGGGGTCCAGGGCGAGCGCCTCGCGGGGGCTGATGCCGAAGAACTCGGCGTCGAACTCGTCGGCTTCGTAGAGGAATCCGCCCTGGCGCGCGTAGCTGCGGCCCGCGGCGTCCGGGTCCGGGTCGAAGAGGTCGGACAGCGCCCACTCGCGGTTGCCGGGGAAGTCGCCGATCGCGTCCACCCCGTCGGAGACCAGCCGCCACAACGCCTCGGGGGTGTCGGCGCTGCCGGGGAACCGGCAGGCCATGGCCACGATGGCGATCGGCTCCCGGGCGGCGGACTCGGCCTGCCGCAACCGCTGCCGGGTCTGCTGGAGCTCCGTGGTGACCCGCTTCAGATAGTCGCGGAGCTTGTCCTCACTCACCGTCTGCCCCCAGTCCCAGCTCGTTGTCGATGAAGTCGAAGATCTCGTCGTCGGTCGCGGAGTTCATCCGCGCGGCGGCGGCGTCGTCCGCCGGATCGGATCCGGCTGTCCCGTCCAGCTCGGTGAGCCTGTCGAGGACGTCCTGCAGGCGCAGGATCAGGTCGTTCCTGGCGTCGGACCGCAGGGTGGCCGCGTCGGCCGTCAGCCGGTCCAGTTCGGCCGCGAGCAGCGGCGGGGTGCCGCCCGTCGCGTCCGCGCCCGCCGCGCCCGCCGCGCCCGCCGCCTCGGGCGCGAACTCGGCGCGCAGGAAGGCGGCGAGTTCGGCCGGGGTCGGGTAGTCGAACAGCGTGGTGGCGGGCAGTCGCAGTCCGGTGTTCCGGTTCAGGGTGTTGCGGAACTCGACGGCGGTCAGCGAGTCGAGGCCGGTCTCCAGGAAACCGGCCTGGCTGCTCAGCGCCGCCGCCGAACTGTGGCCGAGGACGGTGGCGAGCTGGCCCAGGATGTGCTCCTCCAGGATCCGGACCTGCTCCTCCTCGCCGCGGCCGGCCAGCCGCTGCCGGAAGGTGTCCGCGTCCACGGTGTCCTTGGCCCGGCGGCGTGCGGTCGTGCCGACCAGGCCGCGCATCAGGGGCGGCACGGCGGGGTTGTCCCCGCCGAACCCGGTGAGGTCGAGCCGGGCCGGGACCAGCAGCGGCTGGTCGTGGCCGAGGGCGAGGTCGAACAGGTCGAGCGCCTGCGCGGTCGGCACCGGTGCGATGCCGCCCCGGGTCAGCCGGGCCCGTCCAGCCTCGTCCAGGGCGCCCGCCATGCCCCTCTCCAGCTCCCACAGGCCCCAGGCCAGCGAGAGAGCCCCCAGGCCGCGGGCGCGGCGGTGGGCCGCGAGGGCGTCGAGGAAGGTGTTGGCGGCCGCGTAGTTGGCCTGGCCGGCGTTGCCGATCAGACCGGCGACGGAGGAGAAGAGGACGAAGGCCCGCAGGTCGAGGTGCTCGGTCGCCTCGTGCAGGTGCCAGGCCGCGTCGACCTTCGGCCGCAGCACCGCGCCGAGCCGTTCGGCCGTCAGCGCCGGGAGGGTGCTGTCGTCCAGCACGCCGGCGGCGTGCACCACGGCGGTCAGCGGGTGCTCGGTCGGGACCGCGTCGATCAGGGCGGCCACCGCGTCGCGGTCGGCGGTGTCGCAGGCCGCGACGGTGACCTCGGCTCCCGACTCCCGCAGTTCGGCGACCAGTTCGGCGGCTCCCGGAGCGTCCGGTCCGCGCCGGCCGACGAGCAGCAGGTGCCGTACGCCGTGCCCGGTCACCAGCCGGCGGGCGATCAGCGCACCGAGGGTGCCGGTGCCGCCGGTGATCAGCACGGTGCCCGCCGGGTCGAGCGGAACGGGCGACTCGGCGGTGACGGTGGCCTTGGCGAGCCGGGGCACCAGCAGCTCGCCGGCGCGCAGCGCGAACTGCGGGGCGTCGCCGGCGAGGGCGGCGGGCAGGGCGCGCAGGGACGGGTCGCCGCCGTCGTGGTCCACCAGGACGATCCGGCCGGGGTTCTCGGACTGCGCGGTGCGCACCAGGCCCCAGACGGCGGCGGCGGCGAGGTCGGGCACGTCCTCGTCGTCCCGGGCGGCGATCGCGCCCTCGGTGAGGACGGTCAGCACGGTTCCGGCCAGTCGCCCGTCGGACAGGAACTCCTGGACGGTCGCCAGGACGGCGGCCGCGGTGGCGTGTGCCCCGGCGACGACGCCCTCCTCGGCGGCCGCCACCGGCAGCAGCAGGCCTGCGATCCCGGCGGGCACCGTCGACTGGAGCGCGCCCGGGCCGTCGTGCACCTCCGCGGCGATGCCCAGCCGGACCAGTCGGTCGGCCAGGTCCTTGTCACCGAGGACGGCGTACGGCAGTGCGGCCGGCCGGACCGACCCGGCGGCGATCCGGCTCCACTGCACCCGGTAGAGCGAGTCCGGCTGCTTGGTGCGGGCCGCAGCCAATTGATCGGCGCCGACCGGGCGCATGGCCAGCGCCTCGATGGTCATCACCGGGGCGCCGGAGCGGTCGGCGATCTCCAGGGCGACGAGGTCCGGCTCCGGGCGGGACAGGTGCACCCGCACGTGCCGGGCCCCGGTCGCGTGCAGGGTGACCCCGCTCCAGGAGAACGGCAGCCGGACGCCGTCCTCGGCGCCGTACCAGAGCATCAGCGGGTGCAGCGCGGAGTCCAGCAGGGCCGGGTGGAGGCCGTAGTTCTCCTCGTCGCCGTCGTCCGGCAGCGCGATCTCGGCGTACACGTCCTCGCCGAGCCGCCAGCCGGCCTTGAAGCCCTGGAACATCGGGCCGTACTCGTACCCGCGGTTGATGAAGGTCCGGTAGAAC
Organism: Kitasatospora sp. NPDC004669; assembly: GCF_040609455.1. NCBI lineage: Bacteria > Bacillati > Actinomycetota > Actinomycetes > Kitasatosporales > Streptomycetaceae > Kitasatospora > Kitasatospora sp. NPDC004669. Next base: position 4,205 of record NZ_JBEXKB010000120.1, read on the forward strand.
GCGTCGATGTCGACCGGGGTCGCCCCTGCCGGCGGCCAGACGGACAGGTCGAAGGACGGCTGCCCGACCTCCCGGGCGAGGTACCCGCTGGCGTGCCGGGTCCACTCCTCCTCCGGCGCGGCGTCGGCCGGTCGGGAGTACATGGTGAACGGGCAGCGCTCGGTCTCGTCCGGGGTGCCGACGGTGATCTGCACGTCCCGCGCGCCCTGCGGGGGTACGGCCAGGAACGCGTGGTGGACCAGTTCGTCCAGCCGGCCGAACCCGGCCTGCCCACCGGCGTACGAGAGCAGGTCGAGGAAGGCCACACCCGGCAGGACGACCGTGCCGAACACCACGTGGTCGTACAGCCACGGCTGCTGCTTCAGCGAGACGCGGCCGGTGAACAGCCGGGTCCCGTCGGGGAGGACGACGGCTGCGCCCAGCAGCGGGTGGTCGGTCGTGGTCAGTCCGGCGGAGGCCAGGTCGGCGGACCGGGTGGCGGGCTTGAGCCAGTAACTGTCGCGTTGGAAGGGGTAGGTGGGGAGATCGGCGGTGCGGATGGTGGCGCCGGAGGGCGTGGGGATCGGCCAGGTGATGGGGTGGCCGTGGGTGTGGAGGGTGGCGAGGGTGGTTGTGGTGGTGCGGGTTTCGGGGTGGTTGTGGCGGAGGGTGCTGATGGCGAGGGTGTGCTCGTCGTCGAGGGTGGTGTGGGTGAGGGCGGTGAGGACGGGGTCGGGGCCGAGTTCGAGGTAGGTGGTGACGCCGTTGTCGGCGAGGGTGCGGATGGTGTCGGTGAAGCGGACGGTCTGGCGGATGTGCTCGGCCCAGTAGTCGGGCGTCGTGAGTTGGTCGGCGAGTTGGCCGGTGAGGTTGGAGACGACGGGGATCTTGGGTTGGTGGTAGGTGAGTTGGGCTGCCTCGGTGCGGAAGGCGTCGAGGATGGGGTCCATGTGGGGGGAGTGGAAGGCGTGCGAGACGGTGAGCTTGCGGGTCTTGCGTCCGAGGTCCTTGAAGTGTGCGGCGATCCGTTCGGCGGTCTCGGGGTCGCCTGAGATCACGGTGGAGTCGGGGGAGTTGAGGGCGGCGATCGACACCGCTTCGGTGAGGTGCTCGCGCAGTTCGTCCTCGGTGGCCTGGATGGCGATCATGGCGCCGCCGGCGGGGGCGGACTGCATCAACCGGGCCCGGGCTGTGACCAGCCGGGCGGCGTCGGGGAGGGAGAGGACTCCGGCGACGTGGGCGGCGGTCAGCTCACCGATCGAGTGGCCGGTGACGTAGTCGGGTGTGACGCCCCACGATTCGTAGAGGCGGAAGAGCGCGGTTTCTAGGGCGAACAGGGCGGGTTGGGTGTACTGGGTCTGGTTGAGGGCGTCCTCGTCGCCGAAGATCACCTCGCGCAGTGGCCGTTCCAGGTGGGTGTCCAGTGCGGCGCAGGCTTCGTCGAAGGCTGCCGTGAACGCGGGCTGGGTCTCGTACAACTCGTGGCCCATGCCGAGGCGTTGGGCGCCCTGTCCGGTGAACAGGAAGGCGAGCTTGCCGCCGCGGACCGTCCCTTGGACGGCCTGCGGGCTGGACGACCCCTCGGCCACAGCCGCCAGTCCGGCCAGCAGTTCCTCCCGGTCGGCGCCGAACACCACCGCCCGGTGCGGGAAGAGCGTCCGTCCGGCGGCGAGCAGTGCCGAGGCCTCGGTGGCCGAGGCGTCCTGGTGTGACGTCAGCCAGTTGCGCAGGTCTGCGGCCTGCGCGGCGACCGCCGCAGGGCTCTTCGCCGACAGGAGCAGCGGCATGGCGGGGGCCGTTGCGGGCTGGGCCGCCATCGTGGGAGCGGGGGCGGGCGGCGCCTCCAGGATCACGTGGGTGTTGGTGCCGCTGATGCCGAAGGAGGAGACGGCGGAGCGGCGCGGGTGGTCGGTCTCGGGCCACGGCCGGGCCTCGGTGAGCAGCTCGACGGCGCCGGACTCCCAGTCGACGTGCGGCGTGGGCTCGTCCACGTGGAGGGTGCGGGGCAGCACGCCGTGGCGCATCGCCTCGACCATCTTGATGATCCCGCCAACGCCGGCCGCAGCCTGCGCGTGGCCGATGTTGGACTTGAACGAGCCGAGCCAGAGCGGCTGTTCGGGCGTGTGCGCCTGACCGTAGGTGGCCAGCAGGGCCTGCGCCTCGATCGGGTCGCCGAGCTTGGTGCCGGTGCCGTGCGCCTCGACCGCGTCGACCTCGGCGGCCGTGAGCCGGGCGTCGGCGAGCGCGGTGCGGATGACCCGCTGCTGCGACGGCCCGTTGGGGGCGGTGAGGCCGTTGCTGGCGCCGTCCTGGTTGACGGCCGTGCCACGGATGACCGCGAGCACCTGGTGCCCGGCGGCCTTCGCGTCCGAGAGCCGCTCCAGCAGCAGCATGCCCGCGCCCTCGGCCCAGATCGTGCCGTCGGCCGCGCCGGAGAAGGACTTGGCCCGGCTGTCGGGGGCGAGCCCGCGCTGTCGGCTGAACTCCAGGAACATGCCCGCGTTGGCCATCACGGTGACGCCGCCGGCCAGCGCCATGGTGCACTCGCCGCCCCGCAGGGCCTGGACGGCCAGGTGGAGAGCCACCAGCGAGGAGGAGCACGCGGTGTCGACGGTGATGGCCGGGCCCTCGAAGCCGAAGGCGTAGGAGAGCCGGCCGGAGGCGACGCTCGCCGTGGAGCCGGTGAGCAGGTACCCCTCGACGCCTTCGGTGCCGGTGCGCACCAGCGGTCCGTACTCCTGGGTGATCACGCCCGCGAACACGCCGATCTGGTTGCCGCGCAGGGTGCCCGGCACGATGCCGGCCCGCTCCATGGCCTCCCAGCTGGTCTCCAGCAGCAGGCGCTGCTGGGGGTCGAGGGCGAGCGCCTCGCGGGGGCTGATGCCGAAGAAGTCGGCGTCGAAGCGGTCCGCGTCGTAGAGGAAGCCGCCCTGGCGGGCGTAGGTCTTGCCGATCGCCTCGGGGTCCGGGTCGAACAGCGCGTCGAGGTCCCAGCCGCGGTTGTCGGGGAAGTCGCCGACCGCGTCGACCTCGTCGGCGACCAGCCGCCACAGCGCCTCGGGGGTGTCGGCGCCGCCGGGGAAGCGGCAGCCCATGCCGACGATCACGATCGGGTCGTCGTTCTTCGGCGTCCGGCTGCGGCCGGTGGCGCCGCCGGCCGGCTTGGCCTGCGGAACGGCCGAGCTGAGCAACTCCTCCCGCAGGTGGCGGGCGATCGCGCCGGGCGTCGGGTGGTCGAAGGTCAGGGTGGCGGGCAGCCGGATGCCGACCGCCTTGCTGAGGGTGTTGCGCAACTCGACGGCGGTCAGCGAGTCGAAGCCGAGGTCCTTGAACGAGCTCTCGGGGTCGATCGCGGTGGACGGGTCGTGGCCGAGCACGGTGGCGATGTGCCGGCCGAGGAAGTCGAGCAGGAACGGACCCTGCTCGGCCTCGCCGCGGGCCACCAGCTCCTGCGCCAGCCCGTGTTCCCCGACGGCGGGGCCGGCCTCGACGGCACGGCGCGGACGCGGCTTGTACAGCGCGGTGAAGATCGGTGCGACGGTGCCGGCGCTCGCCTGGGCGCGCAGGCCGACTCCGTTGAGCTGGGCGGGGACCAACAGGGCCCGGTCGTGCGCGAGCGCGGTGTCGAACAGGGCCAGGCCCTGGGCGTCCGGCATCGGGACGACGCCGGTGCGGGCCATGCGCTGCTGTTCCTGCTCGCCGAGCGTGCCGCCCATGCCGCCGGACTCGGCCCACAGGCCCCAGGCGAGCGAGGTCGCGGGCAGGCCCTGGGCCCGACGGTACGCGGCCAGGCCGTCCAGGTAGGCGTTGGCGGCCGCGTAGTTGCCCTGGCCGGGGGCACCGAGCGTGGCGACGACCGAGGAGTAGAGGACGAAGGCCGTCAGTTCCAGGCCCTGGGTGGCGGTGTGCAGGTTCCAGGCGGCGTCCGCCTTGGGGGTGAGGACGGTGTCCATCCGCTCGGCGGTCAGCGCCGGGATCGTCCCGTCGTCCAGGACGCCCGCGCAGTGCACGACGGCGCGCAGCGGGTGCGCGGCCGGGACGGCGTCCAGCAACTCGGCGAGCGCCTTCGGGTCGGCCGCGTCGCACCCGGCGATCCGTACGGTTGCCCCCAACTCGGCGAGGTCGGCGCAGAGTTCGGTGGCTCCCGGGGCGTCCGGTCCGCGCCGGCTGGTGAGCAGCAGGTGCCGCACGCCGTGTTCGGCCACCAGGTGCCGGGCCAGCATCGAGCCCAGGGCGCCGGTGCCGCCGGTGACGAGGACCGTCCCGTCGGTGTCGAAGGCCGGCTCGGTCCGCTCGGCCGAGGCCGCCCGGGCTAGTCGGGGGACGGCCACCTCGCCGTCCCGCAGGGTGAGTTGCGGTTCGTCCAGGTCGAGGGCGGCGGGCAGGCCGGCGGCCGAGGCGGGCGCGTCGTCCAGGTCCACCAGGACGATCCGGCCGGGGTTCTCGGACTGCGCGGTGCGCACCAGGCCCCAGACGGCGGCGCCGCCGAGGTCGGTCGGCTGCTCGTCGCCGACCGGGACCGCCCCGCGGGTGACCACGGCGATCCTCGCGGTGAACGCCTCGTCGGCGAGCAGTTGTTGGAGGGCCGTGAGGACGTCGGTGGTGATCCGGTGGGCACGCCCGGCGGTGGCGTCGGGGCCGTCCAGGGCGGGGACCAGCACGAGCTGCGGGGCTGCGGCGGGTTCGTCGGCACCGAGGGCGGCGCGCAGCGAGAGCGCGTCCGGGTATCCGGTGACGGTGGTGTCGGTGCGGCGCAGGGTCTCGGTCAGCGCGGTGTCGCCGAGCACCGCCCAGTGCCGCTCGACGGTGGCCGCCGGGGCCGGGGCGGGCAGCGTCGTCCAGTCGACCTGGTACAGCTCCAGCGCCGCGGTCGTCTGGGCGGCGGCGGCGGCCATCTGGTCGGTCGCCACGGCGCGCATCGCCAGCGAGCTGATGGTGATCGCGGGTGCGCCGGTGTGGTCGACGATGTCCAGCGAGACGGTGTCCGGGGTGGGCCGGGAGAGCCGGACCCGCAGGCGGGTCGCGCCCACCGAGTGGATGGCGACGCCGCTCCAGGAGAACGGCACCCGGATGCTGTCCTCGGCCGGGGTCGCGCCCAGCACCAGCGCGGCCGGTTGCAGCGCCGAGTCCAGCAGCCCGGGGTGGACGCCGTACGCGCCGGCGTCGACGTCGGCCGGGAAGGCGACCTCGCCGTAGGTGGTGTCGCCGTCCTGCCAGGCGGCCCGCAGCGAGCGGAACAGCGGGCCGTAGCCGAAGCCGGCGTCGATGATCCGGGTGTAGAACTCCGTCATGTCCAGCGGCGTGGCGTCCGTGGGCGGCCAGTCGCCCTCCTCGAACGGCTCGAACGCGCCCGCCGGTTCGCCCACCGCGAGGGAGCCGGTGGCGTGCAGGGTCCAGTCGGTGCCGGGCTCGGCCTCCTCGGCGCGCGAGTACAGCGCGAAGCCGCGCGCACCCGACTCGTCCGCCGCGTCGACCGCCAGCCGCACTTGGAGCGCGCCCCGCTCGGGGATCGCCAGGAAGGTGCGGTGGGTGAGCTCCTCGATCTGGTCGCAGCCGACGATCCGGGCGACGTGCAGCAGCAGGTCGACGAAGGAGACTCCGGGCAGGATGTACGTGCCGTAGATCTCGTGTTCCGGGGCCCACGCCGGGTTGTCGGCGGAGAGCCGGCCGGTGAACAGGTAGCCCCGGCCGTTGGGCAGTTCGGTCTGGCTGGTGAGCATCGGGTGCTCGATGGCCGTCAGCCCGAGGGCTCCCGCGCCGGCGGTGTCGGTGGCGGGCTTGAGCCAGTAGCGCTCGCGTTGGAAGGGGTAGGTGGGCAGGTCGGTGGGGTTGGTGGCGGTGCCGTGGAGGTGGGGCCAGGTGATGGGGTGGCCGTGGGTGTGGAGGGTGGCGAGGGTGGTTGTGGTGGTGCGGGTTTCGGGGTGGTTGTGGCGGAGGGTGCTGATGGCGAGGGTGTGCTCGTCGTCGAGGGTGGTGTGGGTGAGGGCGGTGAGGACGGGGTCGGGGCCGAGTTCGACGTAGGTGGTGACGCCGTTGTCGGCGAGGGTGCGGATGGTGTCGGTGAAGCGGACGGTCTGGCGGATGTGGTCGGTCCAGTAGTCGGGTGAGGTGAGGCGGTCGGCGAGTTGGCCCGTGACGTTGGAGATGACGGGGATCTTGGGTTGGTGGTAGGTGAGTTGGGCTGCCTCGGTGCGGAAGGCGTCGAGGATGGGGTCCATGTGGGGGGAGTGGAAGGCGTGGGAGACGGTGAGCTTGCGGGTCTTGCGCCCAAGTCCCTTGAAGTGCGCGGCGATCCGCTCGCATATCTCGGGGTCGCCTGAGATCACGGTGGAGTCGGGGGAGTTGAGGGCGGCGATCGACACCGTGTCGGTGAGGTGCTCGCGCAGTTCGTCCTCGGTGGCCTGGATGGCGATCATGGCTCCGCCGGCGGGGGCGGACTGCATCAACCGCGCCCGTGCGGCGACGAGGCGGGCGGCGTCGGGGAGGGAGAGGACGCCGGCGACGTGGGCGGCGGTCAGCTCACCGATCGAGTGGCCGGTGACGTAGTCGGGTGTGACGCCCCACGATTCGTAGAGGCGGAAGAGCGCGGTTTCGAGGGCGAACAGGGCGGGTTGGGTGTACTGGGTCTGGTTGAGGGCGTCCTCGTCGCCGAAGATCACCTCGCGCAGTGGCCGTTCCAGGTGGGTGTCCAGTGCGGTGCAGGCCTCGTCGAAGGCTGCCGTGAACACGGGCTGGGTCTCGTACAACTCGCGGCCCATGCCGAGGCGTTGGGCGCCCTGTCCGGTGAACAGGAAGGCGAGCCTGCCGCCGCGGACCGTCCCTTGGACGGCCTGCGGGCTGGACGACCCCTCGGCGAGCGCGGCCAGGCCGACCAGCAGCTCCTCGCGGCTCTCGCCGAGCACCACCGCCCGGTGCGCGAAGAGCGTCCGTCCGGCGGCCAGGGCCCGGGCGACCTCGGCGGGGTGCCGGTCGCTGTCGGAGCCGATGAACTCGCGGATCCGGGCGGCCTGTTCGCGCAGGGCCGGTTCGTTCTTCGCTGAGATCAGCAGCGGCGGCAGCACCTCGGAGGCTTCGTCCTCCTCGACGGCGCTCTCCGGCGCGGCCTCCAGGATCACATGGGCGTTCGTCCCGCTGATGCCGAAGGACGACACGGCGGCCCGGCGAGGGTGGTCGGTCTGCGGCCACGCGCGGGCCTCGGTGAGCAGTTCGACCGCGCCGGCGGTCCAGTCGACGTGCGGCGTGGGCTCGTCCACGTGGAGGGTGCGGGGCAGCACGCCGTGGCGCATCGCCTCGATCATCTTGATGATGCCGCCGACGCCCGCCGCGGCCTGCGCGTGGCCGATGTTGGACTTCAACGAGCCCAGCCAGAGCGGCCGTTCGGGATCACGCTGCTGCCCGTAGGTGGCCAGCAGTGCCTCCGCCTCGATCGGGTCGCCGAGCCTGGTGCCGGTGCCGTGCGCCTCGACCGCGTCGACCTGGTCGGCGGTCAGCCGGGCGTTGGCCAGCGCCGTACGGATGACCCGCTCCTGCGAGGGGCCGTTCGGCGCGGTGAGGCCGTTGCTGGCGCCGTCCTGGTTGACCGCCGAGCCGCGGATCACCGCGAGCACCCGGTGTCCGGCCGCCTGGGCGTCGGAGAGCCGTGCCAGCAGCAGCATGCCGGCGCCCTCGGCCCAGCTGGTGCCGTCGGAGGCGGCCGAGAACGCCTTGCACCGGCCGTCGGTGGCCAGGCCGCGCTGGTGGCCGAACTCGACGAACATGCCGGGGCTGGACATCACCGCGACACCGCCGGCCAGGGCGAGGCCGCACTCGCCCTGCCGCAGGGCCTGCGCCGCGAGGTGCAGCGCGACCAGCGAGGACGAGCAGGCGGTGTCCACCGTCACGGCCGGGCCCTCGAACCCGAGGGTGTACGCGATGCGGCCGGAGGCGACGCTGGACGTGGTGCCGGTGAGCAGGAAGCCGCCGTAGGTCTCGCCGCCCTCGTGCAGTCGGGGGCCGTACTCCTGGGGCATCGCGCCGACGAACACGCCGGTGCGGCTGCCGCTCAGCTGCGCGGGGTCGACCCCGGCCCGCTCGAACGCCTCCCAGCTGGTCTCCAGCAGCAGCCGCTGCTGCGGGTCCATGGCCGTGGCCTCGCGCGGGTTGATGCCGAAGAAGGCGGCGTCGAACCGGTCCGCGTCGTAGAGGAAGCCGCCGTAGCGGGCGTAGGTCCTGCCGGGGGTGCCGGGCTCCGGGTCGTACAGCTCGGTGAGGTTCCAGCCGCGGTTGTCGGGGAACTCGCCGATCGCGTCCACACCGTCGGCGACCAGGCGCCACAGCGCCTCGGGGGAGTCGGCCCCGCCCGGGAAGCGGCAGGCCATCCCGATGACGGCGATCGGCTCGTCGCTCACCACGGCGGTCTCGGCGGCTCCGGCGCCCTCGCCGCCGGCCAGCCGGTCGAGGAGGTGGCGGGCCAGGGCGGTCGGGGTGGGCTGGTTGTAGACCAGTGCGGCGGGCAGGGCGAGGCCGACGGTGGCGGCCAGGCGGTTGCGCAGTTCCACGCCGAGCGCGGAGTCGAAGCCGAGCTCCTTGAAGGTGCGCCGGGAGTCGACCGCGTTCGCGCTGAGGTGGCCGAGGACGATGGCGGCGCTGGAGCGGACCAGGTCGAGCAGGACCTCCTCCCGCTCGGTGTCGGTGAGGCCGTCCAGGCGGCGCGCCCACGAGGACCCGGCGGCGGGCAGCGGCCGCTCCTCGGGCTCGGGCTCGGCCTCGCCGGCGGCGGGCCAGAACGCGGTCTCGGTGCCGTCGCCGTCGGCCGGGGGCTTGGGCCAGTAGCGGCGGCGCTGGAAGGCGTAGCCGGGCAGGGCGACCCGGTGCGGCGCGTGGTGCGCGAGCAGCGCGGACCAGTCCACCGCGGCGCCGTTGACGTGCAGTTCGGCGAGCGCGCCGAGGAAGGAGCGCCAGGAGTCCTCGTCGCGCCGCAGGGTACCCAGGACCAGGGCCCGGTCGGCGCCGGCCTCCTCCAGGCTCTCGCTGATGGCGAGGGTGAGCACGCCGTGCGGGCTGCTCTCGACGAAGGTGCGGTGGCCGGCCGCGAGCAGCGCCTCGACGGCGCGGTCGAAGCGGACCGGGCGGCGAAGGTTGGTGTACCAGTAGTCGGCGTCGAGCCCGGCGGTGTCCAGCAGTCCACCGGTGACGGAGGAGTAGAACGGCACCTCGCCGGCGCGCGGGCGGATCGGGGCGAGTTCGGCGAGCAGCTGCTCGCGGATCGTCTCGACGTGCGCGGAGTGCGAGGCGTAGTCGACCCGGATCCGGCGGGCCCGGACGTCGGCCTGCTCGGCGGCGGTGAGCAGTTCGTCGATGGCGGTCGCGTCGCCGGAGATCACGGCGGCGGCAGAGCCGTTGACGGCGGCGAGCGCGAGCCGCCCGTCCCACGGCGCGATGAACCGTTCGGCCTGCTCGGCCGACAGCGCGACCGAGGCCATGCCGCCCTGTCCGGCGAGTGCGGTGATGGCGCGGCTGCGCAGGGCGACCACCCGGGCGGCGTCGTCCAGGCTGAGGGCGCCGGCGACGTACGCGGCGGCGATCTCGCCCTGCGAGTGGCCGACCACCGCGTCGGGGCGCACCCCGACCGACTCCCACAGCCGGGCCAGCGACACCATCACCGCGAAGAGCACCGGTTGGACGACGTCGACCGCGTCCAGGCCGGGCGCGTCGGGCGCGCCGCGCAGCACCTCCAGCAGGTCCCAGTCAACGTATGCGGCAAGGGCGTTCGCGCATTCGGCGATCGCCTCGCGGAAGGCGGGGGAGGCGTCCAGCAGCTCCAGGGCCATGCCGGCCCACTGGGAGCCCTGGCCGGGGAAGACGAAGACGGTCCGGCCGTGGTCGTCGCCGACGCCGCGGACGAGTCCGGGCGCGTCCTGCCCCTTGGCCAGCACGGCCAGCCGCTCGCGCAGGTCGGCGGTGTCGGTGCCGAGCAGGACGGCCCGGTGCTCGAAGGACGTCCTGGTGGTGGCGAGGGAGTGGGCGACGTCGGCGGCCCGGGCCTCGGCCGGCAGGGCCCTGGCGAGTCGGGCGGCCTGGGCGCGCAGCGCCTGCTCGGTGCGGCCGGACACCGGCCAGGGGAGCAGGGCGGGCGCGTCCTGGCCCTCCCGGGTGCCGCCGGCGGCGGTGGCCGGCGGCTCGGTGACCACGACGTGGCAGTTGGTGCCGCCGACGCCGAACGCACTGACGCCCGCGACCAGCGGGGCGTCGGGCGAGGGCCAGGCCGCACACTCCTGCTGGACCTCCAGATGCAGCCCGGCCAGGTCGATCGCAGGGTTCGGGGAGGCGTAGTTGAGGCTGGCCGGCAGCTTGCGGTGGTGGATGCTGAGCGCCGTCTTCAGCAGGCCGGCGATACCGGCGGCGCCCTCCAGATGGCCGATGTTGGTCTTCACCGAGCCGACGTGCAGCGGGTGTTCGGCGGGGCGGTCACTGCCGAGGGCGGAGCCGAGCGCGGTGGCCTCGATCGGGTCGCCGACCGGGGTGCCGGTGCCGTGCAGTTCCACGTACTGGACGGCGATGGGCTCGATCCGGGCGTTCTCGCAGGCCAGCCGGATCACCTCGGCCTGGGCCTGCGCGCTGGGGACGGTCAGACCGGGGGTGGCGCCGTCGTTGTTGGTGGCGCTGCCGCGGATCACGCAGTAGATCGGGTCGCCGTCGGCCAGCGCGCGGGCCAGCGGCTTGAGCACCACGACGCCGCCGCCCTCGCCTCGGACGTAGCCGTTGGCCCGGGCGTCGAAGGTGAAGCAGCGGCCGTCGGGGGAGAGGCCGCCGAAGCTCACCGAGCGTGCGGTGCTGTCCGGGACGATGCTCAGGTTGACGCCGCCGACCAGCGCCAGGGTGGACTCCCCGCGCCGGAGGCTCTCGACGGCCATGTGCACGGCCAGCAGCGAGGAGGACTGTCCGGCGTCCAGGGTGAGGCTGGGGCCGTTCAGCCCGAGGGTGTACGAGACGCGGTTGGCGATCACGCCGCGTTGCACGCCGGTGAAGGTGTGCTGGGTGAGCGACTGCGCGCCGCTGCGCTGGAGCAGGGTGGCGTAGTCGTCCCAGATCGCGCCGACGAAGACGCCGGTGCGGGTGCCGGCCAGCGTGCCGGGCACGATGCCGGCGTCCTCCAACGCCTCCCAGGCGAGTTCCAGCATCAGGCGCTGCTGCGGATCCATGGTGACGGCCTCGCGCGGCGAGATGCCGAAGAAGGCCGCGTCGAAGCGGTCGATGCGGTCCAGGAAGCCGGCCCGTCCGCCGGGGCGGCCGCTCAGTGCGTCGCCGAAGCGGTCGGTGGGGGCGTCGGTGACGGCGTCGGAGCCCGTCGAGAGCAACTTCCAGAACGCTGCGGGATCCGGGGCGTGCGGAAGTCGGCAGGAGAGGCCGGTGACCGCAATCGCGTCCTCGGCTTCCAGGGGCAGGTTCTGGGAACCGTTGGCACCAGTCATCTCTTCGCTGCCTCCTACGGAGTGGGGCCGGCCGCGTACCCGGGTCAGGACGCTCGTCGTGACCACCGTCGTCGCGGGGGCTAACCGCGTCCTTGCGGATCTCTAAGCCCGGGCTTCGGCGCCCCTGCGGGGCCGCTGACCTGCGGGAACGCCGGGGAACCCAGGCGGGCGCCGAAGGGCGTGAGAACACGCGGAGGACCCGGGCCGCCCGCTCCCACGGGGGTGGGGAGCGGGC
>NZ_JBEXKB010000121.1:0-15789 GCF_040609455.1 Kitasatospora sp. NPDC004669
GTCCCCGCCCCCCGCCCGGGGGGCGGCGCGGGGGGGGTGCGGGGCATCCCGGTCTCCGCCGCTGCGCCGTGCCGCCCATGCATCCCGTTGCGGCAGCCCACGTCCGCGTCGGTGCGGAACCGCTTCGACTCCCAGAACCGGCCAGGGACCATCGCCCCTCTGGTCGGCCCGATCGGTCCTGTGCCCGACCCGGCCGACACCGACAGAGTTCCCAGGGCGCAGGACCGGCAAGTGTCCTGGCCGTACACCACCCGACTGCCATGAGGGGAACAACGATGACGCGTTCTGTCCTGACCGGGATCGACGGATCGCCACAGAGTGAGGCTGCGGTGCACTGGGCCGCCGAGGAGGCGGTGCGCCGAGGCGTCGGCCTGCGGATCGTGCACGCCTGGCCCTGGCTGAGCACGGAGTACGCCGATGGTTCCCTGGCCCGCGACCTTCGGCCGGCCGCACTGGAGGCACTGACCGACACCGCTGAGCGGACCCGCCGGGCGTACCCAGGGCTGGCCGTCGAGACCACCGTGGTCGGCGACGACCCGGCCGACGCGCTCATCGCCGCGGGCAAGGACCAGGAACTGCTCGTCCTGGGATCCCGCGGACTCGGCGGCTTCTCCGGGTTGCTGGTCGGCTCGGTCGGTCTGGCAGTAGCGGCGCGCGCCACCGTTCCCCTGGTCCTGGTCCGAGCGGATGGGCCTACCGAGCCGCCCTCGCATGTACCGGCCCGTCGCGAGGTCGTCGTCGGGGTCGACGGACACCACGCCTCCGACGCCGTCCTGCACTTCGCGTTCGCCGAAGCCGCCCGGCGCGGGGCGCGGTTGCGGGCGGTCCACGGCTGGGACCCGGTGCCCGCCTGGGCGGCTGCCGGCTGGGTACCGCCCCAGATCGACGTCGCCGCCGCAGAGGCCGGCGAGCGGGTCGTGCTGGCCGAGGCACTCGCCGCCGCGCGGGTCGCCCATCCGGAGGTCGAGGTGACCGCCGAGACCCGGATCGGTGGGGCCACCAACGCCCTCCTGGCCTCAGCGGCCGGCGCCGACCTCGTCGTCGTCGGCCGGCGTGACCACCGCCACCCGCTGGGAATGCGCCTCGGCCCCGTCGCCCACGCCGCGATCCACCACTCCCCCGCCCCCGTCGCGGTGGTCCCGCACAGCTGATGGGCCCTTCCGCCCCGCGCCGTGAGCCGGCAGGTGGCAGTGGCGGTGTTCCGCCTCTCGGCTCGTTGCGGGACCGGCCGGCAGGTAACCGCTCCAGAAGCCGCCGTCGTCGAGGTGCGCGAACTCGCGCGCCTCGTGAGCGGGCCCGCCCGGTCGGCATGGAGCAGCGAACGGCCGGCCCCCCACCTGCTCCCCCATGCACCGGAGGTACGCGATCAGCCCCCCAGCGGGGCCGACCAGACGAGCCGGGCCCCGCCCTCCGGCGGGCTCGACAGCTCCAGCCCGCCGCCCAGGCCCTCCGCCCGCTCGGCCATGTTCCGCAGACCGCTGCGCCTGCCCTGCTCGGGGATGCCCACGCCGTCGTCCTGCACGACCAGCACCACCTGCGTGCCGGTCGCCCGCAGCGAGATCTCGACCCGGCGAGCCCCGGCGTGGCGCGCCGCGTTGCTCAGCGCCTCGGCCAGCACCGCCACCACGTGGTCGGCGGTTTCCGCCGGGACGTCCGTGTCGAGCAGGCCCTCCATGCTCAGCCGGGGTGCGAACCCCAGCGCTGGCTGTGCATCCTCGACCACCCGGACCACCCGGGCGCGCAGCCCGTGGCCGGCCGTGTCCTCCCGGGCCCGCAAGCCGAAGATCGTCGATCGGATGATCTTGATGGTCTCGTCGAGGTCCCCCACCGCCCGCAGCACCCGGTCCGAGGCCCCGGAGTGGTCGATGAAACGGGCGGCGCTCTGCAGGGTCATACCGGTGGCGAAGAGCCGCTGGATGGCCAGGTCGTGCAGGTCGCGGGCGATCCGGTCACGGTCCTCCAGCATCGCCAGCTGCTCGGCGTCCCGGCGCCGCTCCCCCAGCTCCAGGGCCAGGGCCGCCTGGTCGGCGAAACCCAGCAGCGGACTGATCTCCCGCTCGGTGAAGGGCGGCTCGCCGGCCCGGCGGGCCAGGAGCAGCACGCCCTCAGTCAGGCCGCCGGCCCGACCCAGCGGAACCGCCACCGCGGCGCCGAGGCCGTCGAAGCGGCGCGGCCCGGCGGACAGCCGAGGGTCGCCGGCCAGGTCTGCGGTGGTCACCGGTTCCGCCTTCGCGACGGCCTCGCCCGAGAGCGTGCCGTCCGCCGGAACCACGAGCCCCAGCCGCCCCGCCGCGTCACCGCCCAGTGCCAGCTCCACCCGCAGCGCCCCGGTGCCGGCCACCGGTACCGACATGTCCGCCAGCTCGGCGCCGGTGATCTCCCGGGCCCGCTGTCCGATCAGCTCCACCACCTCGGAACGGGGACTGCCGGACAGCAGCGCCCTGGTGATCTCCGCGCTCGCGCGCAGCCAGCCGTGCTGGCGCTGGGACTCCTCGTAGAGGCGGGCGTTGTCGATGGCCACCCCGGCAGCGACCGCGAGCGTCGAGATGACGGACTCGTCATCGGCGTCGAACTCCTCGCCACCGCGCTTGTCGGTCAGGTAGAGGTTGCCGAAGACCTCACCGCGCACCCGCACCGGGACGCCCAGGAAGGTCCTCATCACCGGATGATGCGCCGGGCAGCCGTACGAGGCGGGGTGCTCGGACAGATTGTCCAGCCGCAACGGCTCCGGGTGGCGGATCAGCTCGCCGAGCAGCCCCCTGCCGGTCGGGTAGGGGCCGATCTGCGCGATCTCCTCCTCCGCCAGGCCGACCGTCAGGAACTGCGACAGCGTCTCGCCGTCCGGCCCGATGACGCCCAGTGCCGCGTACCGGGCGTCCACCAGCACCGCGGCCGCCTCCACGATCCGCCGCAGCACCTGGGTGAGGTCCAGCTCCCGGCCGACCGACAGAACGGCCTCCAGCAGACTGTGTACCCGGTCCCGGGTGCCCCGGGCCGCGTCGATCCGCGCCTGCAGCTCCTCCAGCAATTCGTCCAACCGCAACTGCGGCACGCGCGGCCGTGCCTCGTCCCCGCCCACGCGAGCCTCCTCGTCCCTGGTAACCAGCCGATAGATTCTCGCAGACGACCATCACACCGTCACCGAGACCCGAACCACACCGCGAGGCAGTGCCTGTCGGCCCCCCGTCGGGACCTCCGGTCCTCGGCAGTGCGCCGTCACCTCCGGTTCCCTGGTCTCCCCAGGACACACCACATGCCCCAGAGGGGACCGCATATGGCGACCGATCAGCGGCGGGCAGGGCCACGGGCAGACCGTAGGGCGGAAGGAACAGGCCGGGCACGGGCCGATCCGGTGGCGAGCCGGCCCCGTCCCGGCCGTCAGCGGCTGGTCGCCGAGGCTGTGGGCCACCTTCTTCCTGGTACTGGTAGCCGCCGGCGCCGCCGTGGCGGCCGCGGTCTCGCACGGCGTCGTGGGCCTCGCTGCGGCCGCCATCGCTCCGGGAGCCATGGTCCTGGCGCTGGTGTACACCCTCGGTGAGACTTCCGGTACCCACTTCAACCACGGCGGGCGTCATCGCCGCACTTGCACTATCTGCGCCGGCTGCTCCCGGACCCGCGCAACAGCGTCCTGGTCGTCGGTTTCGCGGCCCTGGCCACCCGTGCCCGGGACCTGGTCGACGGCGCCCGGTCGGTGAAGATGTTCGGCACCTGCGTCCCCGTCCGGGCCGAGGTCGTCAACGTGCCCGGCTTCTCGGCCCACGCGGACGCCGGCGAGGTCCTCGGCTGGCTGAGCGGTGGCCCCGCTCCCGACACGGTCTACATCATCCACGGCGAGCCGAGGAGTTCGGAGCGCCTGCGCGCCCGAATCGCGAAGGAACTCGGCTGGCACGCGGTCGTCCCGCGTCCCGGCGAGCGTGCCACCGGATGGGGCGGGCCAGGTGGCAACGGATGGGGCAGGGCCGTGGAGGCCCTGCCCCATCCGTCACGAGCTCGCCCGTTCCCGCAGCAGTCGTCCGCTCGCGGACCATCACGCGGGACCCGCACCCGTCCGTCCCGTCGAGAGCGTCGGAAGGCGTGGACCCCTTGCGGCCCACGCCTTCCGACGCTCTCGACCGGATGCTCCGCCGCTCTACACGACCGGGGTGATGAGGCCGTAGTGGCCGTCGAAGCGGTGGTAGAGGACGTTGCCACGTCCGGTGGCCGTGTCCGTGAAGAAGACGAACGGGAGGCCGCTGAGGTCGAGCCGCGAGACGGCGTCCGCGACGCCGAGCTCCGGAACTGCGTGGGTGCTCACCGGGAGTCCCGTCAACGGCTCCGGTGCCGGGCCGGCCGCCGCCACCCGGTGGCCGCCGGTGGTCCCGTCACGGTAGACCACGCTGTCGCACCCCGTCGCCGCGTCGGTGAACAGGTGGAAGTCGTAGTCCATGGCCTCCAGTTCGAACACCGCGGACCACACGTTCTGACGGGCCAGGCTGTAGGCCTTGTGGCGGACGATCCGCCGCTCCTCCGAAACCAGGCCGCGGCGGTCCGGTCGGTGGTCGTGGCCGGATTCCTCGCGCCACGCGCCCGGATCGGCCGGCGGCGCACTGTGGTGCCGGTGGCGGCGGATCCTGGTGAGCCTCGCGGTCAGCCGGTCCTGGAGCAGGTCGACCGCTTCCTGCATGGTCGCGGCGGCCACGTGGGCCCGGACCGGGCGCCCGTTGAGGTCCACCATGCCCTGGGCGAGGCACGGCTTGGCGATCGAGTGGTGCGGCTCCTGCGTGAGCTTCACCCGGGCGGCGAGGACGGGTTCGTCCAGACGCTCCAGCACGGCGGCCATCTTGGACCTCGCGTACGCCGGAGCGGCCGGCGAGACCTCTCCGCGGGTCTCCACCAGGACGTCGACGACCGGGTGGGTCTGCGGACGGTTCATCAGAACTCCTTTCCGAGGAGCAGCAGATCGTGGTGTGCGGCGTGACCGTCCCCGGGGGCGGCGGTCCCCTCCGGGGAAGCCTTGGACTCGCCGTCCTCCTCCGCGTGGGCGCGGACGGTGGTTCCGGTGGTGCCGAGGAGGATGCCGAGGGCGTTGTCGAGCGGGCCGATCGCGGCGAGGCCGCCGGTACGTTCGGTGAAGGCGGCGGCGGCCTCGACCTTGGGCCGCATCGAGCCCTCGGGCAGGTCGAGTGCGCGCAGCTGCGCCGGGGTGGCGGTGAGCAGCGGGCAGGGCCGGGAGGACCCGAAGCCGGTGAACACGTGGGTGACGTCGGTGAGGATCAGCAGGGCGTCGGCGTCGAGTTGTTCCGCGAGCAGGGCCGCGGTGAGGTCCTTGTCGACGACGGCCTCGGCGCCGTGCAGCAGCCCCGTGTCGGTGTCGCGGATGACCGGGACTCCCCCGCCGCCGCCGGCGATCACCACCGTCCCGGCGGCCAGGAGGGTACGGACGACCGGTACCTCACTGACCGCCACCGGGAGCGGCGAGGGTACGGTGCGACGCAGCCGGTCGCCGTCCCGGGCGGTGGTCCAGCCGCGTTCGGTCTCCATCGACCGGGCCTGCGCTTCGGCGAGTTGGCCGCCGATGAACTTGCTGGGCTGCCGGAAGGCCGGATCACGGGGGTCGACCTCGGTGTGGGTGACGACGGCCGCCACGGCGCGTCCCGGCAGTCGGCCCATCAGTTCGCGGGCGAGGAGGGTGCCGATCATGCCCTGGGTCTGGGCACCGAGGACGTCCAGCGGATAGGGCACGGTCAGCGCCGGGTCGGCCTCGCTCTCGGCGGCGAGCAGACCGACCTGGGGGCCGTTGCCGTGGGTGATGACCAGCTCGTGGCCGGCCTCGACGAGTTCGGCGAGCGAGCGGGCGGCCTGGTGGACGTGGCGCAACTGGACTGCGGCGTCCGGGCGTTCGCCTCGCTGGAGCAGGGCGTTGCCGCCGAGTGCGGCGACGATGCGCATGGTCAGTTCCTTTCGAGGGTGGCGACCAGGATCGCCTTGATGGTGTGCATCCGGTTCTCCGCCTGCTCGAAGACGAGGGAGGCGGGGGACTCGAAGACGTCGTCGGTGACTTCGAGCCCGGCCAGACCGTGCTCCTGGGCGAGTTCGGCGCCGAGGTCGGTGCGGCGGTCGTGCAGGGCGGGCAGGCAGTGCAAGAAGGCGGCGTCGGGGTTGCCGGTGGCGGCGAGCAGTCCGGCGTTGACCTGGTACGGGAGCAGCAGGTCGACGCGCTCCCGCCACCGGCTGTGGTCCTCGCCCATCGAGACCCAGACGTCGGTGTAGAGGAAGTCGACTCCGCGGACCGCCTCCTCCGGCTTCTCGCTCAGCACGATTCGGGCACCGGTCTCCGCGCCTATCCGCCGGCACTCCGCAACCAGCTCCGGGGCGGGCCACAACGCCTCGGGAGCCGCGATCCGCACGTCCATGCCCAGCAGACTCCCCATGACCAGCAGGGAGTTGGCGGTGTTGTTGCGGGCGTCGCCGAGGTAGCAGAAGGAGATCTCCTCCAGCGGCTTGCCGCTGTGCTCGCGCATGGTGAAGACGTCGCACAGGCTCTGCGTGGGGTGGCAGGCGTCGGTCAGGCCGTTGTACACGGGGACGCCGGCGTGGCGGGCGAGTTCGGTGACGGTGTCCTGGCCGAAGCCGCGGTACTCGATGCCGTCGTACATGCGGCCGAGGACGCGGGCGGTGTCGGCGATGCTCTCCTTGTGGCCGATGTGCGAGCCGTCCGGGCCGAGGTAGGTGGTGGTGGCGCCCTGGTCGGCGGCGGCGACCTCGAAGGCGCAGCGGGTGCGGGTGGAGGCCTTCTCGAAGATCAGGGCGATCCTGCGGCCGGTGAGCCGGGGCGTCTCGGTGCCGGCCCGCTTGGCGGCCTTGAGTTCGGCGGCGAGGTCGAGCAGGTGGTGGATCTCGGCGGGGGTGAAGTCGAGTTCGCGCAGGTAGTGGCGGCCGCGCAGGTCGATGGTCATGGTGGATTCCTATTCGGGAGTGGTCAGTTGGCGGGGTCGCGCTGGATCGGGCAGCTCATGCAGCGCGGGCCGCCGCGGCCGCGGCCGAGCTCGGATCCGGCGATGGTGACGATCTCGATGCCCTGCTTGCGCAGGTGGGTGTTGGTGGTGGTGTTGCGCTCGTAGCCGACGACGACGCCGGGTTCGAGGGCGAGGAAGTTGCTGCCGTCGTCCCACTGCTCGCGTTCGGCGGAGCGGGCGTCCTGTTCCGCGGAGAGGAAGCGGACCTTGTCCAGGTCGAGGGCCTCGGCGAGCGAGGTCGCGAGGTCGGTGTCCGGGAGGACGTCGAAGCCGGCCGGGCGCTCGGGGGCGGGGGTGAGGGTCCACGAGCGCAGCCGGTCGGCCAGGCCCGGGTAGATGACGAAGGCGTCCCGGTCGATCATCGTCAGCACGGTGTCCAGGTGCATGAAGGCGCGGCTCTCGGGCAGTCGCACCGCGATCAGCCGGTGGGCGGTGCCGGTGGCGAACAGCTGCTGGGCGAGGGCCTCGACGGCCTGCGGGGTGGTGCGCTCGCCCATGCCGACCATGACCACGCCCGGCGCGAGGACGTGGACGTCGCCGCCCTCCAGGCTCATGCCCGGGATCGGGGTGGTGCCGTCGAGCAGCGGTGGTGCGGTCTCGGCGAACAGCGGGTGGAAACGGTAGACGGCGGCGGTGTGCAGGGTCTCCCGGCGGCGGGCGGGCCGGGCCATCGGGTTGAGGCTGTACCGGGCGCCGATCCAGCAGGAGTTGTCGCGCGGGAAGAGGTGGTTGGGCAGCGGCGGAAGGGCGAAGTCCTGGTCGCCGAGGGTGTGCCAGAGCAGGCTGTGCGGGTTCCGCAGCGGCAGGTCGTCCTTGAGGACGCCGCCGATCAGGTAACCGGCGAGGGTGGTGCCGTCGAGTTCCCCGCACAGTTCCCGGACCGGGTCGGCCAGGGCCTGGCCGACCACGGCCGGGGTGACCACCCGGTCGAGCAGCCAGGAGCGGGCGGCGGGAATGTCGAGGGTCTCGGCGAGCAGGTCCGCGTAGTGGTGGACGCGCACGCCGTGGTCGCGCAGCACCTGGGCGAAGGCGTCGTGCTCCTCGCGGGCGCGCTTGGCCCACAGGATGTCGTCGAACAGCAGCTCGTCGACGTTGCGCGGGGTCAGCCGGGACAGTTCCAGGCCCGGTCGGTGCAGGATCACCTGGTGCAGGCGGCCGGCCTCGGAATCGACACGCAGGGTGGACATAGAGGGTTCGCTCCTCGTTCTCGGTGCAGGTGGTGCTCGGTGCGGGTGGTACGTGGCGCAGGTGGCGCTCAGTGCGGGTGGCGCGGGGTCAGGGCCCGGCGCAGGATGGCCGGCAGGCCGATCGGACGGGCCGCCCGGGCGGCGTGCGGAAGCTGCGGGGCGACGGCCGGCGGATCGGCCGGGGAGGCGTCCTCCTCGAGCTGCCCGATGGCGGCGGGTTCGGTCTGGGGGCGCTTGAGCCAGATGTAGACGGGGATGCCGAGCAGGATGGTGAACAGGCCGTAGTAGACGGTCTGGTAGCCGCTGCCCTGGATCGACCAGTAGGAGAAGGCGAGCGCGAGGAGCGCGACGACGGTGTCCCGGACGAACCGGCGGCGGTCCAGCTCCTCCCGGCCCCGGCGCACCAGCCAGAACAGCTGGGCGGCGGCGGAGACCAGGTACGGGATGACCGCGGTGAGCACGCTCAGCAGCACGATCTCGGTGAAGACCCTGGTGAAGCCGGTGTAGCTGACCACGGTGAGCACCGAGGCGAGGACGGTCGCCGACACGATGCCGAAGGCCGGCACCTCGCCGCGGCCCCGGACCCTGGTGAACGCCGCCGGGAAGAGTCCGTCCTTGGCCGCGGCCATCGGCATCTCGGCGCAGATCAGGATCCAGCCGTTGAGCGCACCGATCCCGGAGACGATCGCCGCCAGGGCAACCAGGTCGCCCGCCCAGGTGCCGCCCGCGATGTTGTTCATCGCGTCGGTGAACGGAGCGGTGGAGGAGCCCAGTTGACCGTTCGGGACGGTCCCGAAGACGGCCAGGGTGCCGAGCAGGTAGATCCCGGCGCAGGCCAGCGTGCCGTACACGGTGGCGCGCGGCACGTTGCGCTTCGGCTCCCGTACCCGCCCGGCGGCCACCGAGGCGGTCTCCAGACCGATGTAGCTGAACAGCGCGATCGCCCCCGCCGCCGAGACCGCTCCGAGCGCCGAGCCGCCGCTCGCGTTGAAGGCCCCGAAGTTCCCGGACTTCACGAACAGCAGGCCTGCGGTCGCCATGAACGCCAGCGGGAGGAATTTGAGCACCGTGGTCACCACCTGGAAGGCCCCGATGCTGCGCACGCCGGCCAGGTTGACGGCGGCAGGCACCCAGAGCCCCACCAGGGCGATCGCGACGGACGCCCAAGTGTGGTGGCCCTTGTTGACGAACACCTCGACGTAGCCGACCCAGGCCACCGCGATGGCGGCGTTGCCCGCCCAGGCGGTGATCCAGTACGACCAGGCGGTCAGGAAGCCCGCGAACTCGCCGAACGCCTCCCGGGCGTAGACGTACGGGCCGCCGCTACCCGGGGACCGCTCGGCCAGGCGCCCGAACGTGGCCGCGAGCGCCAGCGCGCCGAGCGTCACCAGCACGAACGCCACCAGGGCGATCGGCCCGTACGGTGCCAGGGCCGAGGGCAGGGCGAACACCCCGGTCCCGATGATGCTGCCGACGACCAGCGCGGTCGCGGCGGGCAGCCCGAACGACCGCTCCTGCCGGGCCCGCGTGCCGTCCGGACTCTCTGATCGTCTCTCGCGATCGAGCGCTGACATGAAGCGGCTCCTTTGCCGATGTGCGAAAAATCCGTGGGCCGGTCCGTTCCTCACCGCCCGTCGCTGAAGATCCTCTGCTCACGGCCCTGCCGCGCCCCAGGGGCCGACAGTCCCTTACCTCGGACCCGGCGGTCCCGGATGCCGCCCCCATGGGTCCCACCCGATCCCGGGCCGACCGGCCCCTCAGGCCTTTGCCCTGCTTCCCGTGTGACGTTCCGTTCCCACCGGGCCGACCACGGTCGCCGGGCAACACCTGGCTGACTGCGGATCATCGGGACCATCGGCCCCCGCGCGGGTCCCTTCGGTCCCTGGGACATCGCTTCGCCGGCCCCGGAGACTGGCGGGCGACTGCGCAGCACGGCGCGCCGTCGTGACCGGTGCGGACCTGCAGAGAGAGCCGGTCCGACCGGCGACAGCCCACCCGCCCTCTGGCGCCGCCGTCACAACACGCCACCATCCGTCGCGGCCCGACCGAGGTCCGCCGCTTCGGGCCCGGTTTCGTACCGGAGGACAGAGGAGAGCCCACATGACCGACGCTCGTCGCCCCGCCCGGTCCGTCCCTGCTCGCGGCATGCTGCGCGGCCACCTCCGTCGTGCTTTCGGCCGCGACGGCAACCCGCTGGGGCGCCCCGTCGACCGCCACCGCAGCCAGGCCGTGCTGATGGCCTTCCTCGGCATCGCGCTGGCGGCGCTGGTCTGCGCCGGAGCCACCGCGGCCGACTATGCGATGTCCCGCCCGCAGGCCCTCGCAGCCGCCTCCCGACTCCACCGGGTCGATGCGGTCACACTCTCCCCTCCGCGGGGCGCCGACCCGACCGTCGCCGGTCGAACGATGTACGCGGCCGATGCCTACTGGAGCTGGCCCGGCGACCGGAACCACACCGGCAGCATTGCCGTCCCGCGCCGCACGTCCCCTGGCTCGACCGTGAGTACCTGGGTCGACGACCGCGGCCGGCCGGTCGCCGCGCCTCCATCGGCAACCGACACCGCCGTCAACGCGCTGCTCATCGGGCTGTTCGCCTTCTGTGGCCTGACGGTGCTCGTCGCCAGTGGTCTCACCGCCCGGCTGGCCGTTCTGGACCGGCGCGCTTGCGACTCCTGGCAGTCCTCCTGGGCGTTGTACGAACCCGTCTGGAGTGGCCGTACCGCACCGGGCAAGCAGGCCGGCTGACCGTCCGCCCCACTCCCGGACGGATCAGCCTTTCGAGGACCGGACAGGTGGCCCTGCGCGCGCGGCTAAGCTGTGGTCCCAGGTGGCTCGGCACGGCGGGCCGTGGAGCGGAGCGATGATGGCGGACAACACGAGCGGCTCGGTCAAGGTGTTCCTCCTCGACGACCACGAGGTGGTCCGCCGGGGCGTTCACGACCTGCTGGACGCCGAACCCGATCTCACCGTGGTCGGCGAAGCCGCCACCGTCGAGCAAGCACTCGCCCGCGTCCCCGCCCTGCGCCCCGACGTCGCCGTCCTGGACATGCGCCTGCCCGACGGCGACGGTGTCACCGTCTGCCGCGAACTGCGCTCCCGGATGCCCGAACTCGCCTGCCTCATCCTCACCTCCTTCGACGACGAGGAGGCCCTGCTCGACGCCATCATGGCCGGCGCCTCCGGCTACGTCCTCAAGCAGATCAGCGGCACCGACCTCGTCACCGCCGTGCGTACTGTCGCCTCCGGACAGTCCATGCTCGACCCCGGTGCCGCCACCCGCCTCATGAACCGGCTGCGCGGCGACGCCACCCCGCAGACCACCGGTCTCCCTCAGCTCACCGACCGCGAGAGGGAGATCCTCTCGCTGATCGGTGAGGGCCTGACCAACCGGCAGATCGGCCAGCGCCTCTACCTGGCCGAGAAGACCGTCAAGAACCACGTCTCACGACTGCTCGCCAAGCTCGGCGTCGAACGCCGAGTCCAGGCCGCCCTCATCGCCACCCAGGCTCCGCCGGTGCGCGAGCGGAGCCTGGGCCGCCCGACCCTCTGAGCCCGGACCGGGCGGCTCTCAAGCGACGGGCCGCCTGACCGGTCCACGAGGCCCCTCCGCCCCTCGCTGCGGACTGGGCTTGATCCGCTTTGACGGACACCTGAGATCAGGGGCCTCGGCCCCGGAAGGATGATGTCCATCATGGAGAGCATGGGGAAGAAGAAGCCGCGCCCTCGCCGCTCGTTCACGCCGGAGTTCAAGGCCGAGATCGTCGAGCTGTGCCGACGTGGGGACCGCTCGATCGGTCAGGTGGCCAAGGACTTCGACCTGGCCGAGACCGCCGTGCGCCTGTGGGTCACCCAGGCCGAGGTCGACGCCGGCGTCGACGACGAACTGGGACGCGGGGCATCGCTTCGAACTCGTCTCGTGAGTCGTCGTTCAGCACCGTGTGCGTATCAGGTGACGGATGCTCAGCGATGGCTGGGCCCGCCGGTCAGTCGACGCCTTCGATGATGCGGAAGTCGCGCTCGACGCTGCTGGGGAGGGCTACCAGCGCCTTCTGGTATGCCTCGCTCTCGTATGCCGCGACGGCCTGTTCAAAGCTGTCGAACTCGATCAGAACGACGCGTTGCGTGATTCCGGCCTCGTGGGCGACGACTCGACCGCCCCGGGACAGGAGGCGCCCGCCCCCAGCCCGGACAGCCGGACCGGCCAGCTTGTTGTAGGCAGTCAGCCTCTCAGGATCGGAAATGGCGGGGTAGACACTGACCCAGTAGCCCTTGGCCATGGAAACCTCCTGTGTTCGGCCGGACACGTCCGACTTCGAATTGACACTCAGATCGATCGATCCCGGCGACGGGTACTGCGGTCAGTTGAATCGCCGTATGCGCAGGTTAGGGCTTGATGTGCGACCGAGGGAAAGACCGGTACGGGATAGACTCAGAACGGATCGTTATCAATCGGCAGGGAGGGCACGTGACGCCGGATACGGTGAGCCTGCGGTACTTCCTGGTGCTGGCACAGGAGTTGAACTTCACCCGCGCGGCCGCACGGATCGGTATCGCACAGCCCGCACTCAGCGCCCGGATGCGCCGATTGGAGGCGGAACTCGGTACGGCCCTGCTGGTCCGCAACACGCGTAGCGTCGTATTGACCACGGCCGGTGCGGCTTTGGCGGAGTCCGCGCCGCCCGCGCTGGCGGCGCTGGACCGGGCATGGGACACCGCCCGGAGCGCGGCGACCGGTGAACTGGGCACGCTGCGCATCGGATACAGCCTCAGCACCGGGGCCGAGACGGCACCGGCCCTGGTGGACAGGCTGATTCGCGGCAACAGCGGACTCGAGGTCGGCGCGGTCCCGATGGCGACACCGGAGATCTCCCCCGCGGTCGCCGACGGCCGCATCGATGCCGGGATCACCCGCGGTGAACAACCGGGCCGTGGCGTGCGCCGGTTCCTGCTGCGGCGTGCGCGCATCGGGGTCCAGCTGGCGCAGCACCATCCGCTGGCCGAACACCCGGAGATCGAGATCGCCGACGCGGCCGCGTATCCGCTGCGACTCCCGGACCGTGCGGCCAACCCCGTGATCCACGATCAGCTGTCCGCACTGTTCCGAGACACCCGACCACACCCCCGATTCCACACGCCCGCAGTCTCTTTCGACATGTCTCAGCGCGACCTGCGCGACGGGGTCACCCTCGCCCCGGCCGGAGAAGCCGCGGCCACGGCACAACCGGCCGGTCTCACCTGGCGACCGCTGCGGGGTGCGCCCAGCCTGACGATCCACCTGGTCCTCCCACGCGAGCAGTCGCCACTACACCGCCGCATCCGTGCCGTCGCCAAAACCCTGGCGCACGAGCTGCACTGGCTGCCGGACTGACGCGCAAGAGGTCAAGCGAGACGGACGCCTGCGGTGGCGAGGCCGAAGGCCCTGCGCCCGGCGGACTTCGCGGTGATGACGACGACGGCGGTCTTGCTGAATGTCCGACACGACGTCGCTACGCCGGCGGATCAGCATCCGATGATGGCCCCGGGTCCGGTCCGAGTCGTACACCGCGGCGACGTCCTCGCCCAGCCCGAGATCTCGGCGGATACCGCGCCCTCGCCGACGCCGAACCGGACAAGCACGGGTAACCGGCGGGAACGCCCGCCGTCAACGGCGTCCATGACGTCGGTCAATGCTTAACGCCAACCACTGTTCCATTGCTCCCCGAGGCCGGTGTCGCAGTGCGCGTGACGGGCATCGCCGACAGCGATGGCCGAGGCGTGGCAAGCAGGGGGTGTTCAGAAGGTCGAACCGCTTCCAGCGCTCGCGGCCCCGGCCGGAGAGGAGAAGCCGCAGAGCCTGGACCACCCACCGCTGGGACAGCCGTCCCCGACGCCGCCCACGACTGATCACCGATCACCAGGGCACGGGCGTGCCGTCCCAGGAGAAGAAACCACCGGTGGGGCCGTCGTCCGGCAGCAGGGCCAGGCGGAGGGCGCCCCGGGCGGCCTCGGCAGGGTCACCGCCGGCCGCGGCGGCCCTGGGGTTGAGATCGGTGGCCCGCAGGCCGGGGGCGAGCGCGTTGACCTTGAAGCCGTGCTCGGCCAGCGTCTGGGCGTAGAGGACGGTGAGGGCGTTGAGGGCGGCCTTGGAGGACCGGTAGGCGGCGGCGCCACCGGTGCCCGGGGTGAACTGGGGGTTGGGGTTGGTGCTCCAGGTCAGCGACGCGGTGCCGCTGGAGATGTTGACGATGCGCGGGTGCGGGGACCGGCGCAGGGCGGGCAGGAAGGCATTGGTCACCGCCAGCACCCCGTACACGTTGGTCTCGTACGTGCGCCGGAACTCTTCGACGCCGGTGTCGGCCGGTGGGGCGAGTGACGGTGAGATGCCGGCGTTGTTGACCAGCACGTCCAGGCGGTCCACCTGAGCCGCGGCTCGTGCGATGGCGTCGGGGTCCGTCACGTCGAGGACCAGGAGTCGGGCGCCGGCACCGATCTCCTCGACGGCCCGCTGTCCGCGCCCCGGGTCGCGGGCGCCCACGTACACGGTGAGGCCCTCGGCCGCGAGCAGTCGGGCGATGTGCTTGCCGATGCCCTTGTTGGCACCGGTGACCAGAGCTGTGCGATCGTTCATGGCAACCACGCTCCCCTGGCGGTGGGTGCCCTGCCAGGGACAGTCCGTACCAGGCAAGCGGCAGGAGATGGCATGGCGCGGCAGGAACTGGCCCGCTTCCTGCGGGACCGTCGGGCGGGCCTTCGCCCGCACGAGATCGGGCTGACCACGACGGGCACCGCCCGCCGTACTCCGGGCCTGCGGCGCGAGGAGGTGGCCGAGCTCGCCCACATGTCGGTCGACTACTACACGCGACTGGAGCAGGCCCGGGGACCGCGGCCATCAGCCCGGATCCTGGACGCGCTGGCCCAGGCGCTGCGGCTCACGCCGGCCGAGCGCAGCCACCTGTTCCGGCTGGCGGGATCGGACGCGCCGCCCGCCGGCAACGCCGTGCGGCGAGTACGCCCGCACGTAGCCCGGATGCTGGAGCGGCTGCCGGAGACCGCTGCCATCGTCACCGACGCGGCATACGGTGTCGTCGCCTGGAACCCCCTGGCCCGGGCACTGCTCGGCGGCGACCTCGCGCGCGGGACGACAAACCTGGCGCGGCGCCGCTTCCTGGGCCAGGGACGGATGGACGAGTGCTCCAGCACCGAGGAGTTCGGGCACATCGTCGTGGCGCGGCTGCGCCGGGCCGCCGACCGCTACCCGCACGACCCTCAGCTGATCGCCCTGCTGGCCGAACTACACGCCGACAGCGAAGAGTTCCGGCTGATCTGGCAGATGCGTCCGGTCCACGCCCCCGGCCACCGCACCAAGACCTTCGACCACCCACAGGCCGGCACGCTGCGGGTGAACTGCGACGTCCTGCTCGTGCCCGAGGATGACCAGGAAGTCGTCCTGATCACAGCCGCCCCAGGATCACCTACCGTGCGGGCCCTGCAAACGCTGGCCAGGAAGGCGACCTGAACCGAAGGACGCGCACAGAAGCCGTAAGGAATCAACTTGTCGGTGTGTCGTCTTCGCTTCGTGCGGCGGCGAGGAGATCTGCGGCGGATCGGTAACGGGTGGCCGCCGGAGG
>NZ_JBEXKB010000122.1:0-15269 GCF_040609455.1 Kitasatospora sp. NPDC004669
GCAGACCGATACCGCTCCAGACCACTCAAATCACGCTGACCTGCGAAGACATCCGATCACGCCCGGTCGTGTGCCCGCCAACTGTCGAAACCGGGACACCGTGCCCGGCCCCTCCGGTCCGCCTGGCCCTCCGGGCCCCGCTGGCCCCCCTGGCCTGGAAGGCAGGAAGGGGAAGGACGGGGAGGACGGGCGACGCGGGCGACGCGGGCGACCCGGGGTTGACGGGAGGAAGGGCAAGGACGGCGAAGACGCTGCCGCCGGGCTATCGCCGACCGAGTCCCGCGACGGTTAAGGCCCGCTGGAACAGAGCCCCCGGCGACTCCGCCACAGCATTCAAGGCAGTGCTGAGGCGGTGGTGAAGCGTCACGCCGAAGGACGGTGAAGAGCTGACGCCGATCGGGTCAGTACAGCCCCAGCCGTAGGCGGCCTCGAACGCGACCGGAGTGCCGATCGGCAGGTCCCCGATCACCCCGAGCACCGTCTCCACCCCGTTGGGCACGTTGCGGTTGACCTGGACCTCGCCGTCCTGGTCGACCACGGCGATCTGGGAGCGCTTGCGATGCACGTCGATCCCGACGTAGACAGACACTGCCGGGCCTCCTTCCCGAGTTCGTGTGTGCCCGGACGATAGGCATCGCCGGGCTGAGCACGGAAGGGGGCCCGGCCCTCATAGGGTCAGGCCAGCAAGTGTCCTCCCCGTACCCGCCGGGGTCAGCCGCCGCGCAGCGCCGAGTCGCCGGGCGCGGCAGCCGGGCCCCACCCATCGTGCTCCGGCGTGCTCCGGCGTGCTCCGAGTGCCTCAACTCATCCTCTACACAAGGCGATCCACACCGCCCTAAGCTGACCCCGCATCGCCAGCCACAGCCTGAGGGGGAGCGTGTGTCGCAGGAACCGTGGGCGGAACTCGGGGAGACGATTAGCGCCATCCGCAGTGAGCTGCGGCAGGCGATGGCCGCGGGGGAGGACGAGGAGCTGAAGTTCCGTACCGGCCCAGTGGAGTTGGAGTTCTCCGTGGAGGTGAAGAAGGAGGGCTCGGCCCGTACGAAGATCCTCGTGCTGCCCTGGAGTGCGGAGGTGCGGGGCGGGGCCAGCACCGAGCGGGTGCACCGCATCAAGCTGACGTTGCAGCCGGTCCTGGACGGCACCGGCGAGGAGGTCACGATCGCGGACCGCTGGTCCCCGCAGACTGACTGAGCGGGCGCGGCGGCGTGGTACAGCGCCCGGCGGCAGACCGTACGCAGGACTTCCGCCGCATGGAGAGTTCCCGGGTCGTGGAGATCCGCAACGCCGCCCGGGAGGAGTCCGGCAGCGGGTTCCTGATCGCCGACGACCTGGTCCTCACCGCCTACCACGTCGCCCAGCCGGCCGCCGCCGGGCGTTCGGACCTGCGTGTCCGCAGGCTCCGCGACGGCGAGGACTCGGCGATGTTCGAGGCCGCGCTGCTGTGGCCGCGAGGGCCCGTCGACATCAAGGCGAACCCGTCCTCCGACGTCGCCCTGCTGCGGATCACCGACCCGGCCTGGGCGGCGCCCGGCTTTGCCCCGGCACTGCTTGGCCGGTTCCCCGACGCCAGGTCCCGCTGCAGCTTCCTCGGCTTCCCCCGTAAGAACGCCACCCGCCGGTACCGCGACAGCGGGATGGTGCGGGACGCCCCCGTGGAGCCTCTGGACAGCGTGCGTGGCGGGCGGTTCTGGATCGAGGTCCCGGACGACGGGACCGCTCGGCCGGACGTGTCGCCGTGGGCGGGCGCCTCGGGAGCCGCCGTGTGGTCCGGTGGCCTGCTGGTCGGGGTGCTGACGGCGGACAAACCGGTGCTGCTGCGCCAACAGCCGCGGCCGACGCGGAACTTGGTCGCCGTCAGGCTGGAACCGCTCCTGAAGCAGCGGCACTTCGCCGACGCCCTTGTCGCCCACGGCATCACCCCGCAGGCGCCGGAGGCCGACCAAAAACTGGACCCGGTCGACTTCTACGACGACCTCGCCGCCACCCGCCCGGACACCCCCGACACCGTAGCCACCTCGGCGCTCGCCCGTCTGCGGGGCACGGCCCTCCTTGCCGCGGTCGGCTTCGCCGTGGCCCTGGCCCTGGTGGTACGGCAACTCGCCTCTGGCGCCAGCGGTACGAGCCCGGCCAGCGTCGCCGCTGTGGCCGGGCTCGCCCTGTCGCTGGTCCTACTGCTCAAGTCGACCGCCGCCCCGTCGAAACGGACCGACCGCGACCTCACCCGCGCCGCCGCGAAGCTGCGCTCCGCCTTCGCGGGCGACGTCATGGCGCGCCGTCAGCGCCTGCTCGGCGGTGCCGGACGGCAGAGCGACGCCATCGACGTGTCCTTTCGGCTCGCGGCGACCTCCCGGCTCACCCCTGTGGGCGCCGCGTCGGGCGGGAGCTTCGACACGGTGGCCGACTACTTCCGGTCCCTCGCCCCGCCCCGGTTGGTGATCACCGGCCCGCCCGGCTCCGGTAAGACCCTGCTGGCCCTGGAACTGGCCCACCGCCTGCTCGCCGATGAGCCGGGACAACGGCTGGCCTTCATGGTCGGCATCGCGCGCTGGGACCCGTCCGTGCCCTTCGTCGACTGGATGTGCGAGGCCGTCGCCGAGGACTACGACGGGATCGACCCCGCCCTGGTCCGCGGCCTGCTGCTGCAGGGCCGGCTCGTCCCGGTGCTCGACGGCCTCGACGAGATGGACATCGCGGCCGCCGGGCGCGAGCGGGCCCGTAAGGCCCTCGGCGCCCTGGCGGACCACCCGGGCCCGCTCGTGCTCGCCTGCCGCGAGGACGCCTCCACCGAGCTCGAGGCCGACGGCGCCTGGCTGCCCGCCGCCGCGACGGTGGCCCTCGAGACGGTGGGTGCGGCGGCGGCCTGGGAGTACCTGGCGGCCCAGGAGGCGGATCTCGGCCTGCTCGAGGAGACCGGCGTACGGGCCGGCCTGGGCGATCCCGGCTCGGTCTTCGCGACCGTGCTGAACACGCCGTGGATGCTGAGCCTGACCGCCGCCGTCTCCCGGAGCCGGTCGGGCGCCGCGGCGCTACGGGCCTTCGCCGGCCGCGCCCCGACCGAGTCGGCGGGCCGAGCGGGAACGCAGCGGCTGCGGGCGCTCCTGCTCGACCAGCTGATCCCCGCCAAGGTCGAAACGCACACCCGCCGGGCTTATACGGAGAAGTCCGTGAACCGCTGGCTCTCCGCCATCGCCCACTTCCTCCTCACCGAAGGCGTCCCGACCCAGCCCGGCCAGGAACGCTCCCGCCGGGACATCCTGCCGCACCGCCTCTGGCCGATCTGTGGCGACCGGGCCCCGCGGATCACGGCCGCCACGCTGACGCTGGCCTGCTGGATCCCGCTGTACGCCTGCCTGGTCCTGGGCCTGCGGGCGAACGGCTACCTGCCGCAGCCGGGCGTCGAGATGCTGGCCCTGCTCACCCTGCTGCCCGCGATGTCGGCCCGCAGCGTCAGCGGGCGGTGGGTGCAGCCCCGGGACATGGAGCTGCGGCGGCTGCGCTCCGCCCTGGGAGTGGAACGCCTCGGGTACGGGCTGCTGTTCGGCGGCACCGCGGGGCTGGTGACCTCGCTCTACGTCGGTCCAGCCTTCGGCCTCGCGTTTGGCGGCGGCTTCGTGTTCGTCTTCGGACTGGGCCTGGCCATCTCCGTCCGACGGGACGTCGACCGGCCCACCCTGCGCTGGACGGGCCTCGCCTCGGCCTTCGCCACCGCCGCGCTGGCCGCGACCATCGGCCACCGCTTCGGCGTGATCGGCGGCTGGGGCGGCGGCGCGGTCGCGCTCATCCTCGCGGTCACCCGGGCGATCGCCGCCCGCCAGCGGGACGGGGCCGACCCCGGCGGCCTGCCGGACCCGGACCTCAGCGGCGTGCCGACCCCGGCCACCGCCGTACGCCGCGACTTCCGCGCCGGGCTGATCGCGGGCAGCATGGTCGCCGGCCTCGCCCTCTACACGACCCTCACCCAGCCCTGGTTCGCCGTACCACTGCCCCTCGCCCTCGCCACCACCGCCAGCTCCGGACTCGCCGCGGGCCCCGGCTTCGTGGCCGAGGTCAGCCGCGTGTACGCCGGCATGCTGCTGGTCGCGCGCGGACGGCTGCTGCCCTGGCACCTGATGGCCTTCCTCGACTGGGCCCAGTGCGAGGACCTGCTGCGCACCACGGCCCGCGCCTACCAGTTCCGCCACGACGAGCTGCTCGAACGACTCGGCACCCGCGCGCCGGACGACTTCGGCGCGCGCTGACCGCCACCGCTGTCGGACCCGGCTTCGGCCGGATCGACCAGTGGGCCACCGAGATCGAGCACATCACCCCGCACAAACCCAAGGTCCGCGCCGACGCCGTCCTCCAGGCCCCCAACCACCGCATCCCGGTGCTCCTGGTGGAAGTCGACCTCGACAACGAGTCCCACCCCCATCGTCGCCAAGAAGATCGACGACTACCGCGGCTTCTTCGAGCACGGCCCGCTCGGGTCGGTGTGGTGGTTCTGGTCGGCGCTGTCTGACCGAGGCGTTGGACGACCCGGACAACCGTGCCGCCTATGACCAGCGTCAGAAGGCTCGGGAGAAGGCCGTCTTCAAGGCCGCCCTGAAGCGTATCGACAAGGAAGCGGCGGAACTCGCCGCCACGACTGGGGACCAGGGGACCGGCGCCTGATGGACCGCCAGACGTACACCGCCGAGCTCGCCTCGCTGCGCGGGCTGCGGCCGGAGATCATCGCTGCGGAGAAGAAGGAGCTGGACAAGCTCACCGCCCAGCGGGTGCGCCGGGTGACGGGGCTCGCGGGGTACGAGGGCGAGAAGGGAGCTGACTGGTGAGCCCGGCCGACCCGAACAACCCGAACGAAGCCGCGAGGCTGACCCAGCAGCTGATCGACCAGGGCTACACCAAGCGCCAGGTCGCCAAGATGCTGAACCGGGACGCCAGCCTGGTGTCCCAGTTCTTCACCAAGGGCAAGGGCGCGAGCATGGTCGCCGCGCTGCGCCAGCTGGTCCGGGCGGTACGCGGCGGTGAGCGCGACGAGGAGGCGCTGTCCGGGATCGCGGAGGCGAACACCAGCCGCCGCCGCACCAAGACCGGGCAGAAGGCCCGGGTGCGGGGCAAGGACACCGTGGGCGAGGCGGGCGGGTCGATGGCCGGCCGCGCCGGGAAGCAGACCATCAAGTCCGGCGCGAGCCACCTCGCGCCCGTGGTGCACGAGACCGGCCAGG
Source organism: Kitasatospora sp. NPDC004669 (assembly GCF_040609455.1). Lineage (NCBI taxonomy): Bacteria > Bacillati > Actinomycetota > Actinomycetes > Kitasatosporales > Streptomycetaceae > Kitasatospora > Kitasatospora sp. NPDC004669. The sequence continues at coordinate 5,208 of NZ_JBEXKB010000122.1, forward strand.
CCAGCGGCCGTTTGGCGTTCACGGTCCGGATGAAGGCCAACCAGTACACGTACTCGCCTGGCTCGGAGAAGGACTCCGGCGGCAACCGGCGCGGCTACATCGTCCGCGCCGACGGCACCGAGGAGCGCACCTACGGCTCCGCCAGCACCGGCGGCTTCGACGCCGCCGAGTGCTCCCAGCGCGTCGCCGACCACCACGGCGACGTCACCGAGGCCATGAAGGAGTGGCTGGTGGAGACCGGCCGCGCCGTCCCGGCCAGCGTCCTGCTCGACGGCGTCGGCGGCCCTCTCCAGCACCGCGCGGTGCCGCTCCTCCGCCTGCCGGGCCGCGAGCCCGCGCACCCACCCGGCCGCCACGCGGCCCGCCTCGTCCGCCTTGGCGAGCACCTCGTTCGCCGCGTGCTGCCGCTTCCGCTGCTGCTGCACCGTGCAGCGCTGCACCCGGCCCTGCTGCTGCACCTGCTACCCCCGCTGCACGCGCGGCCGCCGCCTGGGCCGACGACGACCTCGCCCGCTGGGGAGAGGACGGCCGCTACCTGCTGGGCATCGCCGACGCGATGCGCCGCAAGCTCACCACCTTCCTGGAGGAGACCGAGAACGGCGACCCGGTCGCCGCCTTCCAGGAACTGGCCGTGCGGCTGCCCGGCTACAGCTCCCTCGCCCACGCCGCCGCGCAGAACATCCGGGACAAGACCCGCTGGCCCGACCTCACCGAGTCCGAGCGCGTCAGCCCGCCCCCGCGCTCCCGGCCGACGTCGAACCGTCCCGGCCGGGACCGGCGGTGCTGCCCCGTCAGCAGGACGACGACCCGCTGCGCCCGCCACCGGAGCCCTACCTGCGCGGCGCCTGGGCCGCTACGACCTGATCCACAACGCCGCCCGGCTGCTCGGCTGGATCGAGCACGGCGCCGGCCGTGCGGACGGCTGGGCCGTGCTGATCGACGGCCGTTACCTCGTCGACTCCACGGCGCCCGGCCGGCCGCTCGCCTGCGACACCGCCGACGACGCCGCCCTGATCGTCCGCCAGGCCCTGGAGCAGGGCCTGATCGACGTCATCGGAGCCCGGGGCCGACCTGACCGCCTGCCTCTTGTGAGTCGTCCCGTAGGGCGTCTGGCCGGTCGTCTGGTGAGGCGTCTGGTGGCGCGCACGACGGTCGACAGGGCCCGCGCCGCGGCCGCCGGCCGGGACATTGAGCAGCTGCTTGCAGCCGAGGCAAACCGTCTCCCGGACACTTCGAGACCGTTGGCGAGACCGCAGGTCGGCCAGGGCCTCGCCCCCGGCTCAACACCCTCTTACGGCGCTGACCCGGGGCGTCGACGGCCCAGGACGCCGACACAGTACGCCGCACCCGCCGCGATGAGCAGCACAACGGTGGGTATCGCCAGGTTCAGCATCTGCCGGATTCCCGACGGGTCGCTCATCACATCGACCGAAACGCCGAGACTGTGGAGGACACCGAAGGAGTCGCGGGTGGCGAAGACATAGGCCAGAGCGCAGTATCCGGCCGCGAAGGCGAACAGCCCAGCGCCGCGCTCGACAACCGCCAGTGCGAGCAGCGCAGGGCCGATGGTCAGCAGTGGCGTGGCGCCGTTGAAAACGATCAGCAGCGTCGACTCCGCCCAGGCCGAGGGCGAGTGGAAGCCGCTCCAACCCGCCCAGGTCAGGCCCATGGTGGCGCCGGCCAGCAGCGCCGCGACGACCACACACGCGACGGCCCGCCGGCCTTCGCCCGATCGCCGGTACCACCAGCCGAGCGCGCAACTGCCGCACACCAGGGCGACCAGCCAGTACAACTGGACCTCTCTGGGATGTGCCAGGTGGTAGCTGTTCAGGATTCCCATCGGTGACGAAACCGGTGCAGCGCACATGGACATCCCGTCCACGACGGACGGCTGCGGGGGACAGGATTGGCCATGCGTCAGATAGAGCGGCAGGGACAATGCAAGCAGCACCCCGCACACCATCAGCGCAAACCAGTAACGCCGTGCCGCTGCCATCTCTGCCCGCCCATCCCAGACCCGAACCTGACAGGCGTTGGACGCACTCGCGCGAGATCCGGATCCGGGTCTTGCCACCAAGAAGGTGGACCCGGGGCGGGGACGAGGTCGAGCGGGCCGCGGGCCTCGCTGTGGGTGCGGGCGTCGGTGACGAGGGCGGCGTGGATCCGGCCGACGTCGAGCGGGTGCTCGCGTCCGTGCCGGACGGCCGGTTTCTCCGCGCCGGGCGCCTGGGCGCTCGGGCGCAGGGCCTTGGGGATAGTGGCCGTCGCGGCGGGGCCGGCTGCGGTGGGGAAGGCGCGTCATCCTCCTGCCACCGTGATCATCCAGCGGATGGCCCCTCAATCAGCGATAGGGCCGGGAAGTTGAGCCGGGGCCCGTTCTCGCGGACATTGCCATGCAACCCTTGCGGCGGCGCGGCGGTGAGTAGGGCAGAGCGATGGTCCGGTCGGGTCGTCGCGCGGACGCGAAGAGGAATTGGATGACCGCGAGCGTATTGCATATCCCGGTGGAGGACCGGCCCCGGCCTGTCACGGCACCGGCTTCCGTGGGCGGCCCCGGCCTGCGGGAGCTTGACTTCGAGGGGTTCGCCGCCACGCGCTGGCGGCGGCTGGTGCGCACCGCCTATCTGCTCACGGGCGACTACCACGAGGCCGAGGACGTGGTGCAGGCGACGTTCGCGAAGGTCTTCAGGAACTGGTCCCGGATCAGCCGCCTGGAGGAGCCGGACGCCTATGTCCACCGGGCCCTGGTGAACAACAACCTGAGTCGTCACCGGCGGCGCCGGGTCAGGCAGCTGCTCGTGCCCGTCCTGCCCGATCGGGCGCACACCGCGGGCGGCGGCCAGCGCGACGTCGAGGAGCGCTCGGTGCTGCTCCAGGCGTTGGCGCAGCTGCCGCAGCGCCAGCGGGCCGTGGTCGTCCTGCGCTACTGGGAGGACATGAGCGAGTGCCAGGTCGCCGAAGTGCTCGGCTGCTCGGTGGGCAACGTGAAGAGTCAGGCGAGCCGGGGCCTGGCGAAACTGCGCCGACACCCGGCGCTGGCCCCGTACGCGGCGGGCACCGGTTCGACGACCGACGGCACGAACGGAGGCAACAGGTGATGGACACCGAGGACATGGTGCGCGGCGCTCTGCGGGATGAGGCGGCCCGGGTCACGGTGGCGGACTGGTCCGCCGGGCCCGTACGGATCCATGTGCGGCGGCAGCGGCGGAGGCGCCGGGTGGCGATGGGTGCGTCGGCCGTGGTGGCCGCGCTCGCGGTGGTGGCCGGCACCGGTGCGGTGCTGTCCGCGCAGCGCGGGGCCCAGGCCGTCGGACCGGCCTCGCAGGCTCCGCTGGTACCGGTGGGGCCGGCTCCCGAGGCCGTGGTGGTGGAGCCCGGCCAGCAGCTGTCGCTGGGCCGCCCGGACTGGTGGATGCAGCTGAAGGACCAGGAGATCTGCATCCACGACGCTCCCGCCTACGGAAGCGGCCCGGGATGCAGCGGGTACTCCTGGACGGCGGGCGCGACCGAGATCACCATGCAGTACTACGGGACCCCTGGGCAGGACCACGAGGGTCTGTACAACCTCGTCTACCACGGGCCCGGGCAGGTGGCCCGGATGACCATCGAGCTGGACGGCCGGGCGTACTGGGCCACCGTCGCCTCGCTCCCCGGCAGCCCGGGCTACGCCAGCGGCTATGTCTGGGGGCCCAGCAGCCTCAAGCCCTCCGCCGACCCGAAGAACGATCCGGGGAAGGACGCGCTCAAGGGGATCAGGCTCGCCGCGTACGACGCCCAGGGGAAGCTGCTGGCGAGCAAGGCGCTGTCCTCCTGAACCGTCGCCCCGAAGCCGGTGCACTGATGGCGATCTTTGAAGGCTTCAGAGATTGCCATCACCCCGGCCTGCGCTCCCACCGCTACCCCGGTCTGCCCGGACACGAGCGCGCCGCTGCCTGGACTTCCTGCGTCGACCAGGGCGCTGGCGCCTGGCGCCTCCACTGGACCTGGGGCTCGGCCGACGGCGCCGCCGGGCACGGCCGGGGCGAGCCGGACGGCGCGGTGGTGACCGTGCGGCGCGTCGGCCCCCACCTGTGGACGGTCTGCGGTCACGGCCCGCCGGTGTGCCGAAGGCCTCGACGTAGCGGTTCGCCGATCCCCGGTCGAGCGTGATGCCGTAGGTGAGCAGTTCGGCGAGCAGCGCCTCGGTGATGGCGTTGCGGCTGCGCGGGTCGCCGGGCCGCACCCGAAGGCCGTGCAGCAGCTCCAGCGCGTCCTTCTTCGTCGCACGGGCCGCCAGCCGCTCGCCCAGACCCTCATCATCGGATGCCCGGGCGGGCGGGACGGTGGTGGCCGACGGGCGGTCATGGGCAGCGGCCAGGCGGCCGAGCTGGGCCTCGATAACGGCGAAGTCGACCCCGGCTGGGGCGGCCAGGCCCAGCTGAACCCGCCCTTCGGGTGGTGGCGGCGGGCGCTATGGTGTCGCAAAGGCCGTTCCGGCGGCCTTGCCGTACGGCGTTCAGGGCCGACTCCCCTGGCTGCGTCGGGCAGAAGAAGCCTGCTTCCCCGGCAGAGGACCTGTCCGCGTGCCTGCTCTTCCCGGCGCGCCGGAGTCGGCGGCGTGCCCGAACGGAAGATCACCATGGCCGACGACAAGCAGCAGCGGATGGCGAAGATCCGCTCCTTCTGCACCACCGAGAGCTACCAGCAGGCCCTCGCCGCCGTCCGGGGCGGCGGCACCTGGCGCCCGCTGACCCTCAGCGCCGAGCTCAACGAAGCCAGTGGATGGGAAATCCGGATGGGCGGCGACGGTCTGTTGCGCACCTGCCCCGAGTGCGATGCCGACACCTTCGTGGACACCCGGCACGAGGCGATGCCCAAGAGCCTCGGACCCGGCGACGCCTGGTTCTGCTTCACCTGCCTGTTCACCGCGGCCGACAGCGGGCTCGATGACTGCCAGTCGTGCGGCCGGCCTACCACCGACACCGAGCTGTCCGTGTGCGCCGACTGCGTCGGCGGATGGATGTCCTGACCCAGGGCGTGTGCTGGGCCCGGCCCCGATCAGGAGGCCGGGCCCACCAGGCGGGGCGGTCAGGCCGCTGGCGCGGGGAACAGCAGCGCGGCGGTGTCGAAGGCCGCGCGCACCATGTTCACGGCCATGACCGGAGTCAGGGCGGTACCGGTCAGGTCGCCGTGGGCGAGCTTGTTGCGCAGCTGGCGGCCGGCGTCGAGCCGGTCGGCGAGGTCGGCCGAGATGACGCCGCCGGCGGCGGCCAGCGCGATCAGCTGCTGGAAGTTCTTCTTCACGCCCAGGTGCTCGGCGAGGGCCCGCTCCAGGGCGAACAGCGAGTGCGTGACCGCGACGGTGGTGAACTCGTAGCGGTAGTAGGAGTGCCGGATCAGCTCGCGCGATGTCTCCAGCGCGCTCACCACGTAGGCGGGTGCGTGCTCGGGCAGGATCAGGCCCGCGACCAGGCCGTGCATGTCCGAATAGTGGGCCACGAAGTGGCGGGCGCGAGGATCGGCCACCGGCCAGGGCAACGGTCCGGGAAGCGGCGGGAGCACATCCATCCGCGCAGTCTCGTCCCCCACCCGGACATGGCGCCACCGGTTTGGCGCCCCCGAGCCCCAGTGGAGCGCCTAAGGCGGGCCCGCCCCGAGGCCACGGCGGGTCCGAAGACCAACTTGTTGGCCGGGGTCGACCAGGCGGTCGCGCAGGGCGCGAAGTTCGTCTCCAACAGCTGGGGCGCGTTCGAGGGCCCGGGCGAAACGAACTTCGACTTCCACTTCCGCAACCACCCGGGCGTCGTCTTCGCCTTCGCCTCGGGCGACGCCGGAGGAATTCCGCTCTACCCGTCCTCCTCCCCCTACGTGACCTCGGTGGGCGGTACCACGCCGACTCCCGCGCACAACCGGCGCGGCTGGGCCGAAACCGCCTGGGCCGGCAGCGGATGCGGCTGCTCCGCCTTCGAACCCAAGCCCGCCTTCCAGCACGACGCCTTCTGCCCCGGCAGCCGCACCACCGCCGACGTCTCCGCGGTCGCGGACTCCAACCCCGGCCTGGCGGTGTACGACACGACCCCCGTCGGCTCCACTACCGGCTGGACGGTCGAGGGCGGCACCAGCCTGTCCTCCCCGCTGATCGCCGGGATGTACGCCCTGGCCGGCAACCCCGCCCCCGGCACCTTCCCCAATTCCTACCCCTACGCCCACCCGCAGGACTTCAACGACATCACCATCGGCTGCGCCGGCGCCTTCTGCGCGGCTCCGGGATACGACGCCCCCACCGACATCGGCACCCCCGAGGGCATCCGCGGACTGCGAGCCCCCGGGCACGGATGGCACAGCATCGCCGAATCGAGAAACTGAGCCGGGAGCCGGGAAAGACGTCGGCGGTGACGGAGCCGCGCACGCCATCCCCGCTCACCGGCCGCTATGGGGCGGGCAGCAGGCGCCGGGTCTGACGCCTACTGCCCGCCCCCGGCTGCCCAGCACGCCCCGGAATGCCGCCGCCTCGGCCAGGCGCGGACCGCCGGCAATGCCAGTCAGCGATCGGGGTCTTGCTGGGCGGGCTGGTCCGCGGCGTGGTGCAGGCGGATGTGCCAGTAGGGATCGTCGAGCTTGCCGGCGGCGGCGCGGCGGCGGTCGCGGTTGGTGGGCAGGGGCAGGATGATCGGTGGGCGGCCGGTGTTCCTGCGCTTGAACGCGCAGTGCGGGCATTCCAGGCGGTACGGGTCGGCCTCCTGGCGCAGCTCCAGCTCCGAGCCCTCCTGGCCACCGATCGAGCCCCGGCACGTCCAGCACGGACGTAGCGAGGCGTTCGCCGCCCGGGCGGCCTCCAACTGCTCTTCGGCCTCCCGCTCGAGCCGTTCCTTGCGGTCCTGGTGGCAGGTCCAGCAGCGGCCGCCGGGGCAGCGGGTCCACTTGCGGCTGCCGTACACCCAGGAGCTCTCCTGTTCGGGTACGTCGCCGCAGTCGACGCAGGCCAGGGAGTCCATCAGCTCCTGGTGGGCCTTGTGCCACTCGTCCTCCCTGGCGGCCTGGCGCCGGTCGTAGGCGGCCCGGTTGTCCGGGTTCTCCAGCGCCTCGGTGGGGCAGTGCCGGCCAGGGCGGCCGTAGCGCCACCACACCGGGCCGAGCGGGCCGTGTTCGGCGAGGAGTTCCAGGGTGGTCGCGACGATGGGCACGGCGTCGTCGTAGGCGCGCCAGCCGTCGTCGTTGTGGTGGAACGGGGACGGTCCACCAGGACCTCAGCCGGCGTCGCAGCACTCTGCTCCTGGCAGCCGGTGCGGGCCTGGTAAAAGATGGTATTGAGGATCTCCCGCACGTCGGTACCGGCCCTGGTGCCCGCTGACCGATGGGTGCCGTCCCTTCCAAGCCGTGATGACCGGCCGGATCAGCTCTCCCGCCTCAACGGAAGGACGAGACAATGAAACGGCAGCGTCGCCTCCTAGCAATCGCCCCCCTGATGATCTCCTCACTCGCCCTCGGCCCGGCCGTCGCCGCACACGGGCTGGCAGTGAGCGCACCCGCCGCCCCCGCGGCCGCAGCGTGCTCTGTGGCCAACGACCCGAACCGGCTTGGCATGCACCAGGTCAGCGGCACGGGCTTCACCGGGGGTTCGCTGGTCGCGGCCTTCTCGGATGCCGGGATACAGGCTGGATCGGCCAATGTGGCGAAGGACGGCACCTTCACCATCCCTGTCGGGACCGACAGTCACTGGACCGTCCAAAGCCCTGAGGGCAAGGTGGACTGTGGCACGGCCCCGGCAACCGGCACGACCGGCGGACAGAAGAACGCCAACGACCAGTACAAGCGGGGCTTCAGGGACGGCTTCAAGGCGATCAAACAGGACTGCAAGAGCAAGCCTCCGCAGGGTCTCACCGCTGTCGACCCGAACTACCAGAAGGGCTTCGACGCGGGAGCCGCGCTCGCAGCCAAGACCTTCTGCAAGTAGAGCCGCCACACACGGACCAAGCCCCGGGAAAGCCGCCCCCCGGTGGCCACGGTGCGGGGCCTGGGAGCTGTAGGCCGCGGCGGAATGGTCCGGGCCGGGCGGCATCAAGGTGTCTACCTTGACCATCAAGGTGTCCGGCCGCTCCATCAAGGTATTTCGGGCCACCATCAAGGGATCCGGGCGGTCATCAAGGAATCCGTCAAGGTGGCGACCGCCAACGTTGGTAGGGGCCGTTACGTGATCGTTGCGGCCGAGGGAGCTGTTCACCAAGGGGTCCGCCAAGGTTCGTGGGATTCCCTTCGGCGACCGCGCGGAGCACCCGGCTCCGCGCCCAGCCGATGGGGAACCCCTCGATGACGAAGAACGATGGCGCCAGGACGAAGAGCAGGGCGAGGACGGGCGCGGAGCCGGACAGCGAGACGCGGGAGGTGGAGATCACCTGGGCGGTGCTCGCCTCCCTGTTCCAGCTCCGGATCTCCACCGCCCGGCAGCTGCGGCAGTTGCACGCCCCGGACAGCGGGATCGAGAAGATGCGCGGTCGGCTGCGGCGGCTGCGCGTTGAGGGCTTGGCCGAGGAGTTGGTGCTGCCGCAGTCCGGGCGGACCAAGGGCTGGTTCCCGACCGAGCACGGCGTCCGTATCGCCGGCGCCTTCCCGGAACTGGCGGACATCCCCGCCCCGCGGCTGCCAGGCGACGAGACCGCGTTCAAGTACACGCTGTGGCACCAGCTCGCCGTGGTCCGCGCGCACCTGGCGTTCCTCGCCGACGCCCGCAAGCGGGGTGACGTCTACGGGGCGTTCGACTTCATCCCGGAGATCACCCACCGCTTCGCCGAAGGCAAGGAGGGCAGCGTGCGCCCGGACGGGCTGCTCCACTACGCGCGCGAGGCCGGCGACGGGGCCCGGGTCAGCGGCCTGGCGTTCGTCGAGCTCGACCGCGGCACGATGGGCGGCACGCGCCTGGCCGCCAAGCTGAACGCCTACGCCCGCTACTGGGCCACCGCTCCCCTGCCGGCCGGGGTACGGCCGGGCACCACCGAGGGCGGAGATCTTGCCGTCGCAGGTGGAGTAGGCGACGCCTTCGTCCTCCCGGTGCTGGCCGTGCCAGTGGTCCTCGGTGGCCGGCCACCCCACACGCCGGCCGCTGAAAGCAACCGACGTCCGCGCTGAAAGCCAGCCGTCGCCTACCAGCGTGCTGACCGGGTCTACCGGGGAGCCGGGTTGCGGGGCTCTGGCAGGATCTGCCGGGCGGTGCGCGCTGCATCCCATTGCCCGTAGCGCGCACCGCTTGGTCGGCCTGTGTCGGTGTCGGTCGCTTTGGTCGCTGCCGTCCCGCCCCGGCCTGATCGGCACGGGGGCTGTTCCAGCAGGTGCTCTCCCCATGGGTATGGAGATGGCGCAGCGTCGGCCGTGACTAGCCCGGGCCTCCGCCGCCGCCTCCAACTCCGCCGCCGATGTGGATGCTGTTGCCGCACAGGTTGATCGGCGCGTTCACGGGGATCTGCACCATGTTCCCCGACAGGACGCCCGGCGAGCCGACCGCGGCTCCGACCGACTCGGCGCTGCCGACGTTGACGCACCCATCATCGCGCGGGCCAGTCAACGCGCCGGCTTGGGCAGGTCCGGCACACACCGTCGCCAGCACGCCCCCCAGGCCCGCAGCCAGGAGCACGATTCTCTTCATGTCCAGGACTTTCGCAGTCGGCGCCTGGCGAGCTAATCCACGACACCTAAAGATCACCCGACAAGAGCAACGGCGGGTGGAGGGCGGCCATCAGGGCGCAGTCGATGATGACGCCGAGAGAGGGCACGCAGTCGACGACTCAGACGTCATAGCCGTCCTCCAGGTGCTCCAGCAGGCGAGCCAAGCGCCGCTCCCGGCTGTTCTCATGTAGAAGCCGCGTTCCAGCAGGCGACTGCACAGCACAAGGCCAGCAGCCCGGGGCGCAGCCGGGCGGGATGCGGCGGTGGCCCCGGTGAGCAGGCCGGGCGCAGCGCTGTCCAGGACGACGGCTGTCGGTGTACACCTCTATCTGGCTCTGGCAAGATTTTCGTAGCCGGAGATCATCCCGGGATGGCGGTGGGTCGCTCCGCGTATCGGCGGCGTAGGTGGGCGATCAGTACGACTCG